>JANXLQ010000079.1 GCA_025355085.1 Rhodopila sp.
GGCCAAGCTTGGCCATGACGGAGAGCCGAGCCCGGCCATGACGGAGGGCCAAGCTTGGCCATGACGGAGAGCCGAGCCCGGCCATGACGGAGGGCCAAGCTTGGCCATGACGGAGAGAGTAAAGCGCGGCTTCGGGAAAGAATGTTCTCAGTCCGCCGCGATGGAAACCCCGCCGAGCCGCGCTGCATCGGCATACGCCCGGACTGCCGCGCCGAATTGTTCAAAGATCGCGCGCGACAGGGGGTCGGTGCGCCAGTCGTACTCCGGGTGCCATTGCACCCCGACCGCATAACCGACGGCGAGGCCGGCTTGGCTGGCCACAACGCGAACGGCCTCAATCGTGCCATCCGGAGCGATCCCTTCGGCGATCAATCCGGGAGCAAGCTGGTCGATACCCTGATTGTGCAGGGAGTTCACCGCGATCTCTGTTGTGCCGGCCAGCTTGTGCAGCCAACCGCCGGGTGTGATCCGAATGGTGTGCGCCTTGCCCTGGCGCACCCGGGCGGACGGCTGCATCGGCGTGGAATGGTCCATCCGATCCGGCAAGTCCTGCAAACGCTGGTGCAGCGAACCACCGAGCGCGACGTTGAGTTCTTGAAAGCCTCGGCAGATCGCCAGCAGGGGAACGCCTCTGGCCACGGCGGCGCGGATCAGCGGCAGGGTGATGCCGTCTCGCGCGGGATCTTCCGGCGTGCCCTCGGCGTGCGGCGGGCCGTCGTAGAGTTCGGGTTGAACGTTGGACCGGCTGCCGGTCAGGACGATGCCATCCAGGCGATCGAGCAATGTCTCAATATCCGCAGCGGGGCCGTTGGCGGGTAACAGCACCGGGACGCCGCCGATCACCTCATCGGTCGCACGAACGTATGTATCGGAGGCCGCATGATTCGGCATTCCGAAAACACCGAACTGCTTGGTGCAGCAACTGATGCCGATCAACGGCTTGACGACGCGGGGTGACCTCATCTTGGAAAAGATCATCCCCCAGATTCGTGGCAAAAAGAAGACTTTTTCGCCGCGCCGGACACATAACGGTCATGCGGTGGACGATTTACCGCGACCTGGGGCCCTGTACCACGATCTGCTCGAACAGTTGCTGGTCGAAGCTGCCGCCGAGTTGGGCGTTATACAGGGTGACGTGAGTCTCCCGCCGTTGGGCATCGACCACGGTCCACTGCCGCAACGTCAGCGGGGGATCGGCGAAAATCAGGGTCAGGGAGCCATCGCCAGGGCTGTCGGTGCGGATCAGGGTAAGCTGAAGTTGGCCGGGCAGACGCTGGAGGCCGATGACTGTCACGGTGCCGGATAGATCGACTGTTTCTGCCAGCAGGATACCGAGTGGCGTCCGCCCCAGGCCGATCTGGCTGGTCTGCTGCAGTGCCGAGTCGTTGAAAATCAGTTGCCCATGCGCCGCGATCAGCAGGTACGGTGCCGGCGGGTCGTATTGGAACCGCATGCGGCCGGGACGTTGCAGCCAGACGGTGCCCTCGGAAATACCGCCGTCCTGGGCCACCTGCATGAAGTGCGCCTTGAGGGATTTCAGACCGTTCAAATAGGCCTCGATGCTGGCGATGTCCGCCTTGTCCCGGGGGGAGAATGCCGAACCGGGTGCCGCCCTGGCGGTCAGGGTCAGGGGCACGAGTGCGGCGGCGGACAGCAGGAGGGTGCGGCGGTGGATCATGCGGCGGGATGTGGCGTTTCTGCTGACGGTTTGCAAATGTTGATCTAACGGGGGTTTAGGCCGGAAACCGGTTCTCCATCCGGACGCCGCCCGATACCTGTTGTTGTGTGCGAGACTCTGGTTTTTACGAAACCATGCCGATTTAGGACTCAGTGAGGTTATTGGTGCGGAACCGGATTGGAAAGTCTGCTGAAATTAGCCGGCCCCTAACTACGAATCCCCTGTCAACGTCTCCCCACCCAAAGACCTGGAAATCCGCACCGCCCGGGCGTGCAAATCCTTGCCGACGGCGGTTAGGCCAACGCGACGTATTTGCTCGCTGACACCGACGACGACCAGCGCGTTGATCGAACCGTTCGGCATCCGAACCGGCGCCGCGACGATCGTGACGCCACGGATATATTGCCCGTCATCAACGGCATATCCGGCACTTCGGGCGGCACGCACCTCTTTCCACCACGCGGTCAGCGCCGGCGGATTGTCCCACCGCAGCCTGGCGAAGCGTGCCTGGATTTCCGCCCGCGGATAGCTGGAGAACGCGGCGACACAACGGCCGGTGGCGCTGATCAGCGCCGGAAATCGACTGCCGATATCGACATGCACGCGCAACGGCGAATCAGAACGCGCCAGGGCAACGACGATCATGTGTTCCAGACCGCTCGCTTCCACACCGATCACGGTAGCGCCATAGGTTTGCGCGAGTTGGTTCAGTTCCGGTTGTACGACCGCGGAAAACGTGTGCTGGCGCAACGCCGAACGCGCCAGGGCCACCAAACCGGCGGCAACGCCGTATTTCTTCGACGCGGGATCGGCGGCGACCAGATTTTCGTCAGCCAATACTCGCAAAATGTGCAGGCAGGTGCTTGGGACAAGACCAAGCGCCCGAGCGATCGCGTTAACGCCAAGTGGTTCTTCGCTGCGACCGAGCAGGCGGAGGACGGCAATCCCGCGCGTGAGCGCAGGAACCTGTCTAATCCTGGCTGGCTTTTTCGCCTGCTCAGGGACTTTTGCGGTCATTTTCTGTTTGACGGGTGCGTCCATATTGTCCCTATACAACGCGATGCCTGATCAAGTATAGATATGGCTTGTTGTCCTTGGACAATAGCCGGGTCTTCCTTAACAAAACCAGTACTACTGCACAGAGGTTTTGACGGGTTTGAATGGCGGGGCGCCTTCGAACCATCTCCGGCAATGGACTGCCTCTTCGCCGATCCCTGAACTGGATAGTCTGCACCGTTTGGCGGCGCCCGATTTGCGCCCCATCCGGACATTCAGCCGACATACTGGACTAGTCCGCCCGTCAGGGACTTTCGCGACCGTTCGCAGACAATTCCCGTCCTTGTTCACGCAATGTGGCTAAAAGCGATCCGGCCATTGCCTTGCGCACGCCCTTGCGCAGACCGGTTTCCCCCGACCCTTTGGTCGGCCGGTTCCAGGGTTGCTTGCTCATCAATGTCTCAAAAGCCACGTCTTGAGAATTTGTCTCGTATTCTGATACATTCTGTTCGATTGTCTGATCCACACCTGCTGCCGGCGCTTCGACCGGCACCGCCCCGGGTCGCGCGGCCTGCTGCGGTTTGGCGTTCGAATCCACCACCGCCAGCATTGACCGTTCGGTTACATGCAGGGTCCACGAATCCTCGGTCGCCGCGCCTTCGATCGCCTCCCGCTTCTGGCGCACCGCCTGCACCCGCATCAGGCGTCCATGCACCGCCAGTGACGTCCGCACCATCGATCCGTACTGCGCGTTCAGGCGCGTCACCAACCCGATGTCATCGGCGTGCTGACGGACCAGCCGCAACACATCCTCGGCCTGGGCGCGGGCGGCGATGCACTGGGCGGCGAGATCGATCTCATTCGCGTTGACCGGGAGCAG
>JANXLQ010000172.1 GCA_025355085.1 Rhodopila sp.
CCATGACGGAGAGGAGCCCCCGGAGAAAACCATTCTCCGCCAAAAGCGCGGGCGAGAGTTTTCACACAGCCTGGAAGGCCCGCCATCCACGCCTTTGCCTCGGCTGCCACCGCAAGGCCCGCCAGGACGACACGCGGCCCGCTCTGCCACTGGATACCTGTATGTCCTGTCAGGGCGAAGCAACGCGGCAATCGCCCGGTCCGTGCGCGCCTCCGAAGGGATTGCCGCACCGAAAACGCTCCTCACAATGCCAAATCGGACAATGACATCGTGCATTGCCAGCCGGGGCTTGATCTAATTACTCAGCCGCCACCACCTTCCGCGGCGGAGTCTGCACGACCGGCGCCAGTTCCGCCGCGTTGAACGAAACCACCCGCCGTTCGTTACCGACGGGGCGGTACAGCGTGTCCCGCTGCATCGGCGTGCGAATAAGGGAACCGATCAGCCCCTCCATCGCCTCGGGCGGGAATTCCTGACCGTGCTGGGTGCCGGCGGCGCGGGAGATGCTTTCGTTCATCAGCGTGCCGCCCAAATCGTTCGCCCCTGCATTCAGGCACACTGCGGCCCCTTCCGGCCCCATCTTCACCCACGACGTCTGGATATTGGTGATCAGCGGGTGCAGCACCAGGCGCGAGACGGCGTGCATCAGAATCGCCTCGCGTAACGTTGGGCCTTTCCGAGCCATGCCGCGTAAATACATGGGGGCTTCCATGTGGACAAAGGGCAAGGGAACGAATTCGGTAAAGCCACCGGTCTCTGCTTGCAGGTCACGCAGCACGAGCAAATGCCGAGCCCAGTTCAGCGACGTCTCAACGTGTCCATACATAATAGTGGACGTTGTCCGCAGACCCAGCGCGTGGGCTGCCCGGGCGACATCGACCCATTGTTGGGTATTGATCTTGTCCGGACAAATGATTGCGCGGATTTCGTCGTCCAGGATTTCGGCGGCGGTACCGGGCAGGGTGCTTAGGCCGGCATCTTTTAGCCGTATCAGGAATTCCGTCAGCGACAGGTCCAGGGTTGCAGCGCCCTGCGTAACCTCCAATGGCGAGAAGGCATGGATGTGCATCCCGGGGATAGCGGCTTTGATCGCCTTGCAAATACCGATGTAGGTGTCGCCGGTATAGCTGGGATGAATGCCGCCTTGCAGGCAGACCTCCGTGGCGCCCCGATCCCACGCCTCTTGGGAGCGGCGAACGATCTCGCCAATTTCCAGGTCGTACGGTGTGCCGCGCAGATTCTCATGCATCTTGCCTTTGGAAAAGGCGCAGAATGTGCAACGGTAGTAACAAATGTTGGTATAGTTTATGTTACGGTTGACGACGTAACGCACCGTTCCGCCGCTGACGGCTTTGCGAAGGTCGTCGGCCACTGTCAGGACCCGTTCGTAGTCGGCATCGCGGGCGGCGAACAGGCGCACGATTTCGGGTTCATCTAGCCGCTTGCCGGCAGTGGCCCGGTCGATAATCCGTTCCACAGCAGGATCGACCTTGCTCAGCAACACGGCGCGCGGCTTGGGGGAGAATGTCAGGCCGGGCGCCCAGCCGTCATCCCGAGCCCAACCTTCGGCGTCGGCCTGTTGCATGACGCGCGTGGCGACCTTGGGATGCAACCACTTCGCCGGATCGGCCGCCCAGGCCGGATACACCGGCAGGCGCTGCACCAGGATCTTGTCCATCTCCGCCGAACGCAGCCCCAACGCTTCCAGTTCGGGCCACGGGGCTTCCGGGTTCACATGATCCGGGGTAACCGGCGACACGCCGCCCCAATCGTCAATGCCGGCGCCGATCAGCTTCTGATAGACACCCGGCGAAAGATTTGGGGGCGCCTGGACGTGTACGTCTGCGGGCAGGATCAACCGAGCCGCGGCAATGGTCCAAAGTAAATCAAGTAAATCGGGTTCGTCCGCATCCGCCAGTTTAGTGTCCGGCTTGGCTCGGAAGTTCTGAACGATGACTTCCTGGATGTGCCCGAATTCCAGGTGCAGATCGCGAATGGCAACCAATGCTTCAAGACGCTCAGCGCGTGTTTCGCCAATGCCAATCAAGATGCCGGTGGTGAACGGCACGGCCAGCTCGCCTGCCAGACGTAACGTTTCCAGTCGCACGGCCGGCAATTTGTCCGGCGATCCGTAATGCACGCCGCCTTGGTGGCAAAGCCGCTCGCTGGTGGACTCCAGCATAATGCCCTGGCTGGCCGAAACCTCCCGCAGGCTGGCAATTTCCTCGCGCGTCATGACGCCGGGGTTTACATGCGGCAGCAGCGAGGTTTCCTTCAGCACCAGCGCGCACATTTCGCGCAGGTAGCCGATAGTGGTCTCATGACCTAGTTCCGCCAGGGCTTCCCGCGCCGCGCGATACCTTAGCTCTGGTTTGTCGCCGAGGGTGAACAAAGCCTCCGTGCAGCCGGCCGCTTCCCCCGCACGAGCAATCGCCAACACCTCCTCCGCCGAGAGATACGCAGCATGCCCGGCCTTCGGGCGTTCGGCAAAGGTGCAGTAGTGACAGACGTCACGACACAACTTCGTTAACGGAATAAAAACTTTTCTGGAATAGGAGACATTCCGCCCGAACGCCTCGTCACGCTTCTGCGCTGCCTGCGCCATCAACTCAGGCAGAGACGCGGATTCCAGCCAGATCAAATGTTCCATGGTCATGCCTGTCCCAGCCATCTGCACATAAACAATTGGGGGCGTACCGCCGGCACAAGCCCCATAGGCGTCAACACCGGCACAGGCTCCATAGGTGTCAACATAACTGGTCGGCAGAGAATATTTTTCCAGGGACGAGGCTTAATTCTCTCCGTCATGGCCGGGCTTGGCCCGGCCACCCACGACTTTCCAAGCCCGGCCCTGGCGAGATGGAGTGGCAAAATCGATGCGGTCATCATGATTTCCGTACTACGTCCTCGGCAAAGCGTTGCTGGACGTCCAGTATTGCTTCGATGGTGGACTGTTGCGCATAGACGATCAGGTGCTTGACGCCAACGGCGGCGAACGCGGCGGCGTCCTCCCGCATATCGTCGGCATTGCCGGTGAACATCTGCCGGGTGCCGTCAGCGTTGGTCTTGGCGGTCCACGAAGGTGGCATGAACCAGATATAGGCGATGTCGATGCTCGCCGGATCGCGTCCGGCTTTCTCGGCGGCGCGGTGCAACCGGTCGATGCCGGCCTTCAGCAGGGCAGGGGTGTTCAGCAGGATTTGGGCATTGTTCGACACCGGATACCAGCCGTCGCCAATCTGCGCGGGCCGCCGCAGTGCCGGGGCGCTTTCGCCGCCCACCCAGATCGGCGGATAGGGCTTGGAGGCAGGTTTCGGCTTAAACACCACATTGTCGAATTTGACGTGCGTGCCGTTCATCGATGGCCGATCTTCCGTCCACAGCGATATCCAGGCGCGGATATACTCGTCGGTGACGGCACCACGCGCCTCGAACGGCGGGGTTTCCAACGCGGCGAACTCTTCCTTCATCCAGCCGGAGCCGATGCCCGCGATGACCCGCCCGCCCGACAACACATCCGCCGTCGCCAGTAGCTTCGCGGTCAGCACGGCTGGCCGGTGCGGGACCACCAGCACCGACGTCAGGAGTTTGATCCGCTGAGTGAATCCGGCGAGGAACGTCAGCGTGGCGATCGCATCGAAACACTCACCGGTGGGCGCGCCCGGCCAGATGCCATCGGCGGTGTAGGGATAGCGCACATCCGTGTGGACCGGGACGATCAGGTGGTCGGCCACGCCAATGATCGCATAACCGCCGGCCTCTGCGTTAGAGGCCATCGCCATGATGTTTTCCCGCGTCGTCAGACAGCCGCGCGTGCCGATATGGATGCCGAAGTCCATCGTAGGACTGCCCCCCGTTGCCTCTTTCCGCTGCATCGTGTGCTATTGGAGTCCATAACACAATCCAAGCAGGAGGAACAAATGCAGATCGGTTGCAGTGCCCCAACCAGTGGCCCCTTGATCGAGCCAGATAGCCTGCTGCGCATCGCGACAGAAGCAGAAACCCTGGGCTTCGATTATGTCACGGTCAGCGATCATGTGATGATCCCGAACAGTATTGCCTCGCGCTATCCCTATTCCGACTCCGGAGAATTCCCGTCAGGTGCGGCAGCCCCGCGACTGGAGCAGTTAACGGCGGCCACATTCATCGCGGCAGTCACGAAGACGCTGCGCATCGTCACATCCGTCATGGTCGTGCCGCACCGTCCGGCGGTGCTGACAGCGAAAATCCTGGCGACGATCGACTTCCTGTCGAAAGGCCGCCTGACATTGGGCATCGGTGCCGGTTGGTGCGAGGAGGAATTCATCGCCATCGGCGCGCCTCCCTTCGCCGAACGCGGCGCGGTAACGGATGAGTTCATGGCTGTTTGCCGCGAATTGTGGACCTCTGACGCGCCGTCGTTCGATGGCAAATACGTGCAGTTCAAGGATGTGATGTTCCCGCCGAAACCGCCGCAGGGTTTGATCCCGATCTGGGTTGGCGGCGAGAGCGGCCCGGCAATGCGGCGGACGGCGCGCTACGGCGACGCCTGGTACCCGATCGGCACGAACCCTCAGTTCCCGATGGATACCCTAACCCGGTTCAAGGCCGGGGCAGCGAAGTTGCGTGTGCTGACGGAGAAGGCCGGCCGCGATCCGAAGGCAGTCGGGTTGGCCTACCGTGTATCGTCCAATCCAGAGGCGCAGCCGAAAGGTATGGTCGATGGCGAACGGAAACTGTTCACCGGCGGCGCGGCTGATTACGCCGGCGACATCAGGGCATTGCAGGATGTCGGCGTGACCGCGTTCGACTTCGGCCTGTTCGGGGCCGATGCGGAATCATCGGTCGGCAATTTACGAAAATTCCGCGACGACGTCATGGCAAAGGTTCGCTAATCATGCAACTCGGTATTACGGTTGGCATGTCGGGGCAGCATCCCCGGCTCGATATGGATATGATCCTGGAGGTGGAGCGCCTGGGATATTCCCAGGTGTGGACAGGGGAAGCCTACAGCACCGACGCGGTGTCCCCCACCGCCTGGATTCTGGCTCGGACCACAAAGATCAAGGCCGGAACAGGGATCATGCAGATGCCCGCCCGCACCCCGGCCTGCGCGGCGATGACGGTGCTGTCGTTGCAGGCGCTGTCCGGCAATCGTTTCATCTGCGGGATCGGCCCGTCCGGACCGCAGGTGATAGAGGGCTGGCACGGCGTTCCGTTCGGCAAACCGATGCAGCGGACCCGGGAATACATCGCCATCATCAAGCAGATTCTTGCGCGCGAGAAACCACTGGAATTCCACGGCGACCAGTATTCCATTCCCTACGACGGTCCGGACGCCTCCGGTCTTGGACGCCCGCTGCGCAGCATCGCGCATGGCGATCCAAACGTATCGTTCTATACTGCGTCGATCACCCCGGCCGGGTTGCGCATGGCCGGAGAAGTCGCGGATGGCAACCTGCCGATCTTCTTCTCCCCCGATTCGCCGGAAGTGGTGACAGGACCGACGTTGGAGGGCCGCAGGAAGGTCGGCAAGACAATGGACGGTTTCGATACCGCGCCGTTTGTGCGCGCCAAGATGGGGCCGGATGTCGCGGCCTGCCGGGACGCAATCCGCCCTGAACTTGCGTTATACATCGGTGGAATGGGCGCGCGGTCGAAGAATTTCTACAATGACATGGTCTCGAAGATGGGGTTCGAGGGTGAGGCCAAGAAAATCCAGGATTTCTATTTGGACGGCAAGAAAAACGAGGCCGCGGCAGCCGTGCCGGACGCGCTGATCGATGCGATTTCGTTGTGCGGCCCCGCCGAACGGATCAAGGATCGGTTGGAAGCGTGGAAAGAGGTGTCCAAAGCCGGACATATCGGCACAATGGTGCTGAAAGGCTCCGGTATCGATGTCCTGCGCGTGGTGGCGGAGGCGGTGTTGTAGTCTGGGCCGACATGGGAGGTTGTTGCCCAATAGGCGCTAAAATAGTGGCCTGGCGGCGTTGTTTGCCCTTGTGTCATGACCGGGCTTGGCCCGGTCACCCACGACTTCGAATGGTTCGGCACCGCACGTCCCGGGTAGCCGGACCAAGCCCGGTCACGACAAATGGGCAATAGCCGGTGCTGCCTCACCTAATTTAATCCCATAGAGTGACTCCCGTCGCGATCAGCCCCGAAGCCTCGTTAGTTACTGCCGCAGAGCCGGTTAATGCGACCGAACGGCGCGCCACACCGTCTCAAGGTCGATATCGGCATATGGCTGCGGTAATCTGAGGGTCGCCGGATCTTGGCGCTCATACCGTTTGGGCTTCCGCGAACACGCGTTCCCGTAGTGCGCCGCGGAGGGCTCCCGATGTCGTCACATGAACCGGAATACCCATCAGCCGTTCGAGTTCCAGTTCGATGGCCGCAATATCGAATAGACTGGTAACATCAGTTGTATCGACAAGAAGATCGAGGTCGCTCTGTTCGGTATCCTCGCCCCGGGCGACCGATCCGAATACCCTTGGGTTTCCCGCCTGATGGGCCTCCACGACGCGCCGGATGGAGGTGCGGTGTGTGTTGAACGTTTGCGATGGTTTGACTGGCATGCCGGCCGTTTTGGCCTCCGCCGCCGCAAGCAGGCGGCGAGACCGTTCGTTCAGATACCGTTCAACCGACGTGAACCGTTCGCGAATGACTGAGGTGTCTATCATCTCGCGAGTCTATGAAGTTCTGGCCCGCGCCGGAATCCCCCCTCAATGAAAGCCCCAGGCGCGTCACCGCGGGCGACTCGGTAGATTTTGGGCGTCGCCTTACGCCCGGGCACGAAACCCGCACCCATCCCCATGCACCTCACTGAACCGAACGATCCGCGCATCGTAGGTCACCAACGGACAGCCCTGCTCAATGGCAGTCGCGATCAACAATCGGTCCGCCGGGTCGCCGTGTTCGAGACCGTCCAGACGGTACGCATGCGATGCGGCGCGATGGCCCAGTGGCAAGATTTCGACACCCGGCCGATCCACGAATCGTGCAACCCAGGCTTCGACCGGACGCACCAGTTCGATCCGGCCCCGGTAAACAAGTTGCGCGATTTCCCAGACGCTGACCGTGCTGAGCAGGACGGTACCGCCGCCGCGCCAGCAATCCTCGATCAGCCGCAGCGTGGTCGAGTGCAGTCGTTCATCGCCACTTTCCAGCCATAGCGCGATATGCGTGTCCAGCAGGACGGCATCCGTCAATGTTCCAACTCGCGCCCGGTTTCCGCGTCTGTCGGCTCATCGAAGGTCGGCTCGGTCAGATCCACGCCCTCTCGCACCCGGACAGACCCGTGTTGACCGCCGAACAGCGTTCCCGTCCGTGCGTCCTGGTCCAGCAAACGCCGCATCGCCAGGGCGACGGCTTCCGTTTTGTTGCCATCGGTCAGCCGAACGGCCGCTGCCTCAATCAGGGCGACAACATCGGGCCGGTTGATCGTGACGACGGATGCCATGTCGCTCTCCTATCATTAAGCTCTAATGATAGGGCATTCACTGCCTGATTGCAACCTCCTCGCCGTCCCAACATGGACGCCACCCATAACCCCGCCTATCCTCCGGCTCAACCGCAAGAGGAACGCGCCCAATGTCAGACTCCCCCGTCGTTCGCCTGGAAAAAGACGGCGAAATCGGCGTCATCATCGTCAATTACCCACCCGTCAACGCGCTTGGCCCGGGAGTGTCGGAGGGCATCATCGACTCACTCAACAAAGCCAACGCCGACCCCTCCATCAAAGCCATGGTCCTCATGGGCGACGGCCGCAGCTTCATCGCCGGCGCTGATATTCGCGGCTTCGGCACCGGCCGCAAGCGCGCCCCCATCGGCGAACGCACTTACGATGTCCTCGACGCCAGCCCCAAGCCGGTGGTCGCCGCGATTCATGGTTTCGCCGTCGGCGGCGGACTGGAAAACGCAATGGCCTGTCATTACCGCATCGCTGTCCCGTCCGCGAAGGTCGGGTTACCAGAAGTCCTGATCGGCATCCTACCCGGCGGCGGCGGCACTCAGCGCCTGCCGCGTCTGGTCGGGGCGCAGACCGCGCTGGAGATGGTCACCTCCGGACGTCACGTCCCCGCACCGGAAGCCGCCAAACTGGGCATCATCGACGAAGTCCTTTCAGACACGGCCAACCTGCGCCAAGCCGCGGTCGCCTACGCCGGCAAGATCGCCGGCATCCGCCCACTGCCGCGCGTTCGCGACAAAACCGTCACCGCCGAACCCGGCATATTCGACGCATTTCGAAAGTCCATCGCCCGCAAGGCCCGCAATCAGAAGGCGCCCTATAGCTGCATCGCCGCGGTCGAGGCCGCCTGCACCCTGCCGTTCGACGACGGCATCCGGCGGGAAGCCGAATTGTTCGGCGAACTGGAAACCTCCGACGAAGCCAAGGCCCTGCGCTACGCCTTCTTCGCCGAACGCGAGGTCGCCAAACTGCCCGACCTTCCGCAAAACGTCGCCCCGTACGACTTCGAAAAACCCGCCGTCATCGGCGCCGGCACCATGGGCGGCGGTATCGCCATGTCGTTCGCCGATTTCGGCTACGACGTGAAGATCATGGACGCGACACAAGAGGGCCTGGATCGCGGGATGGAGCGTATTCGCAACAACTACGCCACCTCCGTCAAGCGCGGCAGCCTGGCGGAAGACGAAATGAACCGCCGCCTCGCCCGCATCCACCCTGTCGCCGGCTATGACGATATCGCTGACTGCGACGTGGTCGTCGAAGCGGTGTTCGAGCGGATGGACGTGAAAAAGCCAATCTTTGAAAAGCTCGATCAGGTCATGAAGCCCGGCGCGTTCCTGTTCTCCAACACCTCGGCGCTGGATATGGACGAACTGGCCTCGGTGACGAAGCGCCCGGAATACGTCGCGGGCACGCATTTCTTCTCCCCCGCCAACGTCATGAAGCTGCTTGAAGTGGTGCGTCCGTCCAAAGCCTCACCCGAGACGCTGATGACGGCGATGGCGATGGGCCGCCGCATCGGCAAAATCTCGGCAATGGCAGGCAACACCGATGGTTTCGTTGCTAACCGGTCCCGCGCGCCCTTCAACAGCGAAATGGTCATTCTGTTGGAGGAAGGCTGTCTGCCGGAGCAGGTGGACAAGGCGATGATCGATTTCGGCTACCCGATGGGACCGTTCGCGGTGGGCGATCTGGCAGGGCTGGACATCGGTGCGGAGGGTCGCAGGCGCCGCGCCCTGGCGAACCCGAATTACCGCACACTGCCGATTGCCGACAAACTGGTGGACATGGGCCGCTACGGCCAGAAGACCAGTGCCGGCTGGTATCGTTACGACAAAGGTGACCGCACCCCGCATCCCGACCCGGAAGTCGCCGCGATCATCAAATCCGTCGCCGCCGAAATGGGCGTGCCGCAGAAAATTTTCTCCGACACCGAAATCCTGCAACGCCTGCTGTTCTCGTCCGTCAACGAGGCCTGCCGCATCCTGGAGGAAGGCAAGGCATACCGAGCCAGCGATGTCGATGTGATGTGGCTGCACGGGTTTGGATTTCCGAGGTATCGCGGCGGCCTGATGTACTGGGCAGACGGCATCGGCGTGAAGAACGTCTATGCGCAGATCGCATCCTGGCATCAGCAGTACGGCGAACGCTGGGCGCCGTCGCGGCTGTTGCGGGCGTTAGCCGAAAGCAACACCCCCTTCCGCGAAGCCACACCCGCACCTTTCGCATGATCGACCGGATAAAAGCACCGTCTTTAGCTTTTGGTTAACATCTTGGTTCTACCCTTGGGTCTGCATCAGACCCAAGGGTAGCAAACCATGCGAAACATACTCGCGCGCTGGAAAATCGGCGTCAGGCTGCAAATGGCCACGGCGGTGACGCTGACAGCGTTCGCCGTGTTGTTAATATCCGTTCAAATCATGGAATCGCGCCGGCTGTACGATGCCCGCGTCAGCCTGCTCCAGTCCGTCGATGAAGCCGCCACCGGCATCGCCGCGTCCTATCAGCGCGAGGAGGCAGCCGGGCGTCTAACGCGAGAGGCCGCACAAACCCTCGCCGCGGCAGCTATTAAAGCCATGCGCTACCAGGGTACCGAATACATTTGGATCAACGACATGCAGCCGCGCATGATCATGCATCCGATCAAGCCGCAACTCGATGGCCAAATCCTGTCCGGTATGACCGACCCGACCGGTCTTCACCTATTCGTCGCGATGGTCGAACTGGTGAAAGCCCGGGGTGAGGGAACGCTTCCTTACATGTGGCCGAAACCGGGTTCGGAAGCCCCAGTGCCCAAATTGTCCTACGTGAAGGGTTTTGCCCCATGGGGATGGATCATCGGGACCGGTCTTTACGTCGATGACCTCGAAGCGGCGCAGCGCACGCTCGCCAAGACCCTTCTGGCGCTTGGTATCGTTGTCTCCGCACTCCTTGGCGGCATGGTCTGGCTTCTCGGCCGCAGCGTCAGCAAGCCGGTTCAGGCATTGACCGCCGCCACCCGGTCGCTGGCGGACGGTGACCTGGATGTCGCGATCCCGGGCCAGGACAGGGGGGACGAAGTCGGCGCGATGTCGAAAGCCCTGGTTGTTCTGCGTGACGCGGCGGTCGCCCAGCGTAAACTAGAGACGGACATCGCGGCGGAGCGTGCCGCGAAAGATCGCCGGCAGGTTGCGATCGAACGCCACACCCAGGATTTCGGCTCAACGATCGTGGCTGTGCTGGCGCAACTGACCCAATCCTCGCAATCGATGCATCTGGCATCCAATGAGATGGTTGTCTCTGTCTCTCGCACTCAGGAACGGGCGATGGCGACCGCTCAGGGTGCGCGGGAATCCGCGATGAATCTATCGACCGTGGTTTCTGCCGCCGAGGAAATGTCGGCCAGCGTCAACGAGATCAGCCAGCAGATAACCCATGTGACACGAGCGGCTCAGGATGCGACGGATCGGGTGTCGCTGACCGACGAAAAAGTGCTTCGTCTGGCACAGGCAGCGGAACAAATCGGCGCGGTCGTCGGACTGATCACCAATATCGCCGGCCAGACCAACCTCCTGGCCCTCAACGCGACGATCGAGGCGGCTCGGGCAGGCGAGGCCGGCAAGGGCTTCGCCGTGGTCGCCGGAGAGGTGAAGATACTCGCAGCGCAAACCGCGAAGGCGACTGACGAAATACGGGGCCAGGTGGACGCCATCCGTTCGGCCACCGCCGAAGCCGTGGCGATGGTTTCGGGTGTTCGCACGGCGATCGATCAGATGGATCAGGTCGTCGGCGCGATTGCTGCGGCTGTGGAGGAGCAGTCGGCCGCGACACGCGAGATCGCGATGAACGCTCAGGCCGTGTCCAACAGCACCCGGGCCGCCGTCCAGGCGATGGATGAGGTCTGCGCGGTGGTCGATGCATCCGACGCAACCAGCCGAAATGTATCGTCGGAAGCCGCCGAAATCAGCGCCACGTCGGTAAAGCTGCGTGAGGAAACCGATCAGTTCCTGAAAACAATGGCGAACCCGACGGATGAACAGCGCCGGCAATATGAGCGTGTGCCCGGAAACGGCATGCGCGCGGTTCTTGGAAGCGGCCCGCGTGAGGGTGCGTCCGTGATGGTCAAAAATATCTCCCGCGGCGGCGTGGCGCTGGACTGCGACTGGGCCCCATTGGCGGGCCAGGCCGTGTCGGTGACGATCAATGCCTCTCATGCCTTGATCCAGGGGCGGGTCATCCGGTCAGGAGAAGGGGTAATTGCGATCGCATTCGGTCAGGATGCGGCCAATCTTGCGCTGATCGACCAGGCGTTAACCACCTTGGGCGGCCGAAGCTTGCGTGCCGCGTAGTTTTGGACCAGAGCCTGTGCGGCGCACCGGCGGGTTGACGATCCCTGCCGGTATCGCCACGCTTGACCTCAAGCAGCATCAGCCTGCGTTGGGACAGCGTGTTCCTGCCTTTGGGGGAACTATTGGATGAAACGCAGACGGTTTATCCCTATCGGTTTGGCCGCTGCGGTCGCCCTGTTCCCAATTTCAGCGCGGGCGGAACCGTTCAAATGCCCGCATGTCGGGGGGGATTTCGTTTTCGGCCAGGAAGCGAACATCAACACACTCGATCAGATGACGTCGCCCACCATCTCCACCCGCAACATCGCCATGAATATCTACGAATCGCTCATGACCCGGGACGAGAATAATCATCCGATCCTGGAGCTGGCCGAGGCGATGCACGAAGCCCCCGACCAACTGACCTACACATTCAGGTTACGGGCCGGCATTCATTTTCATAATGGTAAACCTCTGACGTCGGCCGACGTCGTGGCGTCGTTCGACCGCTATGCGAAGGTGGGCATTCAACGAAACATGTTGAGCAGCGTCGATCGCTGGGACGCGCCGGATGCAGCGACTTTCCGCATCCGCATGAAACACATCCAGCCGACGTTCATCGAGTCGCTGTCATCGTTCAGCGTGCCCATCGTCATTATCCCCGCCGAAAGCCGTGACGTGCCGGCCCAGCAACTGACCACACCTATCGGAACCGGGCCGTATCGGTTCGTCGAGGCCGAACCGGGAGTCGCCGTGAAGCTGAAACGCTACGACGGATACAAACCCAACACGAGTTTCCAGGACCGTACCGGCCTCGGTGGCTATAAGCAGGCATGTTTCGATACCGTGACTTTCCGCATCGTGACCGAACCGGGCGCCCGGGCCGCAGGTCTGATCAGCGGGGAGCTTCAGGGAATAGAGGACCTGCCGGCGAAATCGGTTGCGAGCGTGGAGGCTGACAAGCATATCACCGTCCTGCCGCTGAAGAACTGGTGGATTCAGATCGCCAATCCCAACACGTCCAACCCGCCGACCGACAAGCTGCTGGTCCGTAAGGCAATCCAGGCGGCGTTGGATATGGATGAGATCATGGACGCCGCCTCGGACGGGAATTACCGGTTGAACGTCGGTTTCCAATATCCCGATCAACCCGACTATACCGATGCCGGCAAAGAAACCTACAACCTGCATAACCCCGAACTGGCGAAGAAATATCTCGCCGATGCCGGCTATCAGGGGGAGTCCGTGGTCCTGCTGACAAACAAGGATTACCCGCCGATGTATAACTCGGCGCTGGTGATGCAGCAGCAGCTTCAGGCGGTCGGGATCAATGCCCAAATGAAGGTGGTGGACTGGCCGGCATCGATCCAAATGTCGATGAATACGACAGAGGGCTGGAATTTCCTCTTTACGGCCTGGGGCACCCAACCGGCTTTGGGAAGTCTCGCCACCATGCGCTTCCTGGTGCAGCCGAACGCGACATACAAGCCGGCGGATGGCAAGGACGACCCGGACGTGCTGGCCGCCTGGGAGGATATGAACATCTTGCCGACGGCCGAGGGGCGGCAGAAAGCCTTTGCCCACATGCAGGCGTTGGTTCTCGATCGAGTGTACGCCCTGCCGTTCGGTGCGTTCAACAAGATACAGGCAGTCCGGGCCAATGTCGAAGGCTTCGTGCCGTTTCGCATACCCCGGATGGCAAACGTCTGGTTCAATCGTTGAACGTCGTCGGCAGGCCGCCGCAAACCCGGGGCAATCGGGTGAAGGCCGTCTCGCATGTTCATCGTCATGGTGCGCCTTTCAGGCTGTGTGAAAACTCTCGCCCGCGCTTTTGGCGGAGAATGGTTTTCTCCGACGGCTCCTCTCCGTCATGGCGGGCGAAGGCCCGTCATCCACGCCTTGCTGTCCCGGCCTAGAAAAGGCGCAGATGGTAGGCATTCTC
>JANXLQ010000183.1 GCA_025355085.1 Rhodopila sp.
GGGCGACCAGGACGCCATCGAATACATGTGCCGCGAGGCCATCCCGGCGGTTTACGAACTCGAACATTACGGCGTGCCGTTCAGCCGAACGGAAGACGGGCGGATCTACCAACGCCCGTTCGGCGGCCACATGAAGGAATACGGCAAGGAGCCGGCGATGCGCGCCTGCGCCGCCGCCGACCGCACCGGGCATGCCATTCTGCACACGTTGTATCAGCAAAGCCTGAAACACGACGTTGAGTTCTTCATCGAGTATTTTGCCCTCGATCTCATCATGGACGAGGACGGCGTTTGCCGGGGCGTCATGGCCTGGAATCTGGAAGATGGTACCATCCATCGCTTCCGTGCCCAGACTGTTGTGTTGGCTACCGGCGGCTATGGCCGAGCCTATTTGTCCTGTACATCGGCGCATACCTGTACCGGTGACGGCACCGGTATGGTGCTGAGGGCAGGCCTGCCGGCGCAGGATATGGAATTCGTGCAATTCCATCCCACCGGTATTTTCCCCGCCGGCTGCCTGATCACCGAGGGTGCCCGCGGCGAAGGCGGCTATCTGACCAATTCCGAGGGCGAACGCTTCATGGAGCGGTACGCTCCGTCCGCCAAGGATCTGGCCAGCCGCGATGTCGTGTCGCGGTCCATGACGATGGAAATCAACGATGGGCGCGGCTGTGGTCCGGCGAAGGACCACATCATGCTCCATCTGGAGCATCTGGGTGCCGACCTGTTGCGTGAACGCCTGCCCGGTATTTCGGAAACCGCGAAGGTGTTCGCCGGCATCGATGTGACGAAAGAGCCGATCCCCGTGCTGCCGACCGTGCATTACAACATGGGTGGTATCCCGACGAATGTGCATACGGAAGTGCTTCGCCCGACCAAAGACAATCCCGATGCGGTGGTCCCCGGCTTGATGGCAGTCGGTGAGGCTGCATGCGTGTCTGTCCATGGTGCCAACCGGTTGGGCACGAATTCCCTGCTCGATCTGGTGGTGTTCGGCCGAGCGGCGGCGCATCGGGCGGCGGCGAATTTGAAACCGGGAGCCAGACAGGCGCCGTTGCCATCCAAGGCCGGCGAAGCGTCGCTCGACCGGTTCGATCGAACCCGGCATGCCAGCGGCGGCACCAAGGTCGCGGAGCTGCGGCTGGAGATGCAGCGGTCGATGCAGGGTCACGCGGCAGTGTTTCGCACTGCCAAGAGCATGACCGAGGGCGTGGAGAAGATGAAGAAAATCTGGAGCGGCATGACCGACATGTCCGTGGCCGACCGTAGCCTTGTGTGGAACAGCGACCTGATGGAGGCGCTGGAACTGCACAACCTGATGGGCAGCGCGATGACGACGATGGTTGGGGCAGAAGCCCGCACCGAAAGCCGCGGCGCGCATGCGCACGACGATTATCCGGATCGCGACGATCAGAACTGGATGAAGCACACGCTTGCCTGGTGCGACGACAATGGCGACGTCAAGCTGGATTACCGCCCTGTGAAAATGCAGACGATGACCAACGAAGTCTCGGTCTTCCCGCCTAAGAAGCGGGTGTACTAGGGCCGGATTACGCGGACCGGGGCGCTTTGCCCCGCCCGTCCGAATATTGCACAGAAAGCCGTTGCGGCTGCATTTTCTAGAAGGACAGAAGAGTATGGTTGCTTTCAATCTTCCTTTGAACAGCCGCGTCGGTCAGGGCAAGACCTTCAAGGCGCCCGCCGGCACAAAGCGCGTCGGTGAATTCAAAATCTATCGGTGGAACCCCGACGACGGGAAAAACCCGCGTACTGACACTTATGAAATCGACCTCGACGCGTGCGGCCCGATGGTTTTGGACGCGCTGATTAAGATCAAGAACGAGATCGACCCAACGCTGACCTTCCGCCGCTCTTGTCGCGAGGGGATCTGCGGGTCGTGCGCGATGAACATCGACGGCGGCAACACACTGGCGTGTCTGAAGCCGATCGAAGCGGTGAAGGGCGCTGTTAAGATCAGCCCGCTGCCGCATATGCCGGTGATGAAGGATCTTGTGCCCGACCTGTCCCATGCCTACGCGCAATATCGTTCGGTTAAGCCGTGGATGCAGGCCGATACGCCCGCTCCGCCCGATGGCGAACGCCGCCAGACCAAGGAAGAACGCGCCAAGCTGGACGGAATGTGGGAGTGTATCCTGTGCTTCTGTTGCTCCACGTCCTGCCCAAGCTATTGGTGGAACGGCGATCGTTATTTGGGACCGGCCGTGCTTCTGGCGGCCTATCGCTGGATTGCCGATTCGCGCGACGAGGCGACCGGCCAACGCCTGGATGAGTTGGAAGATCCGTTCAAGCTGTATCGCTGCCATACGATTATGAACTGCACGGATTCCTGCCCGAAAGGGCTCAATCCCGCGAAGGCAATCGGCGCTATTAAACAGTTGATTCTCGAACGGCAGGGCTAAGGGCCTGCCGGAAAATAAGTGCTTCAAGGTGCCGGTTGATTATGGGTAAAGGTATAGGTTCATTACCCGAGGAATGGCCGCCTGCGTTAGATTGATCGCCTGCACACCCTCTGAGTAAAGGTTGGCGTCAATCTCGCTGGCGACCTGGAGACTCGTTTCAGACGTCGTGGCGCCGATGAGCTGGAAGACCACCGTATGGCTGACAAGCGGTTGTCCCCGCCAGGTACGGGTGATGAAGGCGAACCGCCAGTGCGAGCGGAACAGCCATAAACCGCACCGTCTCCTCCGCTGATGGCCACGCAGGATCTTGTAAACCGCACCAGCCAGGTTGTCGTAGCGCAGCAGGTGGAATACGCCGCCGAAGCGATTGAAGGCATGCTCATGCGCCTTCAGGAATGGCTGCTGTGCGGTCCTCGTCGAGCACCCTGCCGATTTAAGGTCGGCGGATTGCACGGGTTTGAAACCCAACCGCTCCCGCTGGGCGATCGTTGCTGTTTTTCCCCCAACACGTTCATGACGTCGCACGTAGCGTGGTTGACCATCGGAACCTTCAATCGCAGCTTTGCGGTAGCTGTGGAGAACCGCCGGCGGGTCTAATCGGGCGCTCGATTACTGCGTTGCGTAGTTTAGTCGGTGATAATCGCATCGAACGCTTGACCCGGGCGGGCTTGTTGAGCATTTTCCCGCCTCTAATCGGGCATATGCAATTACGACGCCCTTATAAGGATCAGGCTGATGGCCAAATCGAATACCGTTCAAATCAAGCTCGTATCCACGGCGGATACAGGCTTCTTTTATGTGACGAAAAAGAATGCTCGTGCGCAAACCACGAAGCTCGAACTTAACAAATACGACCCGGTCGTGCGGAGGCACGTTCCATTCAAGGAAGCTAAAATTAAGTAATCAGAGTCGGCTGCGCCATCTCTACGCGGTTCCGGCCATTACGTTTAGCATCGTAAAGGGCGGCATCAGCGGCCTGGAGCAAGAGTTCTGGGGAACCCGTCCCGCTTGGCGAGCAGGCAATGCCTATGCTGACTGTCAGTGATACCCGCTCGTGATCGAGCGGGCGAAACTCAATGGCCTGGACTGCCGCACGCAAACGCTCCGCAGCCGGGATAGCTTCCTCCGGGCCGGTGCCTGGCATAACAACGACGAATTCTTCGCCGCCATAACGCGCAAGCGAGTCGAATACGCGTGTGTTGATGCGCAGGGAGTCAGCGATCAGGCGCAAAGCCCGATCTCCCGACGGATGGCCGAAGCGATCGTTCACGGACTTGAAGTGATCGACGTCGATCATCAGCACCGAGAGTTGCTTGCCTTGGCCACCCTCTACCAAGCCGCTGAGGTGACGCCGCAGATAGCGCTGATTATACAGGCCGGTCAAAGGATCGGTTAGCGCCATTTCCAAAGCTGTCCCCAGATCGGATCGCAGCCGGTCCTGGTAGAATTTACGCCGTATTTGGTTGCGCGCCCGCGCTCTGAGTTCGTGTGGATCGATGGGCTGTACCAACCAGTCATTCGCCCCCAGTTCGAAGCCACG
>JANXLQ010000191.1 GCA_025355085.1 Rhodopila sp.
TGGCATCCGTTCAATCATTGACTGAGAACGAACTCAGGAGCTTTTAAACATGAGTTTCCGCCCCCTGCATGACCGGGTCGTTGTCCGGCGCCTGACCGCTGAGGAAAAGACTGCCGGCGGGATCATCATCCCCGACACCGCCAAAGAGAAGCCGATGGAAGGCGAAGTGATCGCCGTCGGTCCCGGCGCCCGTAACGAAGCGGGCCAGATCGTCGCCCTCGACGTGAAGGCCGGCGACAAGATCCTGTTCGGCAAATGGTCCGGCACCGAAGTGAAGCTCGATGGTGAGGAGCTCCTGATCATGAAGGAGTCCGACATCATGGGCATCATCACGACGACGGTCGCCGCCGGCAAGAAGAAGGCCGCGTAAGCGGTTTCTCTTCCGATCTTGAGACGAGTATCCGTTCGCGGAGAGTCGTGGATCGCATAGCGGCCACGACTCGCACCGTGAGTCAGCTACTTCAGACGCATTAGTCACACAGACGAGGGAATTCGAATAATGGCTGCAAAGGACGTTCGCTTCGGCGGCGAAGCCCGCGCACGCATGCTGCGTGGCGTGGATATCCTGGCTGACGCCGTGAAGGTCACGCTGGGCCCCAAGGGTCGCAACGTGGTTCTGGACAAGAGCTTCGGCGCGCCGCGGATCACCAAGGACGGCGTGACCGTCGCCAAGGAGATCGAGCTGGCTGACAAGTTTGAGAACATGGGCGCCCAGATGGTGCGCGAAGTGGCCTCGAAGACCAATGACATCGCCGGCGACGGCACCACCACCGCGACCGTGCTGGCCCAGGCCATCGTGCGCGAAGGTTCCAAGGCAGTGGCCGCCGGTATGAACCCGATGGACCTGAAGCGCGGCATCGACAAGGCGGTCATCGCCGTCGTCGAAGAGCTGAAGAAGCGCTCCAAGAAGATCACCACCCCGGCGGAAACCGCCCAGGTCGGCACGATCTCCGCCAATGGCGAAGTCGAAATCGGCAAGATGATCGCCGAAGCGATGCAGAAGGTCGGCAACGAGGGTGTCATCACCGTCGAAGAAGCCAAGGGCATTGCCACCGAACTCGACGTCGTCGAGGGCATGCAGTTCGACCGCGGCTATGTCTCCCCGTATTTCATCACGAATGCGGAGAAGATGATCGCCGAGTTGGACCAGCCGTACATCCTGATCCACGAGAAGAAGCTGTCCGGCCTGCAGCCCATGCTGCCGCTGCTGGAAAGCATCGTGCAGTCCGGCCGTCCGCTGGTGATCATCGCCGAAGACATCGAGGGCGAGGCCCTTGCCACTTTGGTCGTGAACAAGCTGCGCGGCGGGTTGAAGATCGCTGCGGTGAAGGCCCCGGGCTTCGGGGATCGCCGCAAGGCGATGCTGGAAGACATCGCGATCCTGACCGGTGGCACCGTGATCAGCGAAGACCTTGGCATTAAGCTGGAGAACGTGACGCTCGCGGACCTCGGCAAGGCCAAGAAGATCCTGATCGAGAAGGAAAACACCACGATCGTCGAAGGCGCCGGCAAGAAGGCTGACATTCAGGGCCGTTGCGTGCAGATCCGGGCGCAGATCGAGGATACCACCTCGGACTACGATCGTGAGAAGCTGCAAGAGCGTCTGGCGAAGCTGGCCGGTGGCGTTGCCATCATCCGCGTCGGTGGCAGCACCGAAGTGGAAGTGAAGGAGCGCAAGGATCGCGTGGACGATGCGCTGCATGCGACTCGCGCGGCAGTCGAGGAAGGTATCGTTCCGGGCGGCGGCGTTGCCCTGGCGCGTGCATCCCTGATCCTGAGCAAGGTCAAGGCCGACAACGACGACCAACGCGTCGGTATCGAGATCGTGCGTAAGGCGGTTCAGACCCCGCTGCGCCAGATCTCCGAGAACGCCGGCGAAGACGGCGCCGTGATCGCGGGCAAGACGCTGGAGAAGGACGAGTACAACTACGGCTTCGACGCGCAGACCGGCGAGTTCAAGGATCTGGTCAAGGCCGGCATCATCGACCCGACAAAGGTCGTGCGCACGGCTCTGCAGGACGCGGCGTCGGTTGCCGGCCTGCTGATCACGACCGAAGCGATGATCGCGGATCGTCCGGAGAAGAAGGCTGCCGGCGGTATGCCCGGCGGCGGCGGCGGCATGGGCGGCATGGGCGGAATGGGCGGCATGGACGGAATGGATTTCTAATTTTCGTCCACGCGGTTTGGTTGAGGATTGGGCCGCACCTGAAAGGGTGCGGCCCGTTTCTTTTGTGGCGACCCAAATTTCGGCGAGGAATACCTCACGACCCGTTTTCTGTGCTGTCCAGTAGCCATGCGGCCAATGGCAAAACCCTGGCCTGGTCAACCTTTCATATCGATGCCCAGCCGTTCTCATTTTGGCAAAGCGGCAATTGCGTCCCACCTCGTCATGGATGCATCGGAACCGGCCAGAGGCCCACAGCCCCGATTGGTTGTGCAGCGGCAAGGTTAAAAATTCGGGCACCAATCAGCGTAGGCCCAATCAGCGTAGGCCCAGTCAGCCTAAGCCCGGTAAGCGTAGGCCCGGTAAGCGTAGGCAGAGACCGGCATTACTGCACCGTGACCTGGCCATGCATGTAAGGATGCACGCCGCATGTGTAGGCGAACGTTCCCGCATCGTCGAATTGGTGTGAAAACGTCTCGCCCTTACCAAGCGATGGGGAACGGCCCCCTGGTGGCCCGAATACCACGGAATGGGCAACGGCATCGTGGTTGGCCCAGGTAATCGCGCCGCCTTTGCGGATTGTCAGCACAGACGGCGCAAAGGCGAAACCGTCTATCGAGATTCGGCCGCCTGCATCGGGCCACGCCGCCCCGCCGATCGTCATCGCCAGTCCGGCGATCAGAATACCTGCAAGCTTCGATCGGGTCCGGCTGACCGGCGGGGACATGCGACACTCCTTCGTTTCGATTGCAACCATTCAAACCCCGGCGGCGGCACAGCAAACCACGGTCGCCGGACGTATCCTATTTTGTTACGATATCGTGCTGCATCGGCGCGAGTTGCTTCAACAGAACATTTTGATATCGGAATGGCACGCCCGCATCGTCCATGGCGAACTGGAAGTCTTCGGCCAGCGCGTTGAAGTCAGCGTTGCGCAGTTCCATGCCGTCGTGAGTCTCTTTCATCGGCCGGCCCTCATAAACGCAGTTGCCACCCAGAAGCGTGCAGAACTGTGCTGTCAACAGCGTCTTCAGCCGCGGGATGTTCGCCGTCGCGAAGCGCGCCTTTATGCGGTCGTCGGCGACCAGCCGATTGACGCCGTTGTCAACGATTTTGGCGATTCCCGGCTCACCTCCAAAGGCCTCGAACGCGGGATTGGAACTGATCGCCCCCGTGGTCGCCGGTGATTGCGCCTGCGCTGTGCCAACAATAATGGGCAGGATGGCGAACAGATTGAGTGTGAAACGACGCATGATACGAACCCCCTTCAGAAGCCGGCTTGTACGGACAGATAGACACCGCGTTGTGCCTTGAACGTTGCGATCGTTCCAAGATCGACATAGGCTGCTGTTAGAGATATATTCTTCGTCAGGAAATACGCTGCAAATATATCCTTCCAGTCGCTGGCCTTGGTGAAACCAAGGTTGCTGGGCATGGTCCGGTATTCCGCGCCGACGACAAAACGTTTGCTGACAAGATAAGCAAGTGACGCTTCGACCTGCGGGCGATACGAATCATCCAGCGGACCGCCAAAGCCCAAAATGCCTATCTGGTTGGCCTTGGTCATGCGAACAGTCACGTTGGCCAGTAAATTGCTGTCAAGAAAAACCTTGGTCGCCGCGATGTAGAAATCCACGCCACTGTTGCTTTTCGCACCGACCGCCTTCAGCAGTGCCCCGTGGTCGGTGGTCTTGAACTGGGTGCCGATGGCGACCTGAGGAATGAAGCTGTCCTGGTCGTATATCGCGTCGCCAAATAGTTTGACTTTAAGTCCGACGATGTCTTCGTGAAACGCAAAGCCTTTTCCCAGACCCAACTTGGCGCCGGTATTGCCCGTATCGAAGTCAATGTAATTGTAGGACACTTCGACCCGGTCGTAAAAACCGAGCGCGGCGCCGCCGCTGTAGGCGTTGAAGTTGGATAAACCTGTGAAGGTGGCGTGGGCGTTGCCGCCGATCGCGTCGCGCGTCCCATACCCGGTAATCAGTGCCCAGGTAGCGATACCGCCGCCGCCGGCACCTTCGATGTTGCTGACGCCGCCCGTTGCCAAAAGTTTTCCACTGTCGAACATCAGGGGGGCCGGTGACATGGGGGCATCTGCCGCCAACACAGGCGCGGACATACCTGCAGCGATACAGCCAGCCATGGCAGCCATCGCCCGTGACGAGACGCGGCGCGATCGCCGGGCCGACGGTCGAAGCCGTGCTGCTGCAATGCTTTTTGGAATGAAGGCAGAATTTTCTGTCGGCTTTACATCGCTGTGCTTTGTCACGCTGCGTCTCCCGCGCCCCTGATCTCTTTGGTGAGATCGATGGTCTTTTACGGAGGCATAACGACGGCGGATCACATGGCGGCGGCATTATAATCATCGATCTGCAATATTTTTATTTGCCGCTCGATTTCCCCGGAAGCAACGCGTCCTCCGGCAGCGGCATGACAGCAACAGTTGGTTCGTCCGGAACGTCGGCCGCCGCGGCAGGCAGCGTCGGCACGGCGGGAGCACGCGGCTTCGGCAGTGGCGGCACCCACGGACGATCTCCGCGCTCGGATCGGTCCGTGACGAAACGGGCGCCGCCGGCCTCCAACCAGATCGCCACGCTGCCATACCGCCAGACAGTGAAGCGATCCACCAGTTTGGGCCACGGCTTCGGGCACAGCCCGCGCGCCGGTTCGGCCGACACGACGATCGATGCCTGATCGCAGAATGTCGAATGCAGCGCACCGCGTGCCAGCAGCGCACCGGGGCGGCCGGCATAAGGCCGCAGCAGGCACGCGTCTTTTTCGCACTGAATAACCCCCGCGCCATTGGCCGGCATCTTCTCGAACGACCCGCCGCCCCAGTATTGCAACCACGCATCCCGCGTGAACTTCGATCCGCCCTGGGCCTGTTGCAGGAACGCCCCCTGCGGCGTGCGCACCGCGATCAACCGCCCATCGGCCGAGACCAGCAAATCCGGCGGACGATCGAGCAACGGGGACGCCAGTCCCGCCACCATCAGCACGATCCCAGCCAGCCGCCGCCGCGTTTGCCACAACCCCAGCCACGCCAGTCCGAACGAGAACACGCACAACCCCCACTCCGGGATATGCGGCGCGGCGAACGTCGCCTCGGGCAATCCCGCCGTGGCATTGGCGACCCAAACAACCGCCTCCGCACCCCAGCCCATCGGCACCAGCGCCACAGCCTCAAGATGGAACGGCATCAAAAACAATGCGATCAACCCGGCCGGCATGACCCACATCGCGGTCAGCGGCACCGCCACCATGTTCGCCAGCACGAAGTAAATCTGCACGCGCCCGAAATGGTAGGCGCCGTAGGGCGCGGACGCTGTTCCGGCCAGCGCGCTGGTAAGCGCCAGGGCCACCAGATGGGACAGGAACCGCCGCCACCGGCTGTTTCCGTGCAGGCGCCGCAGCCACGGGCGCAGCGCCTCATAGCCGGAAATCAGCGCCAGCACGGCGGAGAAGCTCATTTGAAACGAGACGTTCGGCACCTCCTGCGGCGCCAGCAGCATCAGCACCGTAGCAGCCAAGGCGAGCCCGCGTAACGAAAACGGCCGTCGATCGGCCATCAGGGCGACGGTGAACAGGCACGCCATGACAAAGCTACGGATGATCGGCACATGCATGCCGGTCAGCACCATATAGGCCGCGCCTACCGTCAACGCGCAGATCGCCGCCAGTTTCTTGGTGGGCCAGAACAGGCTGGCATGCTCGCTCAACGAAAACGCGAAGCGGGACAGCGTCAGGGCGAACCCCATGACGATGCCGATGTGCAACCCCGCCACCGCCAGCAGATGTGCCAGCCCGGAGTCGCGGAACGCCGCATGATCCGCCTCCGGGATCGCCATCGACGCACCGGTCAGCAACGTCACCGACACCGCGCCCGCCGCCCCCGGGATCACCGCGACCACACGCCCGGTTATGGTTTCGCGCAGCCGTTGGATGAACCGCAAAGGCGCGGACGGCACCGCCTGCGCTGTCCGCTCCGCCTTGCCCAGCGCATACCCGGATGCGCCGAGACCCGAGTAATACGCATCCCGTTGCAGGTCCCACCCACCCGGATACGACGGCATTGCCGGCGGCCGTAGCAGCGCGCGGATTTTCACCGAGTCGCCGGTTGCCATCTCCCCATCGTCCTTCTTTTGCAGCCGCACCCGCGCCGACCGCCGCAACGGTGTCGCCGCGGCGTCGAGAAAAGCGGGCTGGATGGTGATCCGGCGGCCTTCCGGCAACGCCTCCACCGCCGTTATCGTCCCGGTGACAATAACCGCACGGCTCGGTAGGTCCGCCTCGATCGGTGGCGCCCGCGCGGTGGCGATCTGCCCGGCGGAGAACCCCAACGCGACAGCGGCAAGCGGGCCAAACAGCCAGCGCGCACCGGGCAACCACACCGCGATCGCCAGCAAAGGCGCCGCCACGGCCGGTCCCAGCCAGACGGCCGGTTCGAAGCGGAGGGCATAATACCCCACCACCCCTGCCCCCATAAACACCGGCAACCATACCGCGAGCCTCTCCCGCTCCGTATCGAGCCAGGAGTCCAACGCGGTTTTCAGGGTAGCGATCAGCCTCATGCGAGGCGTGTTTACGCTGGCAACCCTCTACAATTAGTAAACGCCTATGCTAGATCGTGCGCATGACCGTTCGCACCCGCTTCGCCCCCAGCCCCACCGGCCCGCTGCACATCGGCGGCATCCGCACCGCGCTGTTCAACTATCTCTACAGCCGCCACCACGGCGGCGAATTCCTGCTCCGGATCGAGGACACAGACCGCGAACGCAGCAGCGACGAAGCCACCAAAGGCATCATCGACAGCCTGGATTGGCTGGGGCTGGAGCGTGACGGCCAAACCGTCTTCCAATCCACCCGCATGGGACGGCACGCCGACATCGCCCGCCAGCTTCTGGCCGAGGGCAATGCCTACCAATGCTACTGTACCCCGGAAGAACTGGCCGCCGAACGCGAACAGGCCCGCGCTGAAAAACGCGTCTGGCGCTACGATGGCCGCTGGCGCGACCGCGATCCGTCGCAGGCTCCGGCAGGCGTCATCCCCGTGATCCGGCTGAAAAGCCAGCGCGACGGCGAAACCGTGCTGGAGGATCTGGTGCAGGGCACCGTCCGCGTCGCCAACATTGAGTTGGATGACATGATCATCCTGCGCGGCGACGGCTCCCCCATGTATAATCATTCCGTTGTGGTGGACGACCACGACATGGGCATCACCCATGTGATCCGTGGCGACGACCATCTGACCAATACATTCCGCCAAATCCAGGTCTATCGCGCGATGGGCTGGGAACTGCCGAAATTCGCCCATATCCCGCTGATCCACGGTGCCGACGGGGCAAAATTATCGAAGCGCCACGGCGCGCAGTTCGCGCTGGAATTCCGCGACAACGGCTTCCTGCCCGAGGCGCTCTGCAACTACCTCATGCGGCTCGGCTGGTCGCACGGCGACCTGGAAATCTTCGGGCGACAGGAAGCAATCCGGTTGTTCGACGTCGTCGATGTCAACCGCGGCCCGTCGCGCATGGACTATCCCAAGCTGACCAACTTAAACGGTATCTACATCCGTCAGGCCGACGACGGCCGTCTGACCAATGACGTGCTGCAACGGCTGACCCATCGCACCGATCTGTCGCTCGGCAGCATCGCCGCCGGTCGAATCAGGGCGTTGATACCGGCCTTGAAGGAGCGGGCAAAGACAATGGTGGAGTTGGCCGACTCAGCCGCGTTCCTCGCCCGCGTCGTGCCCTTGCCGATGGAGCCGAAAGCCGCCGCCGCATTGACGGCGGATGCGCGCTTGATGCTCAGAGAGGTCGGGGCTGCCCTGGCCGGGACCGACTTCACCGTGCCGGCGATCGATGCCGCATTGCGTGCGTTCGCCGAACGAACCGGACTGAAACTGGGTCAGGTAGCGCAACCGCTGCGCGCGGCGTTGACCGGCAGCACCGTCAGTCCGGGGATCGATGCGACACTGGCAGCACTGGGACGCGAAGAATCCCTGGCGAGGATTACTGCGGCTTCGTTATGAAGTTTTTTCTGGATTTTTCATCACGATTTAGTGTAACCGCCGGTCATTCCCAGGCGGTGAGAGAAGCATGCATACGCGAAATCGTAAGACCCTGACTTCTCTTTTGCCCTCAGTGGCGGTGGCGGCAACGGTCATGGTAGCGGGGATTGGCGGCAACGCCCTCGGGACCTACGTCAACAGCGCCCCACAAGTGGGGCATATTATTACGTTCGTTCCATCCGGCGGGGGCGCCGGTTACGAACGTGTCGAAGTGCGCCGCACGGACAATTCCACCTGCGTTCTCGACTCAGGTGTTATGCG
>JANXLQ010000246.1 GCA_025355085.1 Rhodopila sp.
CAGGTTCGGACAAGGTCGCAAAGGCGGTCGTTGTAGCCAAGTCCCTTGCTGGCGATCGCACCCGCTTCAGGAAGAATATCCCACCTCACGTCGCGCCCGGCTTTCTTGACGAGGTTCAACAGAAATGCCTTTGGATCAGCCAGGGTATCAGGTTGATCGGGTAGCCGTTTACGAACCGGAGCGCCAATCAAGGCAACCATCGCCTCATGGTCGGCCAAAAGCCAGGACTCGATCTCCCGTTCGGCCACCCGCAGCAACAATCCCCGGGGATGCGGCGCGCGTCGCATCCAATCCCGCCTTAGGGTCGCTGGACAGATTGCTGTATCAAGGTCGGTCAAAACAAGGACCGGGGCGTGCCGGGCCATAGCGGAAAACGCCGGTATGCGGTGGCGCAGATAGCCATTGCCATTACGCCGTATGCAGGCCCCAACAGTAATCGCGGGAAATTCCGCCAATAGCCGCAGTGCGACAGCCTCGCTGAGCCGATCCTCGGTGGCCACTGTTATCAGCAGCACTTAAAACAACCGCAACTGGTCCGCCTGGCGAGGCCGGGTCTTCGGCAGGATCACCTCCGCCGGCGAAAGTCCCGCCTGAAGCGCGACGATGTCGCTTTCGGTGGGTGGGACGATTTTCGTACCTTCTTCGCCGGCCTCCAGCCGGAGAATGCTACGTCCATCGATCTGCTCGCTCAGCAGGGCCGCGCTATGTGTCGTCAGGATAATCTGCCGGCGACGTTTTTTATCACGCTGCAATCGCTGCAACATACGCGGAATCTGTTCGACGATGGCATCATTGAGTGAGAGTTCCGGTTCTTCGAGCAGCAGCATATCATTGCCTTCAAGCATCGACCATAACAAACCGAACAACCGTAACGTCCCATCAGACCACTGCTCCTCCCGCTGCCATCCCGCATTAGGACGGAAGTGTTCGTAGCGAACTTCCAGGTGAGGTTGCCCGGTGGCTTCATCCCGGATGAACTTGAGTTCGCTGAACCGCGGGATGGCAAGCTTCAACGCCTCTTCGATGCGTTTTAGCCTGGACACGCGGGTCTTTTCAGGTGTTCGCGCGACATGCTCCAATAGCCCTTGGCCGAACGGATCGTGCTCCAGGGTCTGCCCGCGCAACTGGTCAGCGTGTTTCAACAATTGCGGAACCACATGGAGATACAGAACACCGCTGAAAAAGTCGGCGATATCGCGAAAAGCTGTGTTGGTTTGAATCTGTTCCAAATGAGTCTGCGTCAGACGAGCAATATCTGTCCGATCATCGCTACCCGGACGTTGCAGCAGAGGCTGTTGCTCGCCACGCTTCCAGACGGCTTCGTCGGTGATCAGAATTCGCTGGGCGCCCTTGCCTTCGGATTTGAAGCCGATCGCGTATATCCAGAGCGGTTCTTCGTCGTCAGCATTGTCTGCGAGATGGACTTCGATGCGGACGTCAGGATCACGCCGAGCGTGCAGGCAACGCAACTTTGACAACCCGCCGCGTGTCGCTACCGCAGCCTGAAGGCCACCACCCTTGGATTTGCAGATGTCCCGCAAAAACCGAAACACGTCCAACAGGTTGGATTTGCCGGTTGCGTTGGCTCCGACCAGGTAGGTAACGTCCCGCAACCGGATATCGGCTTGCTGGAAGTTACGCCAATTCTTGAGAATCAGACGTTGGACGAGCATAGGGTGCAAGATAGGTTTTTCATTGAGTATGCTCGATACAGTAAACGGGCCGGGATCGCCATGTGTCGATTCCGGCCCGGCCGCGTTACTTTCCTCCAATCGCATCAAGGCCGGCTTTGGCCGTCACTTCGTCCTGCGTAAAGATTCCGCCGCTGGCACCTATCGCGCCGATCAGCTTGCCGTCCACGATGATCGGAAAGCCGCCGCCGCTGGCCGCGCCGTGCGTTAGCGCCAGCAGACTGAGGGTCGAAGGCGATCCATTGGTGTTGATGGCTGCCTGGAACAGTGAAGTCATTCGCCGGTAAATCGCCGCGGTGCGGGCCTTCGACTGTGAAATCTCGATCGATGCGAATTGCGTGCCGTCCATTGTGGCGTGCGCAACCAAATTGCCCGCCGGATCGACCACCGAGATCGACATCTTCCAGTTGTGCTTCTTGGCCTCGGCGGCAGCGGCCATGATCGCCTTATGCGCGGCATCCATGCTGATCGGCGTGCCGTAGGGAATGTCGAACGGCATAACCTCCGGCACAGGGGCCGGCACTGGGGCTGGCGCGACAGCGGGTGCGGCCGCCGGGGCTTGGGCGTGAGCCAAGGGGGCGATGAACGGGGCGGCGATGACGATGGCAGCGATGATCGCGGCGTTGAGACGCATTGTTAAAATCCTCCCATGTGTTTCGGCCGCTTCGATGGCGGTTAATGTTTTCTTACCTTCGAAATGATTTACGGGCAATACACCCGGCTGTGTCGCGGAGCCGTGCATTGTCATATCGAAATATTAACAGTATCTCGGTTGGACAACCCTATCCACCGACTGCATCGTTGGCATGGCCCGTCCCGAAGGCAATGCCCGAAAACTTGACCAATCCGCCACATAGGTTTCCCATGCCGGCCAGGAAAAGCGAAATCGGGAGTGAACCATGCATGATACGGTGATACGAGGCGGTACCATCGTCGATGGAACCGGACAACCGGCCTACACCGGCGACCTCGCGCTTGAAGACGGCAAGATCGTTCAGGCCGGCGGCAAAGCCGGTCCGGGGAAACGGGAAATCGATGCCAACGGACTGCTGGTCACGCCCGGCTGGGTCGATATTCACACCCATTACGACGGTCAGGCGACCTGGGATGCCGAACTCGCTCCATCATCCTGGCACGGCGTCACCACCGTCCTGTTCGGCAACTGCGGCGTCGGTTTCGCGCCCGTGCGGAACGAGGACCACTCCGGCCTGATCGGCATGATGGAATCGATCGAGGAAATCCCCGGCGTCGCGCTGGCGGATGGCCTGAAGTGGAACTGGGAGACGTTCCCGCAATATCTCGACGCGCTGGACCAAATGCCGCGCGCCATCGATATCGCCGCGCAGATCCCGCATCACCCGCTGAGGGTGTATGTGATGGGAGAGCGTGCGATCAACCGCGAGCCTGCCACCGCCGACGATATCGCGACCATGCGCGACGCCGTCCGCACCGGCCTGCAAGCGGGCGCGTTCGGGTTCACGACGTCCCGAACCAACTCCCACAAAACCCCGTCCGGCGAGATGGTTCCCGGCCGATACTCCGAAGTCGAGGAACTGCTCGGTATCGGTTCCGCCTTCAAGGGCCTGAAGCACGGCGCGTTCGGGGTTAACAGCGACTTCGACGATGAGACCGAAGAACTGAAATGGATGACCAAATTCGGCCAGGACACCGGTCGTCCGGTGTGGTTCCTGCTGACCGATCAGCCGACCGACAAGGTGCGTTGGAAGCGGCTGATGGACGGCGTTCACAAGGCGCGGGCAGAAGGCGCGATGGTCACCGCCCAGATCGCCGGCCGCCCGGTCGGCGTCATGCTTGGTATCGATACGGCGCTGAACCCATTCTCGATCCGCCCAAGTTATCAGGCGTTGTTGCTTCTGCCGGTGGCGGAACGAATGAAGCGAATGCAGGACCCGGCAATGCGGGCGCAAATCCTGTCGGAAGCGCCCTCGCCGGAGCTGTTGAACCGGCTGTCGCAGTTCCGCCAGCACATTGTGACCCGCTGGAACCGCATGTTCCCGATGGCCAATCCGCCGAACTATGAGCCGGAAGAACGCGACAGTATCGCCGCGATGGCGCAACGGTCGAACCACACGCCGGATGAAGTTGCCTACGATTATCTTGCCGGCGGAGCGGACCGATTCCTGTTTTTCCCTATTGTGAACTACAGCGATGACAACCTGGACATCATCCACACGATGCTGATGGATGATGCAACGATCCTGGGGCTATCGGATGGCGGCGCACATTGCTCGTCCATCATCGACGCCAGCGTTCCGAGTTGGATGCTGATCCACTGGGCGAGAGATCGTTCGCGCGGGCCGAAGCTGCCGTTGGAAATGATGGTGAAACGCCAAACCAGCGAGACGGCGGATTTCTTCGGCTTCCACGATCGCGGCCGGTTGGCGGTCGGCAAGAAGGCCGATGTCAACGTGATCGACTATGCCGCGATGCGGCTTCATATCCCGGAGGTCCGTTACGACCTGCCGATGAATGGACGCCGGTTGGTGCAGCGGGTTGACGGATACCGGAACACCTTTACCGCGGGTGTCTCCACGTTCGAGAACGGCGTCTATACGGGCGCCACGCCGGGCCGGCTGGTGCGGGCTGGCGGCGTATAGGCTACTCGATTGACGGTGCGGGCGGTGCCTTCGGGTGCCGCTCGTTTTTATTTTATACAGGAGGGGACCAGAGATGGAAAAACGCAGACTGGGTCAGTCATCGTTGGAGGTTTCGCCGATAACTTTCGGCTGTAACGTATTTGGCTGGACGGCGGACGAAAAAACATCATTTGCGCTGCTGGATGCCTGGGTCGATGCCGGGTTCAACTTCTTCGACACGGCCGATGTCTATTCGCGCTGGCATCCCGGCAATGCCGGCGGCGACTCCGAACTCATTATGGGCAAGTGGTTTAAGGCTCGCGGCAATCGCGACAAAATCGTGCTGGCGACGAAGCTGGGGATCGAAATGGCGCCCGGCAAGAAGGGTCTGTCGCGGGCGTACATGCAGACGGCGGTCGAGGATTCGTTACGCCGGCTACAGACCGACTACATCGATCTATACCAGTCCCACCGCGACGATCCGGAAACCCCGATCGAGGAGACGCTGTCCGCGTACGCTGAGCTGATCAAGCAAGGTAAGGTCCGCGAAATCGGCGCGTCGAATTTCTCGGCTGACCGGTTAGCGGAGTCTTTGAAGATCAGCACCGAAAAGGGTTTGCCGCGCTACCAAAGCCTGCAACCGCAGTACAGTCTGGTGGAGCGGGCTGAATTCGAAGGTCCGTTGGAAGATATTTGCCTGGCCGGGAAGATTGGCGTGATCGGATATTACTCCCTGGCGAGTGGGTTCCTGACCGGGAAGTATAAGTCCCGCGCCGATATGGAGGGCCGGATTCGTGGGCCGCGCGTGGAGAAATACATCAACGACTACGGTTTCGGTGTGATCGAGGCGCTGGAGGACGTGGCCGTTCGGTACGATGCCAAGCCGGGACAGATCGCGCTGGCATGGTTGATTGCGCGACCGAGCGTGACGGCGCCGATTGCGAGTGCGACGAATTTGGAGCAATTGGCGGAGTTGGCAGAGGCGGCGGAGATCGAGTTGGATGCGGACTCTATCGCCAGGATCGATGCGGCGAGCAAGCCCCGGTAACTGGCGGGACTGCGCTCTTGGTGTCATGGCCGGAACGAACCC
>JANXLQ010000270.1 GCA_025355085.1 Rhodopila sp.
AACACGTACCAGGAGAAATCGCCCCATGGCGTGCCGGCATGTGCGTGGATGAAATCGACCACACCGCCAAAGCGTATCCGGTCGATGACGTTGCCGATCGCCCCGCCGGCAATTGCCCCGATCGCCGTCGCCACCACCTTATTCTCGGCCTTGCGCAGCCAGAACCCCAGCGCGACGACCACCGCCAGCGCGATGGCCGCCAGCACGACATGGCCCCAATCCCCCAGGCCGTTCAGCAGCCCGAACGTCACGCCCCGGTTCCACACCATGGTCAGATTGAGCACCGGCAGCAGCACCACCTGCCGCAGCGATGGCAGGTCCAGCACATTCAGCACCCACCATTTGCTGGCCTGATCCGCCGCCAGGACGATCAGCGCGGCGATCGCCCCCAGCGGCAGAAAATTCGGCCGCGTCACGCTGGTTTGCACGTCAGTCCTGACTCGACTGCGTCCGAGCATCGGAGACAGAGTGACGGGTGGGAGGCGACTGACCCCACTTCCGTCAACACTCTCCAGCAACGGACGCATTTCTCGCCGGAGGCGGGCGTGACCTTCGACAGGGGTTCGTCCGTGCCCGGCACGATCCGTACGGAGGAGACGATCGCGATCTCTGACCATGCCGCTTCATCCAATAAGTTTGCGTGGTCCGGGTTCAACGGCAATTCCACGGCGGCCTGTAACGACGAACCAATGACGTTCGCCTTACGGCATTCTTCGAGCGGCACGGTGATGCGCCGGCGGATAGTTCGGATTGTTTCCCACTTCGCCGCCAGGGCCGGATCGTGCCAGTCGCCGGGCGGGGTTTGGAACAGTTCCAGATGCACGCTGATGCCGTCGGGGCCAGAAGGGGGGCCAGAAGGGGGGCCAGAAGGGGAACCAAAGCGGGCGCACCAGGCTTCCTCGGCCGTGAAGCACAGCACCGGGGCAAGCCATGTACACAGATACCGGTGCAAATAATCCAGCACCGTGCGGGAAGCGCGGCGGCGCGGGCTGTCCGGACGGTCGCAATACAGCGCGTCCTTGCGAATGTCGAAGTAGAACGCGGACAGATCGACGGCGCAGAAATTGTGCAAATCCGGATAGACGCCGGTCCAGTCGTAGGACTCCACGGCCGCGCGAAACTTCGTATCGAGTTCCGACAACCGATGCAGCACCCAGCGTTCCAGTTCCGGCATTTCCGAAACCGGCACCCGTTCGGCTTCGGTGAACCCATCGAGGCTACCGAGAACCCAGCGCAGCGTGTTGCGAAGGCGGCGGTAGAGTTCGGACTGCTGTTTCAGGATTTCCTGACCGATCCGCAAATCTTCCGTCGTGTCCGACGACATCACCCAGAGCCGGAGAATGTCGGCGCCGTACTTGTCGGCGACCTCGTCCGGGGCGGTGGTGTTGCCCAGGGATTTGGACATCTTCCGGCCCTTTTCGTCATTGACGAAACCATGGGTCAGGACGGCCTTGAACGGGGCGGCGCCTCGGGTGCCGATTGCTTCCAGCAATGACGAGTTGAACCAGCCGCGATGCTGGTCGGACCCCTCCAGATACAAATCCGCCGGCCACGGCAGGCCGCGCTTTTCCAGCACGAACGCGTGGGTGCAGCCGGATTCGAACCAGACATCGACGATGTCCTTCACCTGCTCGTAGTCGTCCGGGTTGTAGTCGTTACCCAGGAAGCGGGACGGCGGCGAGGCATACCACGCGTCGGCGCCCTCGGCTTCGAACGCCTCAATGATGCGGGCGACCACGGCGGGATCGCGCAGCGGCTCACCGGTGCGTTTTTCAACGAATACCGTAATCGGCACGCCCCAGGTGCGCTGCCGGCTGATGCACCAGTCCGGACGGCTGGCGATCATCGATCCGATGCGGTTGCGCCCCTGGTCCGGCACGAACTTCGTGGCGGCGATGGCGGCGAGTGCCTTTTCCCGTATCCGATGCACGCTATCCATCGGGATGAACCATTGCGGCGTCGCCCGAAAGATCAGCGGCGCCTTGGATCGCCAGGAACATGGATAGGAGTGGGTGATTTTCCCGCGCGCCAGCAGATTGCCCGCCGAGGTCAGCGCCGCGCATACCGGGTCGGCCGCCTTATAGACATGCGCCCCGGCGAACAGCGGCACCCATGCGTTGTAGGTGCCGTCATCGCCCACCGTTTCCGGCACGTCCAGCCCGTTGGCGCGGCCGAGGATGAAGTCGTCTTCCCCATGGCCGGGGGCGATGTGGACGAACCCGGTGCCGGCCTCGGTCGTGACAAAATCGCCCAGCAACAGCGGCGTGTCCTGCTCGTAGCCCCGGCCCCGCAGCGGGTGCGCCATGATCGTGCCGGCGAGGTCCGCGCCTTTGACGATGGTCAGGACGGTGTGGGTTTCGATGCCGGTGTCCTTCAACACGGTCTGTAGCAGAGCTTCCGCGATGACCAGCTTTTCGCCCGTCACGGCCAGGGAACCGTCGGCTACGGCGCCGACCTGAATGACCGCGTAATCGAACTCGGCCCCGGCGGCGACGGCGCGGTTGCCCGGCATCGTCCAGGGCGTGGTGGTCCAGATTATGATCGAGGCGCCGGTTAGATCCGGCACAGAGGCGGTGACGACCGGAAAGCGGACCCAGA
>JANXLQ010000305.1 GCA_025355085.1 Rhodopila sp.
CGCCATTTCGCCACGATCCGCCGTACCCCCGCGCACAGAAACAGCAAACTTGTCTTTGCTCGCTAGCCGAACTTTGCGGATTACGTCTCGTTCGTTGGTACCCTTCGGTGGGGCATCCTTCGGCTTTCCAGCCTCGATCCACCGGCGTAATTCGGCGACCATTGCATCTCTAAGTTTGGCTGGGTCGGCGATCTTTCCATATGGCTCGGGCACTGGGATATTCGCAAGGTCCGCCAGCGTCAGCTTCTCGACGGCCTTCCGCTCGAACACCACATCGACGCCATCGACCGTCTCCACGCGCTTGATCGTGGCGGCATGCGCCTCCCCGCGCGCACGGTGCCGATCGGCTCTCGACACGAAAACCTGTTCAATCGTCTGCCGCACCACCCGGGAGAACCCGGCCGCCGGCTGCGGCACGTATTTGAAATCGAACCCCTTATGCAGTCCCTTCCGCTCGGCCTCCTGGGCCGCTTTCGTCAGTTTTTGCAGCATGGCCTCGGTGGTTGCCGCGATGACGATGGCATCCAGCGCGTGGTGGCGGTCGTCGTCCTTCCGCTTTCCGTCCGCATCCTTCTTGATGTCGTCCAGCGCCCACGCCCGCCGCAGTTTGGCGGTCAGTTGCCCGGGCCGAGCCAGGACGTGACGGCTGCTGTCGCCGGTGTCTTTGGGGTAGTAACGGCGGGCCAGCATGTCCAGCAGCAGGCGGGTGGCGTAGCGGGTATCGCCCAGATTGCGGTTCCGGAAGGTTTCCTCGACTTCCCTGGCGTTCTTGCGCAGATAAAAGCCGCCTTTCTTGCGGCCTTTCATCTCCTTGCACGCCTCTACCCGGCTGGCGAACATGGTCCAGTCCAGCCCCTCGGCTTCAAACCACTCGAACGGGGTGCGGCCTTTTTTGGCCTGATTGGCGCGTGCCATGCAGAGTGTCTTGTTGATGAAACTATCGTCGCCGAACCGGCTCCAGGGCAGGATGTGATCGACCTGCACGCGGTTGTCGCCGCCGGCAATCCAGCCTGGTTCGATGTAGTCGCCGGTATAGAGGCACCAGCCGTTCTGTTCTTGCCAGAGTTCGTAACGCAGCAATTCGTCGTCGCTACCCTGGCGGCCGAGGTGTCCGGCCAAGGCCGCGCGCGATTTGTCCCGCTTCTTGTTCTGGTCCTCGATGCCCTTCTTGATGCGGTCGCGTTCTTCCGGCCCCTTGCCGATGTCGCGCGCCAGTTCGACATGGATGAAATCCGCCACGCCGTATTTTTGAAAGATGGCGCGCACCTGCTTCAGCATCTCGGTGACGGCCTTGCGGGCGACCGGATTGCGCACATCCTCCAATGACACGGCGGCCCGTGCGGAATGGTCGTATCCGACGTCGTTGCAGGCCTCGGAATAGACTTTTCCGAGTCGCAATGGCTCCAGCAACCGGCGTGCGGCCTTGGCGGAGATGTGGCCGGCGCGGGTGAACTGACCGAACGCGCCTTTTGCGACCCCATCCATGACGGCGTCCAGCAGCAGGCCATCCAACCCGGCTTCGACCAATCCCTTACGGATGGAGACGGTATCTTCCCGGAATGACAGCACGTCCGCGATACGGTCCCGCAACACCGGGTTGTGCATCAACATTCGCCAGCCGGATGGGCCAACGATATTGCGCAGCGTGTAGGTGCCCTCCGCCGCCGAACCGCTGCGGGCTACGATGTCGTTCTTCTCGTCCTTTTCGGACATGCCGACGAACCGTGTGCGCTTGTCCATATCCAGGGCCTTGCGGACGGCGATGTAGCTGATTCCCTTGGTTTTCCCGAAGTCTTCGGCAATCAATGCGACCTCGCCGGCATCGAGCCGCCGGTCTGGACCGGTAACGGCCGATACGGAGATCGTCGCCAGCCGCGACAGCAGGCGGAACATCTCGAAAGCGTAGGAGCGTCGGGCGGCGCACCTCTCTTTTGGTTCGAACGGGCAGTTTTTCACCATATGTTCGCTGTCCTGCAGCGGGCGCTGGAAGAACGCGATTCGGCTGAAATCCGCCTCCAGTGCCTCGGTTGCTGCCGCATTGCCCCGCCGGCGCTGTTCGGCGAAGATTTGCCGCACCTCGCTTGCCTGATCGTCGCGAAGGATGGAGCGGGTGAAGTCGCCACGGTTCCGCTTGCGGTCCTTGAAGGCGGGGTCGGTGGCGAACAACTGACCGACGGTTTTGCCGCCGAGCCGATCCCGTGTCGCCTCGATTGCTTTTTTCATTTTGGATGTTTCGTCGGCGGCGTTGGCCCCGGCATCGCGCTTGGAGTTCGATTTGAACCCGCGATGTTTGGCGATGTGCCCGAGGGCCACCGCGAGCTCCGATCCGGATAAAGTACGATCGAAGGCCTCGGCCCGCAATCGCCAGGGATTGAGCCCGTTCAGGCCCGGCGTGTCGCTGTCGGCGTTGGGCAGCAAGTCAGGCTCATGCGATCGGATGGCCTTCTGGCCGAGCGCCTCGCTATCGGCGCTGTGCAGCAATCCGGCGTCATGAAACAGGCGCCTGATTTCATTCATGCGTTGACGGCGGCGGCGGATCACCCGCCGTTGCCCGCGGTGGAGGCGGCGTACAGCGTTGGTCGGGGTTCGTTCCTTGGCGGTTTCCGGTGCGTCGAAGGTGCGAACGCCGGCGGCTACGATGGTGAACTCCCCCGCATCCGGATCGATGTCGATAAGTGCCCATCCGATGGAGGCGATTCCGCCATCGATTCCGAGAGTCCGCATGTGATTTTTCCCCGGCGGTAAACCGCTCTTGACAAGGGAGCATCATTACACGAAAAGAGTGTCAGGGAAATCTGTAGGAAAGCCACGGCAAAGTGGTTTTTACCACTGAAGGATAACCCCCGGGTCTGCTTGCAGGTCCGGGGGGATTCTCTTCGGTGATTCGATGTTTGAACGGTTCATTAGACCGGATTGTAAGACCTGCAATGCCGCCATCTTGCCAAAGGTGTGGGCGCTGCCCGTCAGTCCTGTATTATCGATAGGACGCGGTGAAAGGCGAATAGGCATGCCACTGACTCGTATTTTTCGTGAAACCATATTCAAACGGGTCCGAAGTGATTCGGTGTTCCGTACAGCACTGGTTGAGGAAGCGGTGCAAAACATCTTCGATGGAAACGTCGAAGTCGGTCTAGATCAGTTGCTAGATGTTGAAATCGCAACGATAGGATTTCATCCCTTATCGGCTTCCAGTATGCACCCTACCAAATAACCTCTGCCCCATGTGCGGCGAACACCGCGTCGGCGGTCACGATCGGTAGTGCTTCCAACGCACCCTGCGCGATCAGCATGCGGTCGAACGGGTCACGATGCGGCCCCGGTATCGCGCCGGCGCGATGCGCATGCTCCATGGTGATTGGCAAAGCCTGAAAGCGGGAACGTCGCAGCAGCGAGGTAAACTCGGCGATCAACTGCTCCACCTCC
>JANXLQ010000322.1 GCA_025355085.1 Rhodopila sp.
ACAGTCACGTCACCCAATGGTGGGTGAGACTGAAAACGCCTCACACACAGAAAAGCTGACACTCCCCAATCTGCTCGCTTTCGCTTTCCATACCGCCGCCAAGTTGGGCGTCCTCGCCTAGCGGCGGGCCGTCGTTGCCCACGGCGCGACATACCGGTTCTTCGAGCACCTGCGTACGGTCACCGCCTACGTGGTGTTCGAAACCCGGGACCACTTGCTTCGGTCCATCGAAGCCGCCGCGGTGCGGCCACCCTGATCCGGGAATCGTTCGGGTGCGCACTTAATCCCCTCAGGAAAGGAGTATCTCATACGAAAAAACGCCGAATTTCGCGCATTTAGAATTGCTGCACCAATAGAGTGTGATCGTTGGAGGTTGCTTTTATCTCAAGCGATCAAGCGATCAAGCGATCACGCGATCAAACGTGGGAATAGACCGCGATTGGGCACCGGAAAGTGTGCAACTTCAAACGAATATGGTTTAATCGTCGATGTGAACCCCCCGGCAGCACAGTCCGGCAGGAGAATACCGCAAACAAAAACCACTTCACGTCACGGCGATCCGGGCCAGAGGCAGTTGGCGTGCCATCCCATATCTGGTGCAATCCAATGCCACACTCGTGGATCACGTCATGCGCCGGCCAGCGAATTCGATGAAGAGCACGACACCATCCGAACCGGTCCGCATCTCGGACAATCCCGGTGTACCGTCCAATTACCTCGACCTCTACGGCCTCTCGAAGCCACCCTTCGGCCAAGGCCGGAACCATGCCGGCTATATTCTGTTCGACTCCCAGCGCCGCGCGTTTGAACTGTTAGCCGAACACATCGTGAGTGGTGTCGGTCTAACTCTGCTCCACGGCGAGGAGGGGATCGGCAAGTCCGAGACATTGCGAGCCGTTGCCGCCGTCGCCGTTGAGGCGGGCCAGCCAACCGTCATCATATTGCGGCCGGAGACCGGACGCTTGAGTTTGCCTCAATTTGTCTCAGCCCTGAACGGTCAACCGAGCATCGGGTACACGGCAACCGAGCACATGATAGACGATTTTCTGGCATCGCCACGCAAAGCGTTGTTGGTGGACGACATCGATCTGTTAACGGATGAGTGCTTACACCTTCTGCTAGCCCTCGCTCTGGCCCTACCTGCGGATTCAACCCGCCCAGCCATGATCTTGAGCTATTCGGCTGACCTCGGCGCGGATTTGTCCCGGCCGGACCTGACCCAACTCATCAGTCTCGCGAAGCACACCGTTCGCCTCTCCCGGCTAACATCCGTCGAAAGTCGCCAATTTATTGAAAGGTCACTATGGGTCGCCGGCGGCACGGCGCGCCGCCTGATAGCCCCTGACGCGATAGGGCTTGTCGTCGCAAAATCGGGGGGGGTGCCGGGCATCATCGATCGCTTTATGGAAGTCGTGTTAACAACCGGATTTGCCCGCGCCGATGCGCGGATCACCGCCAGGACAATCGCCGCGACGGTAGGACCGATCGCGCCGCAAACGATCCAGCGATCCAAAACACTGCCTGGTAGTGCCGAACGTGTGATGCAGATTGCCGCGGCCGGCTTATTGGTGACCGGCACGGTGGTGTTTCTTTACAAAGGCCTAAGCGGACACATCGAACAAACACCACCTGCTCCGCCACGACTCATAACCCTTCCGGCGGCCCCGGCGACCATGGTACCGATGGAACAGTCTCGCCCCCAGAGGCCAGTCGAGACACTGCCACCCGAACTGGTGGCGGCACTATTGAAACGTGGGGATCAGGCGTTGGGGCTGGGCGACATTACAGCCGCTCGCCTGATGTTTCAGCGCGCTGCTGCGGGTGGCAGCGCCGCGGCAGCGCTGTCGCTGGGGAAAACTTACGATCCCAACTATATCGCACAAGGCGGGAAACCCGAACCGGCGAGTGCCGTCGCGTGGTACCGGGAAGCAGTCACTCTGGGTGATCCGCGTGCGATTGATCTAATCAAACGTCTTGTGCCGCGTTAGGCCGTGACCGTTTGAGGACGGATCCTCTCCGTCGTCCGATCGATCGCATGATCGCGCCTGAGGTGACAGCACGATCGAACCAATTACACCCCGAGGTGTTTGAATTCGATCGCTTGGGCACCCTGCCAAAGCACCATCTTGCCAAGCGCCGTCAGGTTTTCGTTTCCTTCGATGACCGTCAGGAAATGATTGCCGGCCAACTGGCCCATCTTGCTGGCAAACTGGACGCCGCCATAGGCCAGCAGGATCTCGGTTTCGGAGATGCCGCCGGGATACAGCAGAAATTGTCCAGGAGCCGGATAGCTCGTGTGGTTTTCGAGCCCCAGCCCGAGATCCAGGTCACCCAGGGGAATCCAGCAGCCTTCGCCGCTCCACCTTACATGGATGATGCGTTCCCGGTAAGGTAGCAGTGATAGGAATTTTGCGCAGGTTTTGGGAGCGTTTTCGGTCTCAAACCGTGCCTTGAAGATATAGGGGCCGGCAACGATTTCGATCACGCTCATGACAGCCCTTTTACTCGAACCGGGCGTGTGTCGCCGAACACTGCTTACTTTGTCCAGCCCCCACCCCGGTAGCTTCACTGTTGAGACACGAGGCATACCTGCCGGTATCTTTGTGTGGGTCAGATGTTGGGTGTCGCTCGGCCTTAAACGTCCACCTCAACGCAGACCGGCACATGATCGGACCCGCGCGGCCAGTCCCTTGCATCACGCATGATAGTCTGGCTTCGTAACCCCGCCTTAAGATCTTGCGTGACCCAAATATGGTCCAGCCGCCGGCCCCGATCAGATTCGCGCCAGTCCTTGTTGCGATAGGACCACCACGAATACAGCTTCTGCTCGGACGGAACAAAATGTCGCACCGCATCGACAAACCCGGCGTTCATCCAGGCGTTCAGGCCCTCGGTTTCCGCCGGGGTATGGCTGACCACATCCCGCAACTGCTTGTGGCTCCAGACATCATGCTCCAACGGCGCGATGTTCAGGTCGCCCACGAGGACGGCGCGGGAAAGGCGGGACCGAGCGGCGAACCATAAGCGGGCCTCAGCAATAAAATCGAGCTTGTGTCCGTATTTCGGGTTTTCCAGCCGATCCGGCACGTCGCCGCCGGCCGGGACGTAGAAGTTATGCAACTCGATGGGACCGCCGGGCGTTTGCAACGACGCAGCTACATGACGGCAGTCGCCCTTATCGCACCAGTCGGGCGTATCATCCAGCAACGTCAGCGGTACACGCGACAGGATCGCAACCCCGTTATAGCCCTTCATTCCGCGGAACACGGTGTGAGGGTAACCCAGCGGCAACAAAGCCTCCGCCGGGAACAGCGGGTCGGGAACCTTTGTCTCCTGCAAGCAAATGACATCAGGGCGCAGCGCCTCGACCAGCTTATCCAGCAGACCGACGCGCAAGCGCAGTGAGTTGATATTCCAGGTGGCGACCCGCAGAGACGGCATCAGACGATGCGCGTCGTCACCGTACCGACACCTTCGACGGTGCCTTCCAACAGATCGCCCCGTTCGACTGCCGCGACGTTTTCCGGCGTGCCGCTGTAGATCAAATCGCCGGGCGCCAACGTCACCAGTCCGGACAGGTAGGCAATCATCTCCGGCACGTCCCATATCATCTTCGCCAGGTCGGAGGCTTGGCGGACCTTGCCATTCACTTTCAGCTCGATCAAGCCCTTGGACGGATGACCGATCTTAAAGGCCGGCACCAACAGGCCGATCGGTGCGGACCAATCGAAACCCTTGCCCATGTCCCAGGGCTTGCCTTCCTTCTTCGCAGCGTTCTGAAGGTCGCGGCGAGTCATATCCAGGCCAGCGCCATAACCCCAGACGTGGTTCAGCGCGTCTGCCTCGGCAATGTTCGCACCACCTACGCCGATCGCAACGACCATCTCCATCTCATGATGAAGCTGAGTGCTCTGTGGCGGATACGGCATTTCGGCGTTGTTCGTCAGCAGGGCGTCGGCGGGCTTCATGAAAAAGAATGGCGGCTCCCGATCCGGATCGCTACCCATTTCCCGCGCGTGTTCAGCATAATTACGCCCGACACAGAAGACGCGACGAACCGGAAATGACCCGCCGCCTGCAACGGGGACAGAGGTAATGGCGGGCGGGGCAATGACGTAGTCAGCCATGCGGTGACACCTTGTTGTAGATCAAACTAAATTTGATCGGATTTGGTCGGTAGCGATCATCGGGACATACGGGAAACGAAGGAGGCAGGCAATGGCAGGAACAGGCGTGTCGGTAGCACACGATATGTCCGGTTTAGGTAGCACACGATCTGTCCGGTGATACTGGTCCTTTTGGAGGGCCAGTATGCGCTGGACGGAAGCCCGGCAGGGTGTGCGCGTGATCAAGTTCCGGAGTGTTTTGGGCTGCTATGAATCGACCGCCCTCACGCAGATCGAAGCGGCTGAATTGCTTGGCATCACCGAGCGGACGTTCCGCCGCTGGTGCGTT
>JANXLQ010000363.1 GCA_025355085.1 Rhodopila sp.
TTGCCCAATACCATCATCGCCATCGCCATTCCGCTGATCCCGAACGTTGCGCGTGTAATCCGAGCGAACGTGCTGTCGCTGCGGGAGTTGAATTATGTGGAGGCGGCCCGTGCGGTCGGCATGAGCCAGACGCGCATTGCCCTGATGCATGTGTTGCCGAATACCCTGGCGCCTTTGATCGTGCTGGCAACCGCGCAGCTCGGGTCCACCATTTTGACCGAGGCATCCCTGTCCTTCCTGGGGCTGGGCGTGCCGGAACCGTATCCGTCGTGGGGTCGCATGCTGTCTGAATCAGCCGCTGAATACATCCGCTCCGCCCCCTGGTTGGTGATCTTTCCGGGGCTGGCGATCAGTCTTGTCGTATTCGGGGCCAATTTGTTTGGCGACGCATTGCGGGACATCCTCGATCCCCGGCAGGGCGACTAATGGCGCCCGTTCTGGAAGTTTCCGGCCTGACCACGGTGTTTCATACCCGCACGGGTCTTGTTCGCGCCGTGCAGGATGTGTCGTTCAACGTCGAGGCCGGAGAAACCCTGGCCATTGTCGGCGAGTCCGGCTGCGGCAAGACCATGACCGCGCTGTCCCTTATGCGACTGGTGCCGATACCGCCCGGGGAGATTACCGCCGGAACCGTCAAGGTCGCCGGGACCGATCTGCTGGCGCTTGATGAGGCCAGTATGCGGAAAATGCGCGGCAGCCAGATCGCCATGATTTTTCAGGAGCCGATGACGGCCTTGAACCCGCTGTTTACCGTCGGCCGGCAGATTGCGGAAATGGTTTCGTTGCACGAAAATGTCTCTCGCCGGGCAGCAAATAGCCGCGCGGTGGAGATGTTGCAGCAGGTTCGGATTCCTGCCCCGGAACGGCGTGCGAAGGAATATCCTCACCAGTTGTCCGGTGGCATGCGCCAGCGCGCGATGATTGCCATGGCACTGGCCTGCAAGCCGAAAGTCCTGATCGCGGATGAGCCGACGACCGCGCTGGACGTAACGATTCAGGCGCAGGTGCTGGACTTGATCGACGACCTTCGTAAGGAACTCGGGACGGCGGTGGTATTGATTACTCATGATCTGGGCGTGGTCGCTGAAACTGCGGATCGGATGATCGTGATGTATGCGGGCCGGAAGGTGGAGGAAGGGCTTACCAAAGACCTGTTCGCCGATCCCTGCCACCCGTATTTGCAGGGCTTGCTCGCATCGGTGCCCCGTCTGGGGGCGTCCGGATCGGAACGGCTGCGGGAGATTCCGGGCGTGGTGCCGTCATTATCCGATCTGCCGAAAGGGTGCGCGTTCGCAGCCCGCTGCCCATCGGCGATCGGCAAGTGCCTGGAGGCAATCCCGCCGTTGGAACAGAAACGACCCGGCCACAGTGCCGCCTGCTGGGTGACATAACCATGATCCTTGACGTCACCGATTTACGGAAAACCTTTCCGGCTCGGACAGGGCTTTTAGGCAACGTCATTGACCGCGTTCACGCCGTCGATGGCATCAGCTTCAGCATAGCCGAGGGTCGCACGCTCGGTCTGGTGGGTGAAAGCGGCTGCGGTAAGTCCACCGTCGGCCGCGCTATCCTAAGGTTGATCGAGCCATCCAGCGGCAGCATTCGTTTCCAGGGCACCGATATCGCGCAATTGCCGGCGAACGAGCTGCGCGCGCTGCGGCGGCGGATGCAGATTGTGTTTCAGGACCCGTATTCGTCGTTGAATCCACGCCAGCGCGCCGGCGATATCGTTGCCGAACCGCTGATGGTCCACGGCATCGGCAAAGCCTCCGAACGCCGGGAAATGGTTGAATCCATTTTTGCCAAGGTCGGTTTGCAGCCTCGGCAAATGAGCCTGTACCCGCACCAGTTTTCCGGGGGGCAACGGCAGCGCATTTCGATTGCTCGCGCGTTGTCGCTGGGGCCGCGCTTCATTGTCGCGGATGAGCCGGTGTCGGCGTTGGATGTGTCGGTGCAGGCGCAGGTGATCAACCTGCTGATGGACTTACAGGCTCAGGATGGGCTGTCGTATCTGTTCATCTCCCACAACCTCGCGGTGGTGGAGCATGTTAGTCACGACGTGGCGGTGATGTATCTGGGCCGGATCGTTGAGCATACCGACAAGGCGAGCATTTTCGCCCAGCCGCTGCATCCGTACACACAGGCCTTGATGGCGGCGGTTCCGGTGGCCGATCCATCGGTGCGGCGGGGTAAGAAGCATGTGATGGGAGACGTTCCTAGCCCAATCAACCGGCCGTCAGGGTGCCATTTCCATCCACGCTGTCCGATGGTGCAGGCACGGTGCCGATCCGAGGAACCGATGCTTCGTGAGGTGCAACCGGGGCACCGCGTTGCCTGTCATTTGGTGTGACCGGCGGTTGGGCGGTGAACGCGGGCGTATTCGTCCACGAGGCTGCGGATCATGCGCTGGTAGGGAACGTGGTTCTTGCGGGCCGCTTCCTTGAAGAAATCGACGCTTTGCCGGCTGAGTACCAGAGTTACTTTGACCCCGTCATCAGGGATCACAAGCTTGTCCGGCGGCGGCAGTGCATCGGCTACCCGGGGGCCGATACTGTCCATCTCATGGAGGTCGTCAGTGTAATGAATGTCTTCCATTGTCATAAATCCTTTTGCCCTTGCTCCAGTAACCGGCGCCGAAGATCCGGATACAATTTTCCCGGTAGGTGAACCGGACGGTCATCACGCCTGCGCCTGCCAAACCGAGACAGAAGAAGCGATCTTCGTCGAGACTGTGGTCTTGATCGGCGAATATCAGCCGGTTGGGGTCGGTGAAGGCGTGTCTGGCCTGTTGAAAGCTAACGCCGTGTTTGGCTTGGTTAATCAGGTTCTTCGTCTCATCCCATTCGAAGAGGGTTGTGGCTGGTTCGTGGTCCATATATTTCACCATATATATTTATGGCAAGCGAAAAATGCCGCTGCCTGATGGATCAGGCGCACAAACTGGATAACGAATGGTTAAGCCGGGTGAACAACGCCCTGAAAATCTCTTACCGAACCGTCCGGCCGACGGTAATCCGGCCCGATCGGCACCTTGCCGAAGCCGCCGGGAATATCCAGCACGTAGGTTGGCCATGCTAACCCGGTCACCCGCCCTCGCAGTGTTTCCAGCAGGGCTCGGCCTTCCTCGATCGGGACGTGGAAGCGGGCGGTGCCGGGGGCAGGGTCCAACTGGTGCAGGTAATACGGCTTCATCCGGTTGGCGATCATTGCTCGGAAAAGCGCTTCAAGCGCCTCCGAACTGTCGTTCACGCCTCGTAGCAGCACCGATTGACCTAATACGGGAATACCTAAGGTCCGCACACGACGCAGCGCCGCAGCGGTCGCCGGGGTGAACTCCCGCGCATGGTTGGCGTGGACGACCAGCCAAAATGATCGATCTGTCTCCATTGCGGCTACCAGTTCCCCGGTCAGCCGTTCGGGGTCGGCGACCGGCACGCGCGAGTGGACGCGGATCGTCTGGATGTGCGGCATTGCCGACAGTGTCGCGATGATCCCGCGCAGCCGTCTCGGGGACAGCATCAGGGGATCGCCGCCGGTCAGGATGACCTCGGTTACGGCCGGGTGGGCAGCAAACCAGGCGTACGCGGTTTGGAGTTCGGCATCCGTTAACAGGCCGCCATCGGGTCCGACATGTTCTCGACGAAAGCAGAACCGGCAATAGACCGGGCAGATCAGCAGGGGTTTCAGCAGTGCGCGATCCGGGTAGCGATGCACAATGCCTTTGACGGGAGATAGTGCGTCGTCGCCGATCGGGTCGGCGCTTTCGTATTCGGCCGTTAGCAACTCGGCCGGATCGGGGATGAATTGCCGGCCGATCGGATCGTCGGGCGTTTGTATCAACGCCCGCATAGCGGGGGAGATCGCGACCGCGTATCTGGCCTCCGTCTTGCTTATTTCGGCAATGGCGGCGGGATCGATCAGACCCGCCGCCAGCAATGCCTCCGCGCTGCGAAGCGTCAGGTTTTCACCATCGCGCAGCCCGGGGCTTCCATCGGTTGGAATGCCTTGTCCTCCGGTATCGTTGCCAGAAGTTTGTATTGATCCCATTCGCCCTTCGACTCAGCCGGAGATTTCGTTGCCCACACGCGGGTGGCATGGATGAATTGTCCGTCCGCCTGCCCGCCCGCCCGCACGTAGCCGGTTCCATACAACGGATCGGCGACGGGCACAGCCTTCATCTGCGCCACGGCCGCGCGTCCGCTGGCCTTTGCCTTGTCCACACCCATTGCGGCGACCGCCTTTAGGTAGTGCGTTACCGCCGAATACGACCCGGCATGATAGTCGTTCGGGCGAGCATTGTGGTAGCGCGGGCTGAACCGGGCGGCGGATTTGCATGGCCGTCTCCGTTTTGTTTAGGACTTGACGGGCGCTTTGGCTGGCGGCTGGAACGGTGTCAACCATCTTGGCCCGGCTTGCTGGTTAAGCCGCCTGCGCCTAGTTTCCCGGCCATCGAAGCAAAGAGGAAACGCACTATGGCCGAAGTCCCGAACCGCCCGGAATATCAGAGCGAACTGTTCAAGAAGGGGTTGGAGGTCCGCCGTGAGGTGTTGGGTGCCGACTATGTGGATGCCTCGCTGGCCCGAGCGGACGATTTCAACGCGGTGTTTCAGCAGATGACGACCGAGATTGCCTGGGGCATGTGCTGGACCCGTCCCGGTCTTGACCGCAAGACGCGCAGCATCATCAACCTGGGCATGCTGTCGGCGCTTAATCGGGGGGCGGAACTGCGCCTGCATCTGAAGGCGGCGGTCGCCAACGGCGTGACGCGGGACGAGATCAAGGAAGTCCTGATTCAGGTCGGCGGCTACTGTGGCATCCCGGCTGCCCTGGAGGCGTTCAAGATCGCCACAGAAGTCTTCAAAGAAATAGACGCCGTAAAGGAATAACAGGACATGACCAAAACAGTCGGCTTTGTCGGCGTAGGCAATATGGGTTGGCCGATGGCTGCCTGTCTGGTGAAAGCCGGATTTACCGTCAACGTGAATGACTCGCGCCGGGAAACGGCGAACAATTTTGTTCAGCAGGTTGGCGGGTTCGCACCCGATAGCCTGCGGCAACTCGCCGAGACGTCGGACGTGATTGTCACGATGTTGCCGACCAGCGTGATTGTGGAGCGGGTGCTGTCCGGTGGCGACGATAATCTGTTTTCCGGGATGAAACCGGGAACGATCATTATCGAAATGAGTTCCGGCGTGCCTTCGGTTACGCAGAGACTCGCCGAACAGGTTGCAGCGTTGGGTGGGATATTGATCGACGCCCCGGTGTCGGGCGGCGTGTCGCGGGCGAAGACCGGGCAACTCGCGATCATGGTGGGTGGTGACGTGGCAACGATCGACCAGGCGATGCCGGTGCTGTCCGCGATGGGGGCTTCGGTGATGAAGACCGGCGCGGTCGGGTCCGGACAGGCGATGAAGGCGCTGAACAACATGGTCAGCACCGGCGGCTTCCTGATCGGGATAGAGGCTTTGCTGATTGGCCAGCGTTTCGGGTTGGACCCGGCTGTCATGACAGATGTCCTGAACGCTGCGACCGGCATGAACAATTCGACGCAGAAAAAATTCAAACAGTTTGTGCTTTCGAGAAAATTCGATGCCGGCTTCGCTTTGGGATTGCTGGCCAAGGATCTCTCCATCGCCATGCAGGTCGGGCGTGAGACTGGCACCGCTGTACCGCTGTCCGCGCTGGTTAACGAGATGATCGTTTCGGCACAGGCGAAGTTTGGGCCGGATGCCGACCATACGGAAATGGCTCGGTTGTGTGAGCTACTTGCGGGATCGGAGCTGGAAGCGGGTTGATGCGTTTCCTTCGGGCGTGCGTGCTTGGCCTGGTGTTCGCGCCAGCCAGCCTGCATGCCGCAGATCCGTCTGCTCTGTGGAAAATCGTCAGTGAGCAATGCGTGCCGCATGAACAGGCGGCCCGCGATCCATCCCCTTGTTCCGAAGTCGATCTGACGAACGGCCTCGACAGGGGATTCGCCGTCCTGAAGGACATCAACGGGGTAGCTCAGTTCCTGTTGATTCCGACTGCGAGGATCAGCGGGATCGATGATCCGGCGATCCTTGCGCCAAACGCCCCCAACTACTGGGCGTATGCCTGGAACGCCCGCACTTTCGTGGAAGGGCGGCTCCAGACCGCATTGCCGAGGGATGCGATGTCTTTGGCGATCAACTCATCCGTTGGACGCAGTCAGAATCAATTACATATTCATATCGATTGTATCCGGCCGGATGTGCGTGCGATTCTGAAGGCGAACCTCGACAAAATCAGCGATGTTTGGACATTTTTTCCGATCGCTCTTGCCGGGCATACCTACCGGTCCATCCGGATCAACCAAGAGACGCTGGGCGAGGTCGATCCGTTCCGGGTGTTGGCTGATGCCGATCCGCGGGCCAGAGCCAATATGGCCCATCATACTTTGGTTCTGGCCGGAGCGACTTTCCCCGATGGCACCAACGGATTCGTGCTGTTGGACGACCACGCCGACCTTTTGGCCGGTGACTTTGCGTCCGGTGAGCAATTGCAGGACCATACCTGCGCGGTGGCACCGAAGTAGAGGTTCACTCCGGGCCAGTTGAACGCGGGCGACTTATTTGTTTTGATTCAATAATGGCAGGTCCGATCCGGCGACTTTTGGGGCGACCGCTTTGCAGGCGGGACGGCATGGTGGTCCACTTGCGCCAGTGAAAAGCAGCAAAGGTGTTCGATCATGTCAGCAGATGCCTCATTTTTTGAACTTGGCGGCAAAAAGGCCCTGATCATCGGCGGCGGTCAGGGCATGGGTGAAAGTTCGGCGTTGTTCCTTGCCCGTGCCGGCTGCGACGTGGCCCTTGTGGACCTGGTCCCGGATCGCGCCGACGTTGTTGCAGAAAAGGTGCGGGCACTCGGCCGGCAGGCCTTCGCTATCTCTGGCAACGTGCTGGACGATGACCAGATTCCGCTGATCGTCGCCCAAGCGGAGGAAAAACTTGGCGGTCTGGATTTGATGGTCTCAATTGTTGGTGGCGCGGCCTGGGGATCGTTGCTGGAAACCACACCGGAGATTTGGGACCAGCAGATGCACCTGAACCTGCGTTACTTTTTTCTGGTGGCCAAGGAAGTCGCGCAGTCGTTGATTCGTCGCGATCAACCGGGGGCGATCGTCGGCATTGCCTCGGTGGACGGTCAGCGGGCCGCCCCGATGCGCGGCGCCTATGGTGCGGCAAAGGCGGGGCTGATCAGCCTTGTGCAGACGATGGCCGTCGAGTGGGCGCCGCACAACATCCGGGTCAATGCCATTGCGCCGGGACACATCGTCACACCTCGGCTGTTTGACACGCCGCAGCGGGCGGAAGGATATGCGGCCAGCCTGCTGCCCATGCGGCATCGTGGAACGCCCGACGATATCGCCAGGGCTGCCCTGTTCCTGGCGTCGGACATGGCACGCTACATCACCGGCACGACGCTGGATGTGGATGGCGGACTGCTCGCCGCCAACCTGTTTCCACGCGGATTACCGGGTAACAACCAGGGCTGACGCTTCACACCGCGCCCGCCCGCTGGCAACGTGCCGTACCGGGGAGAAACACCATGAACTTCGACTTTTCCGACGATCTCAAACAGCTTCGCGATCAGGCTCGACGGTTTATGACCGAGCGCTGCACGCCGGCTGTGGTGCGGCGGAGTTTGGATGGGCAGGAGACGTATGCCGCCGACCTTTGGCGCGAGATCGCCGAGATGGGCTGGATTGGCGCGGCCATCCCGGAAGAGTTCGGCGGCGCGGGCCTGGGCTACGAGGGCCTGTGCGTGCTGGCCGAGGAAATGGGACGCGCCGTCGCACCTGTGCCGTTCGGGTCAACGGCGTATTTGGCGGCTGAGTCGATACTGACCGCCGGATCGGATGCGCAGCGGCACGAATATCTGCCGAAGTTGGCCGATGGGTCGCTGATCGGGTGCCTCGCACTGTCGGAAGGCAGCGGCAATCCCGAACCGTCCGCGATCCATGCTCGTGTTGTGGGCGGCCGGCTGACGGGTGCGAAATGGCCGGTGGCGGATGGCGGCATCGCGGATATCGCCGTTGTGGTGGCGATTGACGAACACCGGCAGATCGGATTGTTTGTCGCCGATCTGGCCGGGGTGCGCCGGCGCGATTTGCAGACACTGGACCCGACCCGCAATCACGCGCGTCTGGATTTCGATGCGACACCGGTGCAGCGGCTGGCCTCCGGCGGCGGTTGGGGTTCCGTTCAACGGGTGCTGGACCGAGCGGCGATTTTGTTCGCGTTCGAGCAGGTGGGCGGCGCGGATGCCTGCCTGCAAATGGCCCGCGAATATGCGCAGGAACGTTTCGCTTTTGGGCGGCCGATCGGATCGTTCCAGGCGATTAAGCACAAGCTGGCCGACATGTACGTGGCATTGGAGCTGGCTCGGTCTAACGCCTATTATGGCGCGTGGGCACTGGGGGCGGATGCCACCGATTTGGCTTTGGCGGCGGCCACTGCTCGGGTTTCGGCGACTGAGGCATTCCATCTGGCGTCGAAAGAAAACATCCAGACTCACGGTGGCGTCGGCTTCACCTGGGCGGTCGATTGCCACTTGTTCTATCGGCGGTCGAAGCAACTCGGTCTTGGGATCGGATCGGCGCCGTTTTGGAAAAACCGGCTGGTCGATCTGCTCGAAACGCGCAACGTGGCTTAAAGGGAGGCTTTTATCATGGATTTTAACGATACTAAGGAAGAAGCCGCGTTTCGTGCCGATGCGCGTGCGTTCCTGACGGCGAATGCGGAGCGCCGGGCTGGTGCGAGGCCGGTGCTGCGGCAGAGCGGCGTGGATGCGGAGGCGGTCAAACGCTGCAAGGCGTGGCAGGCGAAAAAGGCCGAGGCGGGTTTCGCCGGCCTGACCTGGCCGAAGGCGTTTGGCGGGCGGGAGGCCTCGCCGATCCTGCAAGTAATTTACAATCAGGAGGAGGACGCGTTCGTGGTGCCGCGTGGCCTGTATGAGATCGGGCTGGGCATGTGCATACCGACCATGATGGCCTATGCGAATCCGGAACAACTCGACCGTTATGTGAAGCCCGCGCTGCGCGGTGAGGAAGTCTGGTGTCAGTTGTTCAGCGAACCGGCCGGGGGGTCGGATTTGGCGGCGTTGCGCACGAAGGCGGAGCGCGATGGCGACGACTGGGTGATCAACGGGCAGAAGATTTGGACATCGGGCGCGCATCTGTCGGATTTTGGCATCATCGTGGTGCGTACCGACCCGAACAAGCCGAAACATGAAGGGCTGACCTTCTTCTTTCTGGATATGAAATCCCCTGGCATCGACATTCGCCCGATCCACCAAATGTCCGGCGCGCGGCATTTCAATGAGGTGTTTTTCACCGATGTTCGCGTCCCGGATACGCAACGGCTTGGCGCGGTTGGGCAGGGGTGGAAGGTGTCACTGACCACGCTGATGAACGAACGCCTCGCGGTGGGCGATGTGCAGCGGCCGGAGGTCGATGATCTGGTGGAGTTGGCTCGGAAAGTGCGGATCGATGGCAAACCGGCGATCCAGAACGGTGCGGTGCGGGAGAAGATCGCCGAGTGGCATGCGCGATCGCAGGGGCTGAAGTTTACCCGGTTCCGGACGATCACCGCGTTGTCGAAGGGCGAGACTCCGGGGCCGGAGAATTCGATTCACAAGTTGGTGAACGCGTCGAAGTTGCAGGATATCGCCAGCTACGGCCTGGATCTGATGGGTGCGGGCGGCCTGGTCGTGGATGACGATCTGGCGGAGGCGTATGCGATGTTTCAATCCGCGCTGTTGTCGTCGCCAAGTTCGCGCATCGCCGGCGGGTCCGACGAGATTCTTCGCAATATTATCGCAGAACGTGTGCTGGGTATGCCGTCCGACATTCGTGTGGACAAAGGTAAGCCGTTCAATCAGGTACCGACGGGTAAGCGATGACCTCGTTCGCCACCACCATCGGCGGCTTTCCCCTGCTTCATCCGGTCATCTGCGGATCGGGAGAGCCGGTGATGACCGAGGCCGGTATCCGCGCCGCATTGAAGGCCGGAGCGGCGGGGGTCATTGCCAAGTCGGTCAACGAAAACCCGGCGGGCGGGCGACAGTTGGACCGGGCGGACTATGTGCGGCTGGATGCGGATGGTGTGCCGACGGCGGGGCAGGGGGTGTCGCTGTTCAACCGCTCGGGTCTCAGTCAGCGAGGTACTGATGACTGGTTCGCGGCTATTGCTGCCATTGATCGCGAGGCGCGTCCCGAGGGGCGGTTCGTTGCCGCCAGCATCGTTTATGCGAGCGCGGAGGGCGCGGTTTGCATCGCCTCGGCGGCGCATCAGGCGGGATTGCGGATTTTCGAACTGAATGTTGGCGCACCACATGCTTCGGAAGCGGCGGCGGGAGCCATCGTTCAGGAAACCGATCCGGACAGACTGACGGAACTGGTGCGCCGGGTTCGGGCTGTGACCGAGGGGATGCAGCTTTGGGTCAAGCTGACCGGCTTGTCATCCAACCTGCCCGCGCTGGCCATCGCCGCACGGCGCGGCGGCGCGGACGCGGCCGGCATGATGGGCCGCTTCATGGCGCTGGTTCCCGATCTGGAAACGTTCGCCCCGGTGTTGGGCACATCGGCGGCTTACGGCGGCGGCTGGGCGTTGCCGATCGTGTGCCGCCACCTCGCGCTGACACGACGGGCGGCGGGGCGCGATCTGCCGTTGATCGGGACCAATGGCGTACGCTCCGGCGATGACGTCATTCGCATGGCGTTGTGCGGTGCGAGTGCGGTGGAGGTCGTTTCTGTGATCATGCACGAGGGCTTTGCCGGCCTGACCCGCGTGGTTCAGGAAGTGGATTCGTTTTTGGGCGAACGTCGTTTGACGTTTCGGGACCTGGTAGGGCGAACTGCCGATTCGATGACCGGTTACGCGGAACAACCCGAAACGCCAGGCCGTTGGCGCGATTTCGTTCCATCTGAAACATTGGCGAATACGGAGTCTGCCCGATGAACCCTCATGAATATCTGTCCGCGCTATGGACCGAGACTCAGCTTCCCACCGACGCGCTGGATGACATTTACCTGACGGGTGCCGATCCGGTGTTGCCATCCAGCTTCGCCGTTGGAACCGCCGCACAGGTGACGGTTGCGGCGGCTTCGCTGGCAGCGGCGACGGTTTGGCGGCACCGTGGCGGCCGCCGGCAATCGGTCTCGGTCGATATGCGTCATGCCGCGATCGAGTTCCTGTCAGAGCATTTCGCTCGCATAGAAGGTGAAACCGCGACTGATCCATGGGATATGATCGCCGGAACCTATCAATGCGGCGATGGCCGGTGGGTGCGTCTGCACACCAACTTTCCGCATCATCGGACCGGCATCCTGCGTATCCTCGGGTGTGCGTACGACAAGCAAGCCGTCGCCACGGCGTTGCAATCCTGGACCGGATACGATCTGGAGGATGCGGCGGCCGAAAACGGCCTGTGCGCCACCGCCATGCGCAGCTTCGCCGAATGGGACACGCATCCGCACGGCCAGGCGGTCATTACGCAACCCTTGGTCAAGATCACCCGCATCGGTGACGCACCCCCGCGAGGGCTGCCGCCCGCCGACCGGCCGTTGTCCGGTGTGCGCGTGCTGGATTTGACTCGGGTTATTGCCGGTCCCGTGTGCGGACGGACCCTGGCCGCACACGGTGCGGATGTGTTGAATATCGCCAGCCCGAACGTGCCGAATTTTCCTCGGTTGGTGGTGGATACGGGGCGGGGCAAGCTGACCGCGCATTTGGAACTGCGGGAGAAGGCGGGAAACGACCGGCTGCGGGACTTGCTGTCCAAGACTGACATCTTTGTGCAGGGGTATCGGCCGGGTGGTTTGGCCGATTTGGGTTTCAGCCCGCAGGATGCAGCGCGGATTCGTCCCGGCATCGTGTACGTTTCGCTATCGGCTTACGGGCATGTCGGGCCGTGGGCTGGCCGGCGGGGTTTCGACAGCATCACGCAGACCGCCAGCGGCATTAACCATGCGGAAGCCGAGGCGGCCGGACAGACGGCGCCGAAAGCCTTGCCCTGTCAGGCGTTGGATCACGGGTCAGGATACCTGCTGGCGTTCGGCGCACTTGCGGCGCTGAATCGGCGGATGCAGGAAGGCGGAAGCTGGCATGTGCAGGTTTCGCTGGCCCGCACCGGTCGCTGGATACGCGATCTCGGCCGCGTGCGAAACGGGTTGGCGATTCCGGGACCGACCGCCGAAAGTGTTGCCGACCTGATGGAAACCAGCGATTCCGGTTGGGGAAAACTGCACACCGTGCGGCACGCTGCCGCACTGTCTTTGACTCCGACGCGCTGGGATCGTCTATCCATGCCGTTGGGAACCCATCCGGCCGTCTGGCCGTAACAGGAGAAACATTTCGATGAAACTGATCGACCTGAGCCGCGAGATCCACCACAAGATGGCGCGCTTGCCGAACCATCCGATGGTGATCATCGCGCCGTTTTCGACGCATGAAGAAAAACGCGTGGTGGATGGGTATGAGTTCTCCTCGGCGGTGATATCGCTGAACATGGGCGATCATTCCGGCACCCATGTCGATGCCCCGATGCATTTCGATGACCGTCCCGGCGCCAAAGGCATCGACGAAATGCCGCTGGAGAATTTCTTTACCGAGGCGGTTTGTCTGGACCTGTCGCACAAGGAATTGAAAAGCGATATTTCCATTGCCGACCTGGAAGATGCGGAACGCGCCGCCGGTATTGCGATCAAGCCGAAAGACACCGTGCTGCTGCATATGGATTTCTTTCGCCGCACGCACGGAACGGACGCCTTCATCACGGATTTTCCCGGACTGACCAAGGAGTCTGCCACCTGGCTGGGTAACAAAGGCATCGGCATGTTTGGGGTGGAAGCCGTCAGTCCCGGGCGTCCGGGGCGCAGCAACTTCGAAGTACACCACGTCTGCAGGGACATGGGGTTTACCCATATGGAGGGACTGGTGAATTTGGATCAACTCGTGGGTAAAGGACGCTTTCGGTTCATCGGCTTTCCGCTGAAAATCCGTGGGGGCACCGGTAGTCCAATCCGAGCGGTGGCGTGGTTGGAGAGCTGATGGCCTGCCCGGTTCCTATTTGTTTCTTGATCGACCGAACCATGGCGGATGGTTCGGAAGGGTTGTTGATGGCGCCTGATCTTTCCACGGCGCTGGCTGACGCGGCGCACGCCAATGGCACCTGGACAGCGAAACGAATAACGCTGGGCAAGGAGGTCATTCTGGAAGGCGAGGCGTTGGCCCTGGCTATTCGAGAGGCAGGCGCTTCGGTGAGGGCGGAGGTTGCCGGTTCGTGATCGTTCGGTAGCGGATTGCATCGCCCCCTGGTCTTCGCGACGCTCGGTATGTTAAAATACCGAATCAAAAAAAGGAAACGTCCATGCATACCCAACCCCCGGGATCAGGCAACCATTCATGCTGAACCGCCGCAGGTTTTCTGGTCTTCTGGCAGGCGTGTCCCTGGTGGGCGCCGGGGCGGCCCGAGCCGATTTGGGGGCGCTGGAGGAAGGCGCACGCAAGGAAGGCGGGCTGACCTGGTACACCGCGCAAACCGATGGCGAGTCGGCCGAGTTGATCGGCCGGAGATTCACGGCGCGCTACCCGGGGGTGAAGGTGACCGTGGTGCGGACCACGGCACAGGTTGGGTATGAGAGGCTGTCGGCCGAAATTAAAAACAAAACACTGGCCTGCGACG
>JANXLQ010000418.1 GCA_025355085.1 Rhodopila sp.
TCCATCTTGGACTGCATCTGCTGCGCCTGTTTCATCAGGCCGGCGAGGTTCTTCATAGGTCGATCTCCATCGGGTCTTCGTCGAAATACTCGGCATCGGGTGGCGCGAATTCGGGCATATCGGGCACATCAGCGACGGTCACCGGCAGCCCGTACACGTCCGCTGTCTTATCATGCACCGTGTCAATACGCGCGCCCGGAAATGCCATCATGATCGCCCGGACCAACGGGTGATCGGCCGCTGCCGTCTTCCGTGCCGTATCCGCTGCGTTCCCTTGTTCGGCTATCGAGGCATCACCCGTATCGCGCGACACCGCGATCGTCCAGCGCGTTCCCGTCGCAGCCGTCAACAGCGCCGCCAGCTTGGCCGACAGATCGCGCGGCGCCTCCGCCTGCGGCCGCAGTTCTATAACCGGCGGCGCGAACCGTACCAGATTGACGGAGTGCAGCAGATGCGCGTGCAGCATCGCCTCTTTCTGCTCACCCACCCAGGCCACGACGTCTCGAAAAGTGCCAAACCGAGGCCCCGCCAGCGCCACAGGATCGGCCGAAATCATCGCCGCCCCATTAACAACCGCCCGCCCGCCGCCACCGCCACCACCCGTAGGGGAAGGCGGCGCACCGCCAGCAGTCAGCCGCCGGATCAGATCGCCCGGGGTCGGCATGTCGGCCACATGGCACAACCGGATCAGCACCATCTCGGCCGCCGCCCGCCGGTCGGGGGCGATTTCGACCTCACCCACACCCTTCAGAAGCATCTGCCACGCGCGGGACAGCACAGGGACGGACAGACGATCAGCGAATTCGGCACCTCGCGTGCGTTCGGCTTCCGGCAGGTCTTGGCTTTCCCGCAAGCTGGGCAATGATTTCAGCCGTGTGATGGTGTGCAGCAATTCAAGCAAATCCTGTAGCAGCGCGCCCAGGTCGGCCCCCCGCTCATACGCCCGATCGGTGATCGACAACGCAGCGGCGGGTTTGCCGCCCATGACCGCGTCCATTAGCTCGAACACTGCCTCCCGGTCAGCAAGACCAAGCATGTCGATGACCTGAGCGCCGGTAATCACCCCCTCGGCCTGGGCGATTGCCTGATCAAGCATCGACAGGCCATCACGAACGGACCCATCCGCCGACCGAGCAATTTGCTCCAGCGCGGCGGATTCAATCGTGACGTTTTCCTTGATCGCGATGCGGCCGAACAGGTCGGACAGTTCGGCTATCCGCACGCGGCGCAGGTCGAAGCGCTGGCAGCGGGACAGCACGGTGATCGGGACCTTGCGGATTTCCGTCGTCGCGAACACGAACTTCACATGCGGCGGCGGTTCCTCCAACGTTTTCAGCAACGCGTTGAAGGCGTTGCGGCTCAACATGTGGATTTCGTCGATGACGAAGACTTTTGTGCGAGCCTGCATAGGGCGGAATCGCGTGGCCTCTATCACCTCGCGCATGTCTTCCACGCCGGTGCGGCTGGCGGCGTCCATTTCGATCACGTCGGGGTGCCGGTCGGCGAGGATGCCGACGCAGTTGGGGCACAGGCCGCACGGATCGGCCGTCGGGCCGCTGGTGCCATCGGGTCCGATGCAGTTCAGCGCACGTGCGATGATGCGGGCAGTGGTGGTTTTGCCGACGCCTCGCACACCCGTCAGCATGAAGGCATGCGCGACCCGGCCAACGGCGAAAGCGTTGCGCAGCGTGCGCACCATCGCCTCTTGGCCGATCAGGTCATCGAACGTGGTCGGGCGGTATTTGCGCGCCAGCACGCGATACGGGGTCGCATGGATCGGCTCCGGCAGCGCCACCGGCAGTGCATCGCCGAACAGCCCTGGCCCATTCGGTGGCGGTGGAGCGTCATCCTGGTCGGCGGGGTCGTCCTGGAATAAGCCGGACATGCGGGGCGGTCACCTGAAAGCCGGCACGAGCGGCAAGAGGGAAAAAGTGGGAGACCGACAAACGACCCGAGCGGTGACCCGTTGCGGCTGCTTCCTTCCGGATCTGACCGGGTTGGCGAGGCGCCCGTCCACCGCCGATCTCCCGGAAGGTGCTTAACACGTATTAGGGGGGTGGGGGCAAGGGTCCGCAACACCGTCGCCAAACGACTGGTCGGGCTCGGCGGCGTTCCTGCCCATATCAGGCGTACGGATGGGTCCGATAGGCCGTGCAACTCGACGGAATCTGGGCTTGTTGGCTGTCGAAAGCCGCAACATCGCACGTCCAGCGCACCATTCGCTGCCTCTGCTCCGGCAAGACCGGTGTATAAGGCGTTGAACCAGCCTGGGGAGGACGGGGGGATAAAATTTGCCGACAGCGAGCCGTGCCTGGTTGGCGAATCGCCCAAGGCCAGCGCTATGGGCAGCGTAAAACCTGCCGCCGGACGGGGAGAAGCCGCCGGCCTACAGCACATCCGATAAAATCGGCGATCAGCCACCCCCGGCCGGTTCGCCGGCGAACAATAGCTGCGAACTTTATAGCCAGGCGAAGAACTCGGCGGAGACGCTTCAACGAATTGGCCAATAGCCCAGTGATGGTTCGCAGCGACGTCGATCGTTGCGTGGAAAACTGTCCAAGCTGATTGGGGAGTATGGTTTCGATGAACTGCTATGCCGGACCTGCATCCGCGGTTTGGATGCACTCGACCGAACGGATGAGCGGGAAGGCGATGCCGCGCGTGCGCAAGCAAATCGCCCTGGTGGCATGATGCGAAGCTTGCCGGAATGCGCCTTGCCACACATGATCCAGGTCGGACCATTGTGTGGCAAGGAGTTGTTTTGACCGCGTTTAGTATCAATCCAATCGGCACCCTGCATACGCCGTGGCACACGATCCGCGACTGCCCGCGCAATGGACGGCAGCCCGATCCGGCGCCGGTTTGCACGGCCGTGGTGTTGCCGGAGTTCCAGGATGGGCTAACCGGCCTGGAGGGGTTCTCGCACCTGATCCTATTGTATTGGCTCGATCTTGCGACGCAGCCGAAGCTGATTTTCACACCGCCGTTCGATCCGCATCCTCGTGGAGTGTTTTCGACGCGGGCACCGTTTCGGCCGAACCCGATCGGTTTGTCTGTTGTGGCGTTCGATGGCTTCGACGGGCCGGCTACTCTGAAGGTCCGGTATCTGGACTGTATCGAAGGGACGAGGTTGCTCGATATCAAGCCGTATCTCGCGACTACGGACAGTCAGCCTTCAGCGACGATGGGTTGGCTCGATTTGCATGCCACGCGAAACAGCAATAGCCCCCGAGAGTAGTTCCGATGTCGTCCGGGGTTTGGGTAACCCCGGACGATCATGCGTTAGGTGAACAACACCGCGACCTTGGCGAGGGTGATCCAAACGCCCCACATGATGGGAATTCCCACGATGGCCCAGGCCAGGATCGACGCGAGGCTGAAGCCGGCGGCAGCGGACGAATGAACCGAGGCCGCGGGTGCGGCGGAGCCTTGCAGGGCGGCCACCTCGGCGTCGGACATGAACCACTTCGCAGCAACCGGGCGCACCATCAGGTTTGCCACCAATCCGATCACCAGCAAGCCGGCGAGCAGATACATGGTCACGTCATAAACGGACGAGCGCGGCACCCCGGCGGCGATCGCGGTTTCCCGCATATACCCGACGAGGACGGGGCCGATCACGCCTGCGGTGGACCAAGCGGTCAACAGCCGGCCATGGATCGCGCCGACGAACTGGGTGCCAAACATGTCGGCCAGGTACGCCGGCACGGTGGCGAAGCCGCCGCCATACATCGACAGGATGACGCAGAAGAACATGATGAACAGGGTCATGCTGCCGGCATGCGCCGCCCAGGGCGACAAGCCGTACATTGCGATCCCGAGCAGGAAGAAGGTGCAATACGTCGCCTTGCGGCCCAATTTGTCTGACAGGGACGCCCAGAAAAAACGGCCGCCAATGTTGAACAGCGATAACAGTCCGGCGAATCCGGCGGCGATGGCCGCGACAGAAACACGCTGAGCCGCATTCAAGTCTGTGAACGAAACCGCCGACTGGCCGATCAGGGAGCCGCCGAAAATCTCCTGCAACATTGGTGAGGCCATGCTGAGTACGCCGATACCAGCCGACACGTTCATGCACAGCACGACCCAGATGCACCAGAATGCCGTCGTCTTGTGGGCATTCTTCAGATGCACCTGACCACGGGTGATCATTGCTTTCGCGTTGGTGGCGGGGGGAGTCCACCCAGCCGGCTGCCAGCCCGGTGCCGGCACGCGATAGCCGAATGCTCCGCCCATCATGAAGACGAAGTAGATCAGGCCCATCACAACGAAGGTTTGCCAGACACCGCTAGTTCCGCCGGTGCCGAAATGTGCCATCAGCATTTGGGCAAGGGGAGCGCCAATCATGGCCCCTCCGCCGAAGCCCATGATCGCCATGCCGGTCGCCATGCCGCGCCGGTCTGGAAACCATTTTATTAGTGTCGATACGGGTGAAATATAACCCAACCCAAGTCCGATACCGCCGAGCACGCCGGTGCCGAGCCATAGGATCCAGAGTTGATGGGTGGCGATGCCGACGGCGCCCAACAGCAATCCGCCGGACCAGCAGAGCGCGGAGATCACGCCGGCCTTGCGCGGACCGGAGCGTTCTAGCCAGCCGCCCCACACCGCAGCGGCAACGCCGAGAAAGACGATGAAGAGGGTAAAAATCCAGTTCAGGTCGGAGACAAGCCAGTCGCAGCTTGTGGTGAACAGCGCGTTGGCGATGCCGGAGCCGGCGGGACAAGCTGTTGGCTTGGCGCCGCCGACGGCGCGCGACAGCGGTAACCAGAAGACGCTGAAGCCGTAGGCCATGCCGATGCACAGGTGGATCGCTAGGGCGGCAGGGGGCACCAGCCACCGATTGTATCCGGCACGGGCAACGATGCGATTTCGATCCAATATACCGCTCGTAGTGGTAGCTCGGCCCTGACGGGCCATCGTGTCGCTCATGAAGTCTCTCCCAGTGGAATTTTTTTGTTTTGAAGATTTTAGGCGAAAGTACAGCTTTAGGCGGGTTTACGCTGTCCCAGATGCTCGACGGCCTGACGCACCATCGGGTCGAGTTGAATGCTGCCATCGGCCAATTGGGCGATGATCGCCCGTCGCATCCGCGGGTCCCAAAACTTTGTCAGGTGTTCTTCGATCGCCGCGACTGCAGTGTCTTGTTTCTGGGATTGGAAGAAGCGGCCGATTTGATTGGCCATATAGGCCAGTTTGTCATGCGACATGGCGAATCATCCGTGTGGTGATGCGATCTAGATGGGTGAAAACCTCGAACCCGTCGGCGCGGGCCACGCCAATCAGGGTTATTCCGGCGGCGGTAGCCACCTCGATGGCAAGCGACGTTGGGGCTGAGATCGCGACGATGACCGGGGCGCCGAGCGTTGCCGCTTTCTGGACCATTTCGACGGAGACACGGCTGGACAGCAGGACCAAACCGCCGGCAGCCGATGCGCCGGTGCGGGCCAGGGCGCCGGCTAGTTTGTCCAAGGCGTTGTGACGGCCGACGTCCTCACGCAAGGCTATCAGCCCCTGTTCGGGCGTCCAAAACGCGGCGGCGTGGACCGCGTGTGTCGCGGCGTTGAGGGCTTGGGCGGGGTGCATGGACCGCATGGCGTCCTGGATCATGGCCGGAGTGAAGGCTCGCCCAGTTGGGACTTGCGGCGCAGGTCGGATCGCGGCGGCAAGGCTATCCAGGCCGCACAGGCCGCAGCCGCTGGGACCGGCTAAACGGCGTTGCCGGCGGGTGAGGGCGTCCAGTCTTTCGTCCGCGAGATCCATGCGGCATTCAATGCCGTCGGCAACCTCGACAATCTCCAGCGCCCGGATGTCGGACGAGGAGGCAACTATGCCCTCGGAGAGGCTAAATCCGATGGCGAAGTCTTCCAGGTCGGCCGGGGAGGCCAGCATCACCGCGTGGGTGGTGCGGTTGTAGGTTAGGGCGACCGGGGTTTCGCGGGGAACAACGCGCACGCCATCTGTTGCTGCGTCTCCGCGCCATGCGATGCGTTGGGCTGGGACGACCGGGTCAGGCATGGACGTGGAGAATGCCGCTGCCCTGGGCTGTCATGGCCGGGTTCCCCATCGGGATACGTGCTGGAGAAAGAAGAAGTCTGCGGCCGGACCGTGTCTCTACCGTCATGGCCGGGCCTGTCCCGGTCATCTGCGTCCGAACGGTCTGTGCATGAATGGCCGGCACCAGGCCGGCCATCACGACCCGGGAGAATTCTTCGCTCACCGTGGAACCCAAGGAGATCCGCCCGGCCATGACGGTGCCAGAGTGGTGGGTCCGACGATGGCAAGCCATCTTATTCACCTGCTGGCACCACCTCGATCCGCCGGTTCTCGGCCGACGTCGCCCGGTATTCCAACTGCCACTCAGACGGCCCGTTCGACGGCGAAATTTGCACCGCTGTGACTTTGTATTCCGGGCAGTTCGTAGCCCAGTCTGAGAAATCCGTCGTGATGACGTTGGCCTGCGTCGTTGGGTGATGGAACGTTGTATAGACAACACCCGGAGCTACCCGTTCCGTCACCGTCGCCCGCAGTGTCGTCTCGCCGGAGCGACTGCGCAGCCGGACCCAGTCGCCGTTCTTGACGCCGCGTTGCTCGGCATCGTGCGGGTGAATTTCCAGCAGGTCCTCGGCGTGCCACACGACATTGGCTGTCCGGCGGGTCTGCGCCCCCACGTTATACTGCGACAGGATACGTCCCGTGGTTAGCAGCAGCGGGAAGCGCGGCCCGACTTTTTCGTCGGTCGCCACGTACTCAGTAATGACGAAGTTGCCCTTTCCGCGCACGAAGTGATCGATGTGCATGATCGGTGTGCCGTCCGGTGCGGCATCGTTGCACGGCCACTGCACCGCCCCCTGGTCCAGTTTCTCATACGAAACACCAGAGAACGACGGGGTAGTACGGGCGATCTCCGCCATGATCTCGGCCGGGCTGGTGTAGTCCATCTTATAGCCCATGGCGTTGGCGATCGCCTGGGTCGCCTCCCAGTCTCCAAGCCCACCACGAGGCGCCATCACCTTGCGCACGCGGTTGATGCGGCGTTCGGCGTTGATGAACGTGCCGTCCTTTTCCAGGAAGCTCGCACCTGGCAGGAAAACATGCGCGTAGTTCGACGTTTCGTTCAAGAACAGGTCATGCACCACGACGCATTCCATGGCCAACATGCCGGCGGTAACGTGTTTGGTGTCGGGATCGGACTGGACGATGTCCTCGCCCTGGACGTACAGGCCGAGGAATGTGCCTTCCACGGCCGCATCGAACATATTGGGAATGCGCAATCCGGGTTCCGGATTGATTTTTACGCCCCACTCTTTCTCGTAAATCGCACGTACGCCGGGGTCGCTGACGTGACGGTAGCCGGGCAGTTCATGCGGGAAGCTGCCCATGTCGCAACTGCCCTGGACGTTGTTCTGGCCACGCAGCGGGTTCACGCCAACGCCGCGCCGGCCGATATTGCCGGTCGCCATGGCGAGGTTCGCTATTGCCATGACAGCGGTGCTGCCCTGGCTGTGTTCCGTCACGCCCAATCCGTAGTAGATCGCGCCGTTGCCGCCGGTGGCGAACAACCGCGCCGCGCCGCGCAGAGCGTCTGCGGGAACGCCAGTGGTGATCTGCGATGCTTCCGGGCTGTGCCTCGGTTCAGAAACGAATGCACACCAGTCGATGAAGGCGTCGGTGTCGCAGCGTTCGGCGACGAACGCCTGATCCACCAGGCCTTCGGTAACGATGACATGCGCGAGCGCGGTGAGGACTGCGACATTGGTGCCGGGACGCAGCGGCAGATGATACGAAGCCTCCACATGCGGCGTGCGCACCATGTCGATTTTGCGCGGATCGATGACGATCAGTTTCGCCCCTTCCCGCAGCCGCTTCTTCATACGCGAGGCGAACACCGGATGCCCATCGGTCGGGTTGGCCCCGATCACGATCATCACGTCGGTGTCTTCGATACTATCGAAGTCCTGAGTGCCGGCCGATGTGCCGAACGTCTTGCCCAATCCATAGCCGGTGGGTGAGTGGCAAACGCGCGCACAGGTGTCGGTGTTGTTGTTGCCGAACGCCGTGCGGGTCAGCTTCTGCACCAGATAAGCTTCCTCGGCAGTGCATCGCGATGACGTGATCACGCCGACGGAATCCACGCCGGCCTTCGCCTGGATGCGCTTGAATTCCGACGCAACACGGGTAATCGCCTCGTCCCAGCTTACTTCGCGCCAGGGATCGGAAATCTTCTCGCGGATCATCGGACTAAGGATGCGGTCCGGATGCTGCGCGTAACCCCAGGCAAACCGTCCCTTGACGCAGGAATGGCCGTGGTTCGCGCGGCCGTCTTTCCACGGCACCATGCGGATCACCTGATCGCCGCGCATCTCCGCCTTGAAGCTGCATCCAACGCCGCAATAAGCACAAGTCGTAATGACCGAATGCTCGGGTTGTCCCAGTTCTACAACCGACTTTTCCATCAACGTCGCGGTCGGGCAGGCTTGCACGCAGGCGCCACAGGACACGCATTCGCTGGTCAGGAACGGCTCATCCATACCGGCCACGACTTTGGAGTCGAAGCCGCGCCCCTGGATGGTCAGCGCGAAGGTGCCCTGCACTTCCTCGCACGCCCGCACGCAGCGGGAGCAGACGATGCACTTGGAGGCATCGAAATCAAAGTAAGGATTCGATTTGTCGGTCGGCGCGGCGAGATGGTTTTCGCCCTCGTACCCATACCGCACATCGCGCAGTCCAACCTCGCCGGCGGTGTCCTGCAATTCGCAATTGCCGTTGGCTGAACAGGTCAGGCAATCAAGCGGATGGTCGGAGATGTAAAGCTCCATCACTCCGCGCCGCAATTTCCGTAGCTTGTCGCTGACCGTGTGAACCTTCATTCCGGGGGCGACCGGTGTGGTGCAGGACGCCGGGGTGCCGGCGCGACCGTCGATCTCCACCAGGCACATACGGCAACTGCCGAAGCTGTCGAGCATGTCCGTAGCGCAAAGTTTCGGAATTTTGATCCCGGCTTCCATAGAGGCGCGCATGATGGAGGTGCCCTCGGGCACTGTCACCAGATTGCCGTCCACCGTCAGCGTTACCATCGCTTCGGCTTCCACGGCTTTCGTTCCGTAGTCGATCTCCTGCACCATAGGCATCGGCGGAGTCTCCTCTTCTATTCAACGGCCAGGCGTTGAGCGGGCCGGAAGTCTTCGGGAAAGTAATTCATCGCGCTGAGCACGGGGTAAGGGATGAACCCGCCGAGGGCGCACAACGATCCAAACTTCATCGTGTGGCAAAGGTCGCGCAGCAGTTCCAGATTTGCATCGATATTCTGGCCGGCGAGGATCTTGTCCACCGTTTCGACACCACGCACCGAACCGATGCGGCAGGGCGTGCATTTGCCGCAGGATTCTACGGTGCAGAACTCCATGGCAAACCGAGCCTGACGCGCCATATCGACGGTGCCGTCGAATACCACGACGCCGCCGTGGCCGATCAATCCGTCCTTGGCCGCGAAAGCCTCGTAGTCGAACGGAGTATCGAACAATGCAGGGGGGAAATAGGCACCCAATGGTCCGCCAACCTGAACGGCGCGGATGGGCTCGCCGGATAGCGTGCCGCCGCCTATGTCGTTGACCAGTTCGTCGAGGGTGACGCCGAAACCGGCCTCGAACAAGCCACCGTGGCGGATGTTCCCCGCCAACTGGATCGGCATCGTGCCGCGCGAGCGTCCCATGCCGATGGCTTGGTAGGCGGCGGCTCCGTCGCGCAGGATGCACGGAACGGTTGCCAGGGTGACCAGATTGTTAATGACCGTTGGGCAACCAAACAGGCCTTTATGCGCTGGCAACGGAGGCTTGGCGCGGACCTGACCACGACGGCCTTCGAGGCTTTCCAGCAACGACGTTTCTTCACCGCAAACGTAGGCGCCGGCGCCTACGCGTTGCTCGATGTCGAAATCCGCATTTAGGATGCCGGCGGCGCGCGCGATGCCCAACGCCTTGTCGAAGGTGGCGATGCCGTGCGGATATTCCGAACGTGTATAGACGTAGCCCTTGGACGCACCGACCGCGAGGGCGGCGATTACCATCCCCTCAATCAGGGAGAACGGGTCGCCTTCGAGCAGCATGCGATCCGCGAAGGTGCCGGAATCGCCCTCGTCCGCGTTGCAGACGATGAATTTGCGGGCGCCTTTAGCTTCCGCGACGGTCTTCCATTTGATGCCTGTGGGGAAGCCGGCGCCGCCTCGGCCACGCAGGCCGGAGGCTAAAACGGTCGCGACTGTTTCAACCGGTCCCAAAGCGCGGGCTTTTTCGAGGCCTTCGAATCCGCCATGGGCACGGTAATCGGCCAACGACAGCGGATCGACGATACCGCAGCGAGCAAAGGTCAGGCGGGTTTGGCGGGCCAGGAATGGGATATGTTCGGGAATACCCAGGCGCAGGTGTTGCGCGCTGCCGGTCAGCAAACCGTCCGCCAACAGGGCGGGAATATCGGACGCCTCAACCGGACCATAGGCGATGCGGCCCTCCGGCGTTTCGACCTCTATCATCGGTTCCAACCAGAACAACCCGCGCGAGCCGGTCCTTACCAAGTCGGCATGCCCGACCAGCGCTTCCGCGACGTCATCGGCGCCGACAGCCAGGGCAGCCACATCGCGAGGGACAAATATCCGGGTCAAGACAGCGTCTCCAACATACGGTCCACCTTGGCGGGGCTCAGCCGTCCAACCGGCTTGCCGTCGAGCAACGCCGAGGGGCCGGTCGCACACAGACCGAGGCAAAACACCGGCTCCAGCGTGACGGCGCCATCGGCGGAGGTTTCGTGCCAATCCACTGCCAGAGCCGACCGAACATGCGCACCCACCGCATCGGCGCCCACCGCCTGACAGGCTTCGGCGCGACAGACGCGCAACACATGGCGACCTGGCACCGTCCGGCGAAATTCATGATAGAATGACACAATACCATGCACTTCGGCTCGGCTGATGTTCAGCGCGGACGCAACCAGCGGTTCGGCCGCCAGCGGCACGCATCCAAACGCAGCCTGCAAAGCGTGCAACAAAGGCAGTGCGGCACCCTCAGTATTCACATGATCTGCGATCACTTCGCGGGCTCGATCTTCGCTCCATGGCTCGTAATTGGCCATTCTGTTCTCCCGATTTGCATCTAATATGCAATTCATTGAAATTTAGAGGCTTCCCACGAGATAAATGCAAGAAAGCGGATGCATACGACGATTGAAGAAATCTATCGGTAGGCGGGGCCGTTCGGCTTCTCCATCATCATGAGCGCACTGCGCAGCCGCATGATCCCACCGCGCGTTTGCCCTTGCGCGCACATGCGCTGGCCCTCGGTCGTCAGGTTGGTGACCTCCCGCGGCACCGGCGCGGCCGCAAGGCGCACCAGTTTACTGACCCGGTCAAAAAGGTGCCGGCAGTATTCCGGAGTGTCGGTCATGACCTCCATCGGCTTGGCAACAGATTCAGACCCCTGAGAGGCTGCCGGAGAGGCGAGGATCAGAGACCACATGCCAAGCGCGAAAAACAGGCCGACAGAGGCTAATGGGCAATCACGCGACATGGTTTCGTCCATGCCATATCATGACGCCCCTTGTCCTGAGTTACATGTGACAACGCGTTTAGATATTCTAAACCCCAATCCTGCGCCGTTCCTCGTCATCCGGCAGCGGCAGCAACAGAACCGCACGCAGGCCGGGCCGATTGTCTTCCAGCAGCAGTTCGCCGCCGTGCAGTTGGGCAACCGCCAGTACCAGCGACAACCCAAGTCCTGATCCGGGGGTGCTGCGGGCGGTCTCGCCGCGATAGAACCGCTCGGTCGCCCGCTGCCGGTCTTCCGGCGGAATACCGGCCCCCTGGTCGCTGACGGTGATCGACACCATCGCCGAAACCGATACGGCCAGGCGCACCGAACCTCCGGAGGACGAGAATTTTACGGCGTTATCGACAAGGTTGGCGATGGCCTGATGGATCATCGCCTTGTCGCCGTAAGCCGGGACTGCCCGGGGCGTGTCGAGCGTGAGTGCGATACCATGTTCCTCGGCCACGGCGCCGTAAAGATCTGCGACCTCGATAAGCAAAGGGGCAAGGTCGAAATGCGCGAAGGAGGAGCGGCGCGATCCGGCCTCGATCTCGGCGATCCGCAGCAGCGCCTGGAACACGGCGACGATGCCGTCGAGATCGATAATGGCGCGCTCGATCGCGGCGTGGAGATCGTCGGGGTTTTTGGCGTGCAGCGCGGCATCTTCCAGCCGGGTGCGGGCGCGGGTGATCGGGGTTCGCAAATCGTGCGCTATGGCGTTGGAAACTCCGCGCACGCCGTCCATGAGGCGACCGATGCGGTCCAGCATCTCATTGATCACGTCGGCCACCTGATCGAACTCGTCGCCGCGTCCGGTCATCCTGACGCGTTGAGCGAAGTCACCGCCGGCAATGGCGCTGGCGGTGACTGAGATGTTGGCCAAGGTGCGGCGAAACAAGTTACGCACGACCAGGGCACCGATGGTTGCCATCAGGATCACCACGACGGCGGCCCACAGCAATGCATCGGTTAGCATTTTGCGGAGTTGGGCGCGCACTTGAATGTCGCGGCCGATCAGCAGATGCAAACCACCGGGAAGGTCGTATCGCTGGACATTCGCCAGGGACGTCATGCCTGCCCGCATGACCGGGAGCTCGTACCAGGGACCGGCGATGCTGACTAAAGTCGGCCAGCCTGTCAGGTTCCCGGCGATGCGATTCATGTTCTGGTCGGTCAACAGATAGATAGCGTCGTCGTCGATGTTCTGCGCCAGACGGTCCTCGATCGTGACAACAAGCGCCGGAAGGCCGCCGCTGGTCCAGTGCTCCGCCAGACTTTGGGCATCGGCGTTAATCGCGGCCTCGGTCTGGCGGTCCAGCAGTCCGGCCGTCGCCCACCATAGAAAAACGGCAAGCGTGGTCGCGCTGATGGCGAGGAGCACTGCGTAAATCGCCCCGAACCGGAAGCCGGCCGAGCGGAAGATGCGGCAGGCGATCATGTCAGGAGCATTCGACGAGCCCCATATGTGTCGGGATGCCCACGCGGGCTCGCCTCGGTCGTCATGGTCGGGCCTGTCGCCGGGAGAGTTCAGAGGACGGTAGGGCAGGAAGCAGGCTGTCTTTCCCCCAAATTTGATCCCGGATACGGTTCGTCGCCGAAATCCAGACAGATTCCCGGACCATGTCCGGGTATGACGTTGCGGGAGGGGAGCGCAACCATTGAGCGATCGCACATGACGTCGCGGGGACGATATGCTGCGCCGCCGGAGATGACGTCGTGAGAACGATACGCTGCGCCAAGCTATACTCCCACCGCCGTTTGTCCCGTTCCCCGTTTGGTCTGGCTCGGTTGTGACGACGAGACGGCCCAATACTACGGTTGTTCTGCCCGCAACATGTATCCGGCATTACGAACTGTATGGATCAGCGCGGTCGGGAACGGTTTGTCCACTTTCTGCCGCAGGCGTGACACATGCACGTCGATCACGTTGGTCTGCGGATCGAAGTGGTAATCCCACACGCCTTCCAGCAGCATTGTGCGTGTCACCACCTGACCCGCATGGCGCATCAGGTACTCCAGCAGGCGAAACTCGCGGGGCTGTAGATCGATCTTCTGCCCGGCCCGCTTCACCTGACGGGACAAGAGGTCCAGCTCCAGGTTCTCCACCGTCAACTTGGTCACTGGCCCCTCGCCCTTGCCGCGCCGGTTCAGGGCTTCGACCCGAGCCAGCAGCTCGGCGAAGGCGAATGGCTTGGTGAGGTAGTCGTCGCTGCCGGCTTTCAGGCCTTTGACCCGGTCATCGACCTCTGCCATGGCCGACAGGATCAACACCGGCACCTGATTTTTCTGCCCGCGCAGGGTTTCCAGGATCTTCAGTCCGTCGATGCCGCCCGGCAACATACGGTCCAGGATCATTGCGTCGAAGGTCTCGCTGGCGGCCATGAAAAGGCCGTCGCGTCCGTTATCGACGTGTTCGACGACATGACCGGCCTCACGCAGACCGCGCACGACGAAGGCGGCGACGTCCTTGTCATCCTCAACCAACAGGATGCGCATATTGCTCTCCTCTACTTCCGAAACATCCGGTTCAACGCGTCGCATCTTAGATGCGCCACGACCGGATGCTAACCTGCCTGTTCGTTCGGTCGCCGGCCGACATTGACCGCGATCTCCAGCTCTCGCCCGCTTCGCCGCAGCGTGATGCGGATAGTGTTGCCGGGCGTGACCGCCGCGACGGCCCTGATCAACCCGCGAGAGCTATCAATTTTATCGCCGTTGATCGCCAGCACCACATCGCCCGGCCGAATGCCGGATTTCGCGGCTGGTCCGTTGCGGTCCAGGCTGGCGATGGTAACCTTGCCATCCCGCTCATCCACCGAAACTCCGAGCCATCCGCGTTCGATCGAGCCTTTGGCGAGAAGCTGGGCAACGATGCGGCTGACTGCCTCGCTGGGTATCGCAAAGCCAATGCCGACCGAAGCACCGGTGGGCGAGACGATCACCGAACTGACGCCGATGACCTGTCCGTCCATGTTGAAGATCGGACCGCCGGAGTTGCCGGGATTGATTGGAGCGTCCAACTGGAGAAAATTGTCGAATGGGCCGGAGCCCAGGTCGCGGCCCTCGGCGGAGATGATGCCGACCGATACCGAACCACCGAGGCCGAATGGGTTGCCGGCTGCCAGAATCCAGTCACCGACCTCCGCTTTGCGTGAATCGCCCCAGGGGACGCTGGGCAATGCGTCGTTGCTGGAGACCTTGATAACGGCGATGTCGGTGAGTTCGTCGTGGCCCAGCACGGTGGCGGGAAACTGACGGCCGTCGGTTAGGGAGACAACGATTTTGTCGGCGCGCCCAACCACATGATTGTTGGTGACGATAATGCCTGTGGGATCGATGATAAATCCCGATCCGGCGCCGGCAACCTGTTCCTTGCGATTGCCGAAGCGCCGCCGGAATTCACGCCCCAGGGGCGTGTCGCGCAATTCGGGCGGCAATTCGTTGAGCAGATCGCCGCCTGAAACGGTTTCCGTCACGGCGATATTCACCACCGCCGGCAACACTTTCTTGACCAGCGGAGCCAGGCTTTCAGGAGCTGAACGGGCGCTTGCGGGTTGCGGCGCGCAGGCAGACACCAGCATGGCCATACTCAGAACCAGGGAATTGAAAAACTGATGCCATGACAAAGGTGCCGGCTGGCGGAACGATTGGTCGGCTGCCATTTGGGACGATCCTTCTGATACACGGCTTTACCAATGGGTATAGCAGTCAGCACTCATTGACGTGCTGCCATTCCATTTCCGTCATGGCCCGGACAAGCCGGGCGATGTCAATGGGATGCGCGAGTCAGCTTCTATTACATGGCATGGCAGCACGCCTGTAACAAGAATCCCCCGGTGGTTTTCCCGATCAGGTTCTCGGTATGCTCTGGATTGGTGCTTTTTCAGGCAGACGGCCGCCGTCTTCGGGCCAGTTGTGCCTGGGATAGCGCCCACGCATCTCCCGGCGGGCGTCGGCCCAGGCGCCTTTCCAAAAACCGGCCAGATCCGATGTCACGGCGATCGGCCGGCCGGCGGGGGATAGCAGCGCCACCCGCAGCGGGATGCGGCCGTTAGCGAGCAGTGGCGTTGTCGCCATGCCGTAGAATGCCTGCGCCTTGGCGGCGGCCAGGGGCGAACCCTCGGTATAGTCGATGGCTGCCCGGCCGCCGGGCAGCGGAAGGTGGGTTGGCAGGTCGCGGTCCAGGCGCGATGCGAGATCCCAAGACAGGATTCCGCGAAGGATGCTGTGTAGATCCAGTTTGCCGACGTCAGCCAGCTTGGTTACTCCGGCCAGAAACGGTGTCAACCAGTCCTGGATCGTCGCTTTCAGCACGGTGTCGGACAAATCGGGCCAGCCGGCATCGGGGTCGATCCCCCGCGTCAGGGCCACGCGTGCCTGGAGCTGGCGGGTCGCGTCGGTCCAGGGCAGCGGCCGGAGGTCCTGTATGGCCACAACATTCGCAAGTGCCTCGGCGATCAATGAGGGGGCGCCGACTTCAGTTCGGTCGGACAGGATCAGCGCACCCAACCGTCGGCGGCGGCGCACCAGGACGGTTCCCGTGGTTGAGTCGAAGCCCGACTCGACCTGCTCGGTGACCCTCGCCGCAAGCGACGGCGGTAAGGCATCCGGGTCCAGCGTCGCGGCCAACCGGATGCGCGATGCGGTTTTCAGTTCCAGTGAGGCGGCGACCAGCAATCCCGCTTTCGACATCGGATCTGTCACCGGGATGCGTGCGCTGCCGCCGCCCGACAGACGGAACGACCCTGGCTCACCCCGCCGCTGGGCAATCCGATCGGGGAAAGCGGCGGCGAGCAGCGGGCCGGGTTCGCCTGAGGCTTCGGTGTTGCGGGGCACACGCATGCGGCGGCGGTATTGGTCGGAGGTTTGGCGGATGCGATGCAGCGCACCCCGGTCGGCGTTTGGGTCGCCGTGCGCAATGGCGTTCAGGCGGGTGGTTATGTCGGCGGGGGCTTCTTGCGTTCGCAGTGGATCGCGTTCCTCCAGCAGTGCGGCCAGATCGGCGGCTAGGGCAGCTTGTTCGTTGCTTCCGGCGGCCAGCATCATGGCTGCCAGCCTTGGGTGGGAGCCAATCCGAGCCATTTCGCGGCCGGTGTTGGTGATGCGATCCTCGGGATCGAGGGCGCCGAGGTCTTTTAGTAATACGGAAGCGGCGGCCAAAGCCCCGCCGGGTGGTTTGTCCTGAAAGGACAGGTCGGCTGGTGCGGTGCCCCAGGCGGCGCATTCCAGGACGAGGCCGGATAGTTCGGCCTCCAGGATTTCCGGGCGGTCAAAGGCGGGGAGGCCCCGGTGGAGTGCCGAAGACCAGACGCGGATCGCTGTTCCGGGTGCTTCCCGGCCGGCGCGACCGGCGCGTTGGTCGGCGGCGGCGCGAGAGATTCGGGCGGTGGTCAGGCGGGTCAGGCCGGTGGCCGGGTCTAGGCGAGGGGTGCGGCGCCAGCCTCCGTCCACGACGATGCGAACCCCGGGGACGGTCAGCGAGGTCTCGGCGATGGAGGTGGCGAGGACGACGCGTCTTGTGTCGGCCGGACGCAGGGCGCGGTCCTGTTCGGCTGGCGGCAGGTCGCCGTGCAGGGGCAGAACCAGGGCGCCGCAGTTGTCCAGCGCGGACTGGACGCGGCGGATTTCGGCCATGCCGGGAAGGAAGGCGAGGATGTCGCCCTCATGTTTCGCAAGTGCGGCGCGGATAGCGCGGGCGACGGCGTCGGACAGATCGCGGATATGGGGGATGTCGCGTGGTTGGTGTTCGATGATGATGGGGTATTGCCGGCCGGCGCTTTCGAGCACCTCGGCGTTCATCAGGCCGGACAGGCGGGCTCCATCGGCGGTGGCGGACATGGCGAGCAACCGGAGTTCCGGTCGCAGCATGCGTTGCAGGTCGAGGCACAGGGCCAAACCCAGATCGGATTCCAGCGAGCGTTCGTGGATCTCGTCCAGTATCACCGCGGCAACGCCATCCAGGCCGGGATCGGATTGCAGGCGCCGGAGCAACAGGCCCTCGGTGATGACCTCGATGCGGGTTTCGGCGGAGCTGGCACCGTCCAGGCGGGTACGGTAGCCGATCGTCTGCCCCACCGGCTGTCCGATCAGGAACGCCATGCGGGTGGCGGCGGCTCGGGTAGCGAGACGGCGCGGTTCCAGCATCAGGATGCGGCCGTCCCCACGCCAGGGGGAGTCTAGCAGGGCGAGCGGCACCAACGTGGTCTTGCCGGCGCCGGGCGGAGCGACGAGCACGGCGTTGCGGCCGGCGTTCAGCGCGGCATGCAGGGCGGGGATGGCGTCGGAAACGGGGAGGTCGATCACGGTAAGCGGGTCATAGACCGTCTGCGGCGCTTCGTCATGGAGCCGCAAGCAGGGGCCATGTTATTAATCGCCGGCGAGCAACGCGATAATGGCGGCTTCACAGATCGACCCCGCCCCGCCTGATCTCGTGCATGAGCGGGGTACGCTCCTGTAAGGCAGTGTCGAGATAGAGCATGGCGTCAAAGAAAGTGCCGGTTTCGTCGATCATTTCGACCCGCCGACGGGCCAATCGATCGAGTTCTACCCATCTGTCTGGCAGCGATTTGAGAAACACCGCGACGTCGTAGTCGGAATCCGGGCGCGCATCGCTGCGTGCGCGCGAGCCGAACAGTACGACGCGGCCGAGCCGGTTTCCGTACATCCTGTCCAGCGCCTGCCGGAATCTAAAGAGACCGGGTTCGTTTGCGAGGGCAGGGTAATCGCATTTCAAAAAGCAGCCAGAAGTTGACGGAGAAAGGCATCGTCCCATCCCGCCCGTTTGAGCTTGCCGCGAAGCGATCCTTTCGACCCCTCCTTCTGAATGACGTTCAGGGC
>JANXLQ010000437.1 GCA_025355085.1 Rhodopila sp.
CGCCATGCGCCTTGGCGATGTTGTTGATCAATTCCTGAATGAGCACCGTCTTGCCGACGCCGGCGCCGCCGAACAGGCCGACCTTACCACCCTTCAAATACGGACAAAGCAGATCGACCACCTTGATGCCGGTGACGAGAATTTCGGCAGAAGTTGCCTGCTCCTCGAACGACGGGGCCGCGCGATGGATCGGCATGCGGCTGGCGGTGACGACCGGGCCCTTCTCGTCGATCGGCTCACCGACCACGTTCATGATGCGGCCCAGGGTTTCCGGTCCGACCGGCACCATGATCGGCGCGCCGGTGTCAGTGACTTCCTGACCACGGACCATGCCGTCGGTGCTGTCCATCGCGATGCAACGGACGGTACGTTCACCGAGTTGCTGCGCCACTTCCAAGGTCAACGTGCGGTCTTCGATTTTGCTCAGCAGCGCGTTCTGGATGAACGGCAGTTCGCCGTCGAACTGGACGTCCACAACGGCGCCCAGAACCTGGGTCACCCGACCGACGATGTTGCTTGCCATAAGTGAGGTTCCTTGATGTCGATAAAGATCAGACGGCTTCGGCGCCGGAAATGATCTCGATCAGTTCCTTGGTGATGTTAGCCTGACGAGCGCGGTTGTAGTTCTGGCTGAGGCGCTTGATCATGTCGCCGGCATTGCGGGTCGCATTGTCCATCGCGGACATACGCGCACCATGCTCGCCGGCAGCGCTTTCCAGCAGCGAACGATACATCTGGATCGCCAGTGCCTGCGGTAGCAGTTTCGCCAGGATCGTCTCTTCGTCCGGCTCGAACTCGTAGATCGCGCCGTGTAAATCCTCAGTCTCGCCCGCTGGGGGCGGCGGCGCCGGGATGATCTGCTGTTCGGTGACGATTTGGGCGATCACCGACTGAAAGCGGTTATAGACGATCGTCGCGACATCGATCTCACCCGCTGCGAGCATCGCGGCGATCCGCAAACCGAGTTCCTGAGCGTCACCGAAATCAATCCGGCGCTTACCGGCATAGGTGACATCGCCAACGATCCGGGTTGACAGCTCCCGGCGAAGGTAATCACGCCCTTTGCGGCCAACGGCGAGGATTTTCACCGTTTTACCTTCGGACTCAAGCCGGCGAGCCAGATTACGCGTGGCACGGCCGACCTGGGTGTTGAACGCCCCCGCCAAACCGCGATCCGCGGTGACGGCGATCAGCAAATGCACCTTGTCCTGCCCTGTTCCCACCAACAACGGCGGGGCCGTAGGCGATCCGGCGACCGACGCCGCCAACGCCCGCAGCATGCGGTCCATACGCTCTGCATACGGACGCGCCGCTTCGGCCTGCTGTTGCGCACGACGCAGCTTCGATGCCGCCACCATTTTCATGGCGGAGGTGATCTTCTGCGTCGATTTGACGCTGTTGATCCGTGTCCGAAGAGCCTTCAGGCTGGGCATGTCGGGCTCTTACTTGAAGGATTTCGCGAAGGCGTCCAGGAAGGCGATCAGGCTCTTCTCGGTCGCCGGCTTGATTTCCAGATCCGTACGGATCGCATCCAGGATCCCCGGCTCACGCGATTTCAGTTCGGAGATGAACTGCGCCTCGAACGAACCGATGCGCCCCAGATCGAACTTGTCCAGATAGCCGCGAACACCCGCGAAGATCGCCGCAACCATTTCTTCGATCGGCAACGGCTTGTACTGCGGCTGCTTCAGAAGTTCGGTCAATCGGGAGCCGCGAGCCAGCAACTGCTGGGTGGACACATCGAGGTCGGAGGCGAACTGCGCGAACGCAGCCATCTCACGATACTGCGCCAGTTCCAGCTTGATGCGGCCGGCAACCTGCTTCATCGCCTTGACCTGTGCGGCGGACCCAACGCGGGACACCGACAGACCGACGTTCACAGCCGGGCGAATGCCACGGAAAAACAGCTCGGTTTCAAGGAATATCTGGCCATCCGTGATCGAAATCACGTTTGTCGGAATGTAGGCGGACACGTCGCCGGCCTGCGTCTCGATCACCGGCAGCGCGGTCAACGAACCGGCGCCCAGGGCGTCGTTCATCTTCGCGGCGCGTTCCAGCAGGCGGGAATGCAGGTAGAAAACGTCGCCCGGATAAGCCTCACGGCCCGGCGGACGGCGCAGCAGCAGCGACATCTGGCGATAGGCGACGGCCTGCTTGGACAGATCGTCATAGAAGATGACGGCGTGCTGGGCATTGTCGCGGAAGTATTCGCCCATGGTGCAGCCGGTGTAGGGCGCCAGGAACTGCATCGGCGCCGGATCGGACGCGGTCGCGGCGACAACGATGGAGTAGTCCATCGCGCCGTTCTCTTCCAGCGTGCGCACAAGCTGCGCGACGGTGGAGCGCTTCTGGCCGATGGCGACGTAGATGCAGACGATGGCCTTCTTCGGATCGCCCGAGTTGTTGCCGGTCTTCTGGTTGATGATCGTGTCGATGATCACCGCTGTCTTGCCGGTCTGGCGATCGCCAATGATCAGCTCGCGCTGGCCACGGCCGATCGGGATCAGCGCATCGATCGCCTTCAGGCCGGTCTGCATCGGCTCATGCACCGATTTACGCGGGATGATGCCGGGGGCCTTGACTTCGACGCGGCTCATGATCGCGTTGGCGATCGGGCCTTTGCCGTCGATCGGATTGCCGAGACCATCGACGACTCGCCCGAGCAGGCCGAGGCCGGTCGGGACTTCGACGATGGAACCGGTGCGGGAGACGGTGTCGCCTTCGCGGATCTGACGGTCATCGCCGAAGATCACGACGCCGACGTTGTCGGTTTCGAGGTTCAGCGCCATACCGCGCAGACCGGCGGTCGGGAACAAGACCATTTCACCGGACATCACGTTCTGCAGGCCGAACACGCGTGCGATGCCGTCGCCGACCGACAGGACCTGGCCTGTTTCAGCGACATTGGCTTCCGTATCGAACGCGGCGATCTGCTTCTTCAAGATCTCCGAGATCTCGGCGGGGCGGATCTCCATATTAGGCGGCTCCCTTCATGGCGTACTGCAAACGTTGCAGCCGGGATTTCAAACTGGTGTCGTACAGGCGGGCACCGATCTTCACGATCAGGCCGCCAAGCAGGTCGGGTTCGACCCGCTCATCGATATTGACGTTGCCATAGCCGGCCTCGATCAGGCGGGCGCGGAGCTGCTGGCGTTGCACGTCATTCAGGGGATGCGCCGAGGCGACGTGGGCGGTGACAATGCCGCGCCGTTCCGCCACCAGGGCGGCGAAGGCGCTGACGATGTCGCGCAGTGCCCGCAACCGACGGTTGACCGAGATGACGCCGACAAAGTCACGGACTTCCTTGCCGAAGCCCGCACTGGTCAGCACCGCCTGAGCGGCCGCCGTGGCGGTTTTAACGTCGATCAGCGGCGATTCGAGCAAGCGGCGGAAATCCGCGCTGCCATCGATCAACTGGCCAAGATTTTCCATCTGCGACACAACCGTGTCGAGCACATGGTTATCATCGGCAAGCGCATATAGCGCTGCGGCGTAGCGGTCGGTGAGACCACCGCCGGATGAGATTGTCGTAGCCTCAGACGCCACGTGCGTTTCCATATGTTGGCCCGGACCCGTGTGGGGTTCGGGCATGTGTCAGGACCGGCCGGCCGAACCGGCGCCGGGCGTCTAACATGGGGTATTGGGGTGCGCAACCCGCACCGGCCCGGTTCGTGACGTTTTCTCCATTTGCTGCGTGCGCGGGACAGATAAACAGTCCTCTCACGGCCCGGGTTCCCTTGACCGGCCGTCCATCTCCCACCAAAATTGCCGAAAGTTTATTATAGGCCGCTTCCCCATGGCGCTAAGCCGCACCACCCGTGTCAACATATTGATTGGCAACGGACATTTTCTCTCGCATTTCTACGTCCTGTGCCTGCCGCCGATGTTCCTGGCGTGGCAGGAGACGTTCAACGTCAGCTTCGCCCAACTCGGCATGACACTAATGCTGATGTCCGGGACCACCGCCCTGCTGCAAACCCCCGTCGGCTTCCTGGTGGACAAATACGGCGCCCGCCCGTTCCTGATCGGCGGAACGTTGATCATGTCGCTGTCCCTCACCTGCATGGGGTTCGCGACCGCGTTCTGGCAAATTCTGGTGCTGGCAACGCTGTCCGGAGTCGGAAACTCCGTCATCCACCCAGCCGACTACGCAATCCTGTCCGGCTCGGTGGATAAAGACCGCATGGGCCGCTCATTCGCCCTCCACACTTTCAGCGGCAATCTGGGCTTCTCAGCCGGGGCACCCTTCGCCGCCTTCCTCATGGCCGCCGTCGGCTGGCGCCACACCCTGATCATCGTTGGGCTGCTCGGTATCCCCGTCGTTCTCTCGATCCTGCTGCAAAGCCGCATCCTGAATGACCAGGTCCGCGCCATCGCCCATACCGGCGTCAAAATGAGCGCCCGAGACCTGCTCACCTCCCGCACCATGATCCTGTTTTTCATGTTCTTCATGCTGGGTGCCATGGCCGGCGGCGGCGTGCAGTCCTGGCTGGTGACCGTCCTCCATACCGTCAAGGGAATCGAGGTCAAAGTCGCCGCCATGGCCCTGACCGCCTACATGCTTGGTTCCACCGCAGGCGTGCTGATCGGCGGCTGGTTCGCCGACACTTTCAAACGCCACATCCTGCCGTTCGTCACCGGCCTGACCATCCTGTCCGCCCTGCTGATGCTCGGTATCGACTGGCTGAGCCTACCGGTCGCCGCGGTCATCGGCATGACCTTCCTGTCCGGTCTCGCGCTGGGTGCGAGCAGGACCCCACGCGACGTGATGCTAAAAGATGCCGCACCCCCTGGCCAAATCGGCAAGGTGTTCGGCTTTGTCAGCGCCGGCCTGCCGCTGGGCGGAGCGATTACGCCAGTGCCGTTCGGAATGCTGATCGATCGCGGCCACCCGGAACTGGTGCTGGTACTGGTCGCAGCGATCCTCCTGCTCAGCCTGTTCTGCGCCGGTTCGGCGCGCGTATCGGCAAGAGCGGACGAAGCGGTGGTGCAGCCGGCCGAGTAGGTGGGAGCTGACAGCACTCCCGAGGCGATGGCGTGCCCGAGGTTTACAGCAAAGTGCGGTGCGGGTCTTCCAAACTCAGCAGCCAGCGTTTTGTTGGCAATCCGTCACCACCGGAGTAACCGCCGATGTGGGAGGTAGCGACGACCCTGTGACACGGGATGATCAGCGGGATCGGATTGCGCCCGTTGGCCTGCCCCACGGACCTGGGACTGCCGCCGGCCGTGGCTGCGATATCCAGGTAGCTACGCGTTTCGCCATACGGAATGTCGCACAGCGCCTGCCACACGCCGCGCTGATAGGCCGATCCAGCGGGCGCGAGCAGTAAATCGAACGTCTTCAGCGCGCCGTCGAAGTATGCCTGAAGCTGGTCTCGCGCCTGATCCAGAATGGGCGAACGTTCCTGCCGCTGCACCCAGCCCCAGTCCAGCGAGACGATCGACCCGTCCTCCTCGAAGACAGTGATATCCCCCACCGGGGTATGGAGCGACAGTTGCGGCATGGAACACATTCCCGATCAGGAGCGCGGATGCGAGACCGAGGTTATACCGGTGTCAAGGGCAGCCAACGGCGGTGGGTTACGGCAACATTTTTCCCGGGTTCATCCGGCCATCCGGGTCCAGCGCCGTCTTGACCATCCGCATCACGTCCATCGCCACCGGGTCTTTGTGCGTGGCCATCGCGTGCCGCTTAGACTGGCCGATGCCATGCTCCGCCGAGAAGCTGCCACCCAGCGACACCGCAATGGCATTCACCATCGCCTCCGCATCCCCCGCCCGAGCAAACCACGCTGCTCGGTCGGTGGTGCCCTCGGGTGCTTGCAGGCCCAGGTGGATGTTACCGTCGCCAGCGTGGCCGATGGCAGCTATGCGGCCCTCCGGCCAACGCGCCATCAACTCCCGTTCCGCGATCCGGAGAAATTCCGGCACTGCGGAGACGGGCACGGCGGTGTCGGTCGAGACCGATGGTGCGTGCTTGCGGGAGCATTCGGGGTAATCCTCACGGATTTTCCAGATCATCCGGCGCTGCGCCTCGCTTTCGGCTATCGCGGCATCGGTCACTTCGCCGGCTTCCATCGCGGCGGCCAGGGTGTCTTCAAGGATCTGCCGCAGCGGAATGCTTTCATGGGCTGCGGCGAGTTCCACCATGACGAACCAGGGGGATTCCAAGGGCAGCGGCATGCGCAAGCCGACGCCGTGCCGGGCCGCCACTTCCATGCAATAGCGGCCACAGAGTTCGAACGCGATGACATCGGCGCCGCTTTCCATCATGCGGCCGAACAACGATAACGCCGCATCGGGAGCCGGTACGGCAACGAAGGCGGTTTCCACTCGTTTCAACGCCGGTTGCAGACGCATCGCGGCGGCGGTGATGATGCCCAATGTGCCCTCCCCACCGATGAAAAGATGGCGCAGGGCATACCCGCTGTTGTCCTTCCGCACCCGGCGCAAATCGTCCAGGACGCGGCCATCGGGCAACACCACTTCCAGGCCGAGCACGAGTTCGCGGGCATTGCCCCATCGCAAGGTGCGAATGCCGCCGGCATTGGTGGACAGCATGCCGCCGATCTGCGCCGTGCCCTGGGCGCCCCACTGGATCGGGAACAGGCGTCCGGCGTCGGCCGCAGCCTGTTGGATGCTCTGCACGACGCAACCGGCCTCCGCGACAATGGAGAAATCGCGGGGGTCGATAGCACGGACGCGGTTCATGCGTTCGAGCGACAACACGACGGAAGGCGGGCCGTTGGCCGAGGGCACCGCACCGCCGGAAAGCCCGGTGCGGCCGCCGGCCGGGACGATGGCGATCTGTGCGTCGGCGCAGCGTTTGACGAGGTCCGAAACCTCCTGCGTTGTGCCCGGCCGCAACACTGCCGAAGGTGTGCCGCGATAGGCGCCGCGCCAGTCCACCGCATAGGGTGCGATGTCATCGGCAGCAGACAATACGTTCGCGGGACCGACCACTTCGGTCGCGGCGGCAAGGAAATCCATCGGTCGGAGCCTTTCAACGGGCGGGGATATTACGGACACAGTTATGAACCGGAACAAGGCATTGCAGCGATGCCGTTGTCTTCAATTTCTGGACTGCGCAGAACCCGGGCATGGACCACGCTGACAAAGCGTCTCCCGGGACGCATTGAGTGTGCGCGGCATCCCGGGCTTCGCTCGGTCTGACGACCCAGGCCACTGCCCACCGCGAGGGTATTAGCAACGATTCGGGGCCGGCACTCCGCAGGCATCAGGAGAAGGACCGAGTGGAGGGGAAATTTCCCTCCACTTCGTCCCCGGACTTTATCGATGACCGCGTACAGCCGCCGAAGGCCGGACGGATTACCCGATCAAATCCGGGGATGACGCTGGATAAAATAGCCATCCCGAGTCAATCGTTCTCCACCGATCAATTATCCTGATGCGGTTGTGGTTGAACCGGCGATTCCGGCTCCGTTCCCAGTGGCGGCGGCTTGTTACGGATCGACCCGCGCGGTAGCCAATCCGCTGACAACTTCCTTGCCGTCCTGATTGGTCGTGGACACCGAAAGATCGACGTAGTGTTGGCCACCCTCTTGCCGCAGCGCCGTGACCGTGGCGGTCGAGTCCAGCGTATCGCCCGGCCAAACCTGATTGGTGAAACGCACGCCGAATTTCGTCAACGTCGCGTCGCCAACATAGTTGGTGAGCATTTTGCCGGTCAGTCCCATCGTCAGCATCCCGTGGGCGAAGACGCTGGGATAGCCGGCGATTTGAGTTGTATAAACCTCATCCGAGTGTAGCGGGTTGTAGTCTCCCGATACGCCTGCGTATTGAACAATTTGCGTGCGTGACAGGTTTTCCGCCACGCGTTCGCTGTGGGTGTCGCCGACCTTAAGGGCGGATGCTTTCAGTGCCATGTGCCGGTTCCCTCAGCCTTGATCCACGGGGCGTTCCGTCGTGACACCGACGCCGCGGGCGGTGATCACCAGTTCGCCATTTTGGTCGCGATATTC
>JANXLQ010000450.1 GCA_025355085.1 Rhodopila sp.
CCCTCGCATCGTCATGGTGCGCGAAGGCGCTCCATCTATGTCGTTAGTTTGGACGAACAAAAGACGTGGATGCCGACCTTCGCCGGCATGACGGATTGGATGGCAGCACGTCAATATCAATGCGGTTTGGTATAAACCACAGACTTCACGCAGAGTTCGCAGGGCGCCGCGCAGAGGCCGCAGAGAAGATTTTCAGGCATCCGGCAGATTGGTCGTTCGGCTGGAAGCGCAACCATCCGAATTCCGCATCGTCCAAGCGATTCTGATCTTGGCCGAACGCCCTAAAAAATCTTCCCTGCGACCTCTGCGCCACGCTCCGCGACCTCTGCGTGAAGTCGAAAGAACGGTCAGCCGCAGGCAATGCCGATTATCCCGGGGTCATCCGGGACCACTGCCAGGCCACGGGCGCAAGTCTCGCCCGCGCGTTGCCTCCGGTTCGCCACAACCAACCGAAATCGAACGACCGAACCAGTTTTGCAAAGCGCCTTTGATCCCAGTTGGCCGCGAAACGCCGCCATCGACGGGGCACCGGCCGGGTACTGATGCAGTGGGTCATTAGACCATGATCGTTTGAGGTTGAACCCTCTCCCGTGCCGATCATAGTCTAACTCTATGTTTGATCGCGTGATCGTTTGAGGTGGAAGCAACCTCAAACGATCATGCTCTAGACCTGCTGCGGAAGTTTCACCCAAGCCAAAATTATCCAACAAAATCAATAGTCTATAATCGCCAAAACTGACGTTCTCAACAGGTCTGTTATACCAGTCGGCGTTCATATCGACCCTCCGGCTGTGCTTCTCTCTCATGACCGCACCTGATGCAGGCACCGGACGCCCCTCGTCAGATGGCTGTTTATCAAAGACTTGATCTGGATCGGATGGCCGGGCCGGAGTCCGGCCATGATGAAACCGTATGGGTCCAACGCAGGCTAGTATAACACGGCCCCGTCGCCATTTTAACGCCGATTGAGCAAAGGCCATTCATGACTGCCTAGAATGCAGGTTCCATTACTGACCCAAATCGCCATCCCCCTCCGGCTCCAACCGTCCACGCCGACGGCGGCCGATCGCCAGTTCCGTCACCACGCCATGCAGCGTCCGCAACTCCTGATCCGTTACTTCGCCGCGCTGGAACAAATGTTGCAAATTCCGCACCATCCCCGGCCGCTTCGGCGCGTTCCGCAGAAACCCGCACGCATCGAGCTGATCCACCAGATGCGTCAGAAAATTGTCCAGCCGTCCCTTGGTCGCGACCTGACTTTCGTTGGTCATCAACGATTTTGGGGGTGTGCCGTCCTCGGCCGTCCACCATACGTACGCCATCACCATCACGGCCTGAGCCAAATTCAGCGACATGAACGCCGGATTCAGCGAAAACCGCACCAGCGCGTCGGCCTGCGCCATGTCGTCGTTGTCCAGCCCTGCCCGCTCCGGCCCGAACATCAGCCCGGTGCGCAGGCCGCGCGTGCCGATCTGCCGCAACTCCACCGCCGCGCCCCGCGCCGTCAGCACCGGCTTGACGATGTGCCGGGGCCGAGGACACGTCGCGAACACATGGTGCAGATCGGCAACCGCATCGGCGACGGTCGGATGCACCGTCGCTTCCTCCAGGATGCGATCCGCGCCGGAGGCCATGCGCCACGCTTTCTCCTGCGGCCAGCCATCCCTGGGCGCCACCAGCCGCATGTGGAACAACCCGCCGTTGGCCATCGCACGCGCACAGGCGCCGATATTGTCAGCCAACTGCGGGCGGACCAGGATCACCACCGGGCTGTTGCCGATCGGGTGCAGATCGGCGCCGCCATCGCGTCCCGTCATCAGTTGCTACGCCGCCAGATGGAGCCCTTCGGCCCATCCTCCACCGCAATTCCCCGCGCCGTCAGTTCTGCGCGGATTTCATCCGCCCGCGCGAAATTCTTCGATGCCCGGGCCGCCAGCCGTTCCGCGATCAGCCCGTCGATTTCAGCCGAATCATCCCCGCCACCCCGAAACCAGACGTCCGGTGTTTGCTGCAACAACCCCAGCAGCGCGCCGGCCGCCAGCAACCCGGAGGCCGCCGAACGGTCCCCGGCCATGGCCGCGTCCGCCAGGGCGTGCATCGCCGAGAGCGCCAGCGGCGTGTTCACGTCGTCGCACAGTGCTTCGAGCACAGCGTCAGGCAAATCGCCCGCGACCGCGTCCGGAGATTGCTCCAACGCGCGATAAAAACGATCGAGTTCTTTCTTCGCCTCGGCCAGCCCGTGATCGGAGAAATCCAGCAGCGACCGGTAATGCGTGCGTAACAGCAACAAGCGGATCGCCTCGCCGGGCGCCTTCGCCAGCACATCGCGGACGGTGAAGAAATTGCCCAGGCTTTTGGACATCTTCTCACCGTTGACCTGCAACATGCCATTATGCGTCCAGTACCGGGCGAACTGACTGCCCGGAAAGGCGCACAGGCTTTGCGACATTTCATTCTCATGGTGCGGAAAGATCAGGTCGCTGCCGCCGCCATGGATGTCGAACGTCTCACCCAGATATTTCCACGACATGGCGGAGCATTCGATGTGCCAGCCAGGGCGTCCTCGGCCCCATGGAGAATCCCAACCCGGCAGGTCGTCGCCCGATGGCTTCCACAGCACGAAGTCGCCGGCATCGCGTTTATAGGGCGCGATTTCGACCCGCGCACCGGCCAGTAATTCATCCTGGCTTCGGCCCGACAGTTGGCCATATCCGGCGTCCGACCCGACCGCGAACAATACGTGACCCTCCGCCGCATAGGCGTGACCGGAGGCGATCAGCCGTTCGACGATCATGATCATCTCGGCGATGTGGGCGGTGGCACGGGGTTCCTCATCGGGAGGCAACGCGCCGAGTGCCGCCATATCTGTGTGGAAATCGACAGTGGTGCGGGCGGTGATAGCAGCGATCGGCTCTCCGGACTCCTGCGCGCGGGCGTTGATCTTGTCGTCCACGTCGGTGATGTTCCGCACGTAGGTCACCGCGCCGGGGTACAGGCGCCGCAGCAAACGTGCGAGCACATCGTACACCACCACGGGGCGCGCGTTGCCGAGATGCGCCAGATCGTACACCGTCGGGCCACATACATACATGCGGACGTTGGCCGGATCGACTGGTTCGAACCGCTCTTTGTGGCGGCTCAGACTGTTGTGCAGGGTAAGGTGCGGCATTGTAATACGGTCCATCATCGGCGCCGGTTCTCAAGTTTGGGAGGAAGGCGGAGGAGTCCACCTTCCATCGTCAGAACGGCTGCGTTATCGGCGGCTCGCTTTGTCCGCGAAACCGGCCGCCAACGCAACGCGATTTGACTCAGAGTAGAAGGGAGGTTAGCCACCGGCTCTTCTATTGAGAACAATTCGCAAATTCCTGATGCCCTACTGACCCCGGACACCAGCCTACGCGCGGCCCCACGGTTGCGCCGATTTATGGCCGTGTTCGGACCCGGGCTGGTGGTGATGCTGGCCGACACCGACGTCGGCAGCATCGTCACCGCCGGGCAGAGCGGGGTGCGATGGGGCTACAGCCTGCTGCTGTTACAACTGATTCTCATTCCGGTTCTCTACATGGTGCAGGAACTGACGATCCGTCTGGCGATCTTCACCGGACGCGGCCAAGGTGAGTTGATCCGCGACACGTTCGGCCCGCTCTGGGCCTGGCTGTCCGCCATCGGTCTGGGTGTCGCCTGCATCGGTGCGTTGTTGACGGAGTTCTCCGGCGTTGCGGGTGTGGGGGAGCTGTACGGACTGCCCCGCTATGTCTCATTGCCCATCGCGGCCGGCGCGTTGCTGATCGTGGTGCTCACCGGGTCCTACCGGCGGGTCGAACGCGTGGCGATAGCGGCCGGTTTATTCGAACTGGTGTTTTTCTTCGTCGCCTGGGCAGCGCACCCCGATGGTGTGGCGCTGCTGGCCGGAGCGGTCGATATCCCGTACCGCAACCCGGACTATCTATATCTCGCAGCAGCGAATATCGGTGCGGTGGTGATGCCCTGGATGGTATTCTACCAGCAATCCGCTATCGCCGATAAACGCCTGGGGCCGGAACATCTCACGGCCGCGCGCTGGGATACGGCAATCGGGGCCTTGATCACGCAGTTGATCATGGCAGCGGTGCTGGTCGCCTCTGCCGCCACGATCGGACGCAGCAACCCAGAGGCTGCCCTGTCCACCGTCGGCGATATGGCGCAGGCGCTGACGCCGTTCCTTGGCACGACCATGGGAAATCTGATCTTCAGCCTGGGGGTGCTGGGCGCCGGCATGGTCGCCGCAATCGTGGTGTCGCTGGCGTTTGCCTGGGGGCTCGGCGAGGTCGCCGGGTATCGCCGGTCGTTGGAGTTGCATCCACGTGAGGCGCATTGGTTCTACGGAGTCTATGCGTTCTGCGTCGTGGCGGGTGCCCTGGTCGTGGCGGTCTGGCCAAATCTGGTGGCGCTAAATGTGGGGGTGCAGGTGATGAACGCGTTCATGCTGCCCCTTGTGCTGGGATTTCTGATCGCGCTTGCGGTGAAGGCGCTGCCGCGGGCGCACCGGCTGCGTGGCGTGTATTTGTGGGTGGTGGTCATTGTTGCGGTGGTTACGTGTGCTTTGGGTGTGTTCGGGGGGCTGTCGGGGGCGGGGTTGGTGTGAACCGGCGCTGCTCCGGCAACCCATTGGTTGACGCGGCCGGCGTTCGTCAATGTTAGCGCCAACTGATATAAATGCGTTTCGAAAAATCCTCGGCGAGGGCAAACCGCCCTGCCTGCCATCGTCGCTCGAAACCCTTACGCCATGAAACTCCGAGCAAACTTCGTGTGTGCTTGATTACTTTTGTGCGGGTGACGCGAATGAGCGAATTTCGACCGCTCTGTCACCCCACTTCAAACCGCCCCAAACGCACCGCCGTATGCCCCCGGCTCGGTCGCAAACTCGGCATGACCAGCAAACAATTATCATGCGGCGTACGGATTTCGATGTCGCCGTCGGTTGCGATCAGGGTGTCGCGGTGCGGAACGATATCCCCGCCGCGAAAGGTTTGCACGAAGTTGAAGTTGGAGGTCATCGCCGTCACCGCCGCGGTGACTGTCGCCACACGTATCGCGACAGGTTGAGGCGCGGGCGGCAGCGAGGCGTCCGGACCGGCCATGCCGAGGTGCCGCAGCAACCCGGCCACGCTTGCGTGCATCGTATCGACCGTCGCCTGCTCCCAATGCTGGCCAGCTTCCACCAGACAGGCGGCGTAGGGCGTTTCCGGCCGGGAAAACCGAGTATAATCGATTAGCCGGCGACCGTTCGCGTGGCCATGATCGGCGATCACCAGCGGCGGCGTGCCGATCGCCCTGGCGAGATCCCGCCCTTTGGCGGGCACGCCGCTTAAGATCAGCGCCTCCGACGGCCATAGCATAGAATGCAAATCCAACAGCACATCGACCGAATCGACGAAAGAACGGAATTCCCTCGCCCGGTCGAGTTCGATGGAATGGCGTGGCCCGTTCAGGATTGTTTCGTCCCAGACCCGGTTCATGTCTTCGTCCAGGAAACGCGACGCGGTCGGGCGCAGCGGGTCGAAACGCTCAAACGCCGCCAGATTCAGAAAACCAAACGACAGCCGTCCTTTTTCCGGGCGTAAACCCGCACGGAGCAAACGGTCCAGCACGATGGCGCCCGCCAGTTCATTGCCATGCATCAGCGACAGCAGCGCGACATGCGGGCCGGGGCGGTTCGACTCCAGCGTCGTGAAGCCCGCGATACCGGTGTTGCCCGCGATCCACGGCGCGATGTCAGGCGGGCAAATGCGGACCTTGAAGTCCAGCAGCGGCGAAGCGAGTGGATACGACGCCATCGCGGTTATACCAGCAGCCGGTCTGCGAGGCGCCTGATGAACCGGTCGCAGGCTTCCAATTCGGATTCCGCGATCCACTCGTCCGGTTGATGCGCCTGCGCGATGTGGCCGGGACCGCAAATGATCGTCGGAATGCCGGCTTTTTGGAAAAAGCCGCCCTCGGTGCCATACGCCACTTTGCCGGCGCTGTTGGAGCCGGCGAGTTGCTTCACCACCGTGGCCAGCGCGTGATCGGCCGGCAGCGCCATGCCGGGCATCTCCAGGGCGACCTCGTAGCTGAAGCCGCAGTCTGGATGCACCGCCTTCATCGCAGGCTCGATCGTTTCGGCGATCCAGGCTTTCAGCCGATCGGCGTGATCGTAGGGTGAATCGCCGGGGATCGGGCGCCACTCCATGGTGAACGACGCGTGTTCCGGAATGATGTTCAGGATCGTGCCGCCCTGCATCGTACCGACATGCACGGTTGTATGAGGCGGGTCGAACCCATCCTCGAACGGACCTTCAGCGGCGAAACGGCGGGCTTCGCGGGCGACATAGGCAATCGCCTCGCCGGCGGCCTGCACTGCGTTGACGCCCTTCGACGGCTCACTGGAATGCCCGGTCAGGCCGCGCACCGTCACGTTCAGGTTGAGTTTTCCTTTGTGTGCAAGGATCGGTTTCATGCCGGACGGTTCGCCGACCAGACACAAATCGGGGCGCAGGCCGGAGTCCCCAAGGTCTTGAATCAGGCGCTGCACCCCGTGGCAGCCGACTTCCTCATCATAGCTGATGAACAGATGCAGCGGCCTTACCAACGGCAACGCCTGGAAATCGGGAACGGCGGACAGGCATGCGGCGACGAAACCCTTCATGTCGCAGCTTCCGCGCGCGAACAGCTTGCCGTCGCGCCGGAGCAAGGCGAACGGATCGCTGGTCCATGCCTGCCCATCGACCGGAACAGTATCGACATGGCCGCTGAGCGCCAGCCCGCCGGCCGTATTAGGGCCGATTACCGCGTGCAGGTTGGCCTTCTGGCCGGCAGGATCGGTGCTGACCCGATATGTAACACCGTGGCTATCCAGGTACTCGCGGATGAAGCCAATCAGCGCAAGATTGGAATTCCGGCTCGTGGTGTCGAACGACACCAGCCGGTCCAATAGTTCAGTCGTGGTCATCCGGGTCGCGGCGGTTTGAATAATGGGCATAACCCCACTCTATACGGGTCCACGCGGGCGGCAACGGTAGGGGGCAGGACAGGGACCGAGCCTCCTGCCCGGTTACTCCCGGTTCAGGCGGCGTAGCGGCGAACCTCACAATTGTGTGATCGGAACACTTCGCGCCTGACTGCGGTGACCCGGCAATCATCCGGCGTCGTTTGGCTGGGCGGCGTGACACAGACCAAGCCGGGTGTGGGACTGTGCTTTTGGCCGGTGTTAACGGTTAAACGATAGCAATCACGCGGGAACCAGACTGCGGCGTGCCCGACGGCACACTCGGGGCACCGGACGTTCGAGCCTCGGGCGTCAACAGATAGCGCCATAAGAGGCAACAAAAAACGGCCCCGGGGTCACCCCCGGGGCCGTTTTCTTAGCCAAACGCCGAAGCGATTACTTCAGCCAGCCAGCCAGAACCGCCAGCATCAACAACGCCACGATATTGGCGATCTTGATCATCGGGTTCACCGCCGGGCCGGCGGTGTCCTTGTACGGATCACCCACGGTATCGCCGGTCACCGCCGCCTTGTGCGCGTCGGAGCCTTTGCCGCCATGGTTCCCCTCTTCGATATACTTCTTCGCGTTATCCCACGCGCCGCCGCCCGAAGTCATGGAAATCGCGACGAACAACCCCGTCACGATCGTTCCCAGCAGCATCGCGCCCAGCGACGCGAACGCCGCTGCCCGGCCGGCGATGAGATCGATCACGCACCACAGCACGATCGGCGCCAGGATGGGCAGCAGCGACGGCAGGATCATCTCCTTGATCGCCGCCTTGGTCAGCAGATCGACAGCCTTGCCGTATTCCGGCTTGGCGGTGCCCTCCATGATACCGGGAATTTCCCGGAACTGACGGCGAACCTCAACCACCACCGCACCAGCGGCGCGGCCCACGGCGGTCATGCCCATCGCACCGAACAGGTACGGCAGCAGGCCACCCAGGAACAACCCGATCACGACGAACGGATTGGTTAGCGCGAAATCGACCTTCAGCGTCGGGAAGTAATGCGTCAGATCCTGCGTGTAGGCCGCGAACAGCACCAGCGAGGCAAGACCCGCGGAACCGATCGCATAGCCCTTGGTCACCGCCTTGGTGGTGTTGCCAACGGCATCCAACGCGTCGGTCGTGACGCGCACTTCCTTCGGCAGGTCCGCCATTTCGGCGATGCCACCGGCGTTGTCGGTGACCGGACCATAGGCGTCCAGCGCGACGATCATACCCGCCAGCGACAACATCGTCGTCGCCGCCACGGCGATACCGAACAGGCCGGCAACCATGAACGTGAAGATAATGCCGATGCTGATCACGATGACCGGCAGTGCTGTCGATTCCATCGAAATGGCCAGCCCCTGGATCACGTTGGTGCCGTGACCGGTGGTGGAGCTTTGCGCGATCGACTTCACCGGACGATATTCGGTGGAGGTGTAATACTCGGTGATCACCACGATCAGTCCGGTGACGATCAGACCGGCGATGGCGCAGACGAACAGGTCCCACCCGTTCACCGACTTCAACGGTCCATCGCCTACTATTGCCAACGGCGCCGCGAAGCCGACGGTGACGAAGATGATGGCCGCGATGCCTATGACGGACAGCCCGCCAGTCACGATAAGGCCCTTGTACAGCGCCCACATGATGCCGTTATCGGCGCCAAGTTTGACGAAGTAGGTGCCGACGATGGAGGTTAGGATGCAGATCGCGCAGATGCCAAGCGGCAACATCAGCAATGCGTCGCGGGTGGCGCCGGTGAAGAAGATCCCCGCCAGCAACATGGTCGCGACGATGGTCACGGCGTAGGTCTCGAACAAGTCGGCGGCCATACCGGCGCAATCGCCGACGTTGTCACCGACGTTGTCGGCGATCACGGCCGGGTTGCGGGGGTCATCCTCGGGGATTCCGGCCTCGACCTTGCCGACCAGATCGGCGCCCACGTCGGCGCCCTTGGTGAAGATGCCGCCGCCAAGACGGGCGAAGATGGAGATCAGCGATCCGCCGAAGCCCAGGGCGACCATCGCCTCCAGCACTTTGCGAAGTTGATCGTCGGTAATCGGGCCGGTCACGTTGCCGCGCAGCACGAAGTAATAGCCGGCAACACCGAGCAAGCCGAGGCCGACGACGAGCATGCCGGTGATGGCGCCCGCCTTGAACGCAACGTCAAGCCCAGCCGCCAAACCGCGGCGCGATGCCTGTGCGGTGCGGACGTTGGCCCGGACCGATACGTTCATGCCGATGTAGCCCGCCGCTGCCGACAGGATCGCACCAATGGCGAAACCGACCGCCGTGTGCCTGCCCAGCAACAGGGCCAGCAGGACCAGGATGACCAAGCCGACGACACCGATCGTCATGTATTGCCGGTTCAGGTAGGCGCGGGCGCCCTCCTGCACGGCTGCCGAGATTTCCTGCATGCGGGCCGTTCCGGCATCCGCGGCAAGAACTTGTCGGCTGGTAATGAAACCATAGACCAGCGCTGCGAGACCGCAGACTATGATCAGGATTTGCGCCGCACTCATTGGGGTTTTCCCCTCCTCATTGTTTCATTCCGGCAGGCCGCCCGTCTTGAACCCGGGCGGCTCCGCAGTCGCGAGATATGCCAGAAGCGCGAGCATCCGGCAAATCCGTGATTAACTTATGTTTATTTATGGTCGCGACAGATCTGCTGCACCGTGAGGACGGGCAAATCCTGGCAGCCGTGCTCGTTTGGACAAAACGGGGGCAGTTGCCCTCGCCGTCATGGCGGAGAAGGCAACTGCCCCGAACGCCATAATAAGACCTGTTGCAGCGTCACCGGCGCTTATTGCGTGTGCATCTGTTCGTGCCCACCGGTTGACGTGCCATGCCCCCTGCCCCGGACCTGAACCTCCACCGTGACCGCTCCGGCCCCGGCGAAGTTTAAGGTCAGCGGAAAGCTGTGCCCCGCGATCAACGGCTGTTTCAGACCCATCATCATGATGTGGTAACCGCCCGGAGAAAACGTCACGGTCTGTCCGGCCGGGATTGGGATCGTTTGCACAGCGCGCATTTTCATGACGCCGCCGGTGTTGGTCGTCTCATGGACATCCGCTGTCGCCGCCACGGACGTACTGACGCCGACCAGAGTGTCGGACTGGGACCCGCCCGCCAAAGTGATGTAGGCCGCGCCGTTGGTTACCGAACCAGGCGTGGCCCGCGCCCAGGCATCTTGAACCACGACGCCGCTGCCGGAGGCGAGCATGAAACCGGGCGGAGGAGCGGCGCGGAGGGCTGGTATCTCCAATAAGGCCGTGACTGCCACGGCGGCTAACAGACATGAACGGGAATAGGGCATGGTACGGCCACCTGACTGAGGGACAACGATAGAGGCGAAAGATCAGGTGACCTTCGGCGGCGCGCGCGCTCGGGGGGCTCGGGCGGCGGTGTTCGCAAAGGCTTCGGGATTTCCCGGCAAAGGCTGGCCAATGGGGGTAGGTAACCTTGGCGGCAGTGCAACGCCAGCCGAAACCGATGGTATCCCACTGTGTTCGGCATGCACCGCCACGCATAGCAGGCAAGCGACGCAATCTGCCGAACGGCGATCCGCCGGAGGCTTGTGACCTCCGCCGTGGCACAACGGCACTTCGAACGCCGCGAATATCGCTTCGTTCGCCATTGCCGGGTTCGGCTGCACGCGCAGCAATCCGAACAGCGCCATAAACGCCAGTATCAGCGCCGGTAACCGTTTTGGTTGGACCGATCGGGACATATCGCAGGTTGAACCACCAGGGCCGCGGCGTGACAAGGCCAGATATATCGACAGCCCCGTGGCGACGGAGGCCGACCGAGGGGCGGCATGCTGAAACGTTCTGCAAGAAAGGATAAAGCGCACCGTCTCTTGGTTGAAGGGCTCCCTCTTGGTTGAAGGGCTTGGGTGTTGGTCCCATGTCAGGTGCCATGTCGGGCCTGCCGGTTGGACAGCCCGAGAACACAAGGACCGTTAAAACATGTATTCCGACGTTTCGCTTTTCATCAATGGCACATGGGGTTCGGCGGCCGCCGGGCGCACCATCGACGTGGTCAACCCGGCCACCGGGGACAAGATCGGCACCGTGGCGCATGCATCGATCTCGGACCTCGATCGCGCGCTGGAAGCCGCGGACAAGGGGTTCAGGACTTGGCGTAAGATCTCCGCCTTCGACCGTTCCAAGATCATGCGCAAGGCCGCCGGCCTGCTGCGCGAACGTGCGGGCCATGTCGCCGAGCTGATGACGCTGGAGCAGGGCAAGCCGCTGGCCGAAGCCAAGGGCGAAGTGCTGGCCGGCGCGGACGTGATCGACTGGTTCGCCGAGGAAGCCCGCCGAGCCTATGGCCGTGTCATTCCGGCCCGCGCCGAGGGTGTGTATCAGTTGGTGATCAAAGAGCCGGTTGGTCCGGTTGCCGCGTTCACCCCGTGGAATTTTCCAATTAACCAGGTCGTCCGCAAGCTGTCGGCGGCGTTGGCGGCGGGTTGCTCGATCATCGTGAAGGCTCCGGAAGAAACCCCGGCTTCTCCGGCTGAACTCATTCGCGCG
>JANXLQ010000468.1 GCA_025355085.1 Rhodopila sp.
TAATGTAGCCGCGCTCTTTCCCCTTCGCGATCAGCCGCTTTACGCCGGCCGCGGTTACGTCCAACAGTGTGGTTTCGGCTTCCGCGTCCGCAGTGGCGGTATCGCCGGCGACCATGGGCTTCGTTGCCATCGCTCAGGGCACTCCTTACATCCGACTAAGTCTCGGCGTGCGCACACCGAAGCTACACCAATATTATACCTCAGCGAACCCGATCCCGTCGGGCTCCCCGCTACGAATTTTTGCCAATGCCTCGACCAGCGCCTTTTGGCGCCGCCATGTCTCCGGCGTCAGATTTCTGGCTGCATCCGCCTGAGCTAAAGCGACTTCCTCACGCAAAAGTTCCTCATTGAGGAAGCCAAAAATATGCCACCATCCAGACTCGGCATCCGCTGGCATTGCCTCCGACGCAGCGCATGCCGGCAATGGCATGGGTGCCTCTGCCAGCACATGCTGAACGTCGTGCGCAAATCCAGATAGCGTGAGGTGGTCCATCAGCCCAGCAGAGTCAAGGGTTTCGGCGGCTTCAGCCCAATCTTCGATGGCATCGCGCAACCGCGCCATCCCCGGTTCCATCGGCAAACCATCAAAAGCCTGTGACACATCCTGTAATAAAATTGGGTGACGCAGCAAAATCGCGGTCAGGATTCGCGCCCGTTCCGAGGTCGTGTTGTCCTGGCGCAGAGTTGGACGCGGCAGCCGCATACCGGACGGAAGGCCAAGCGGTGCCTTGCGCTTGTCCCACTTCTGGGCGCGGCCATTGGCAGGACGGGTCCGCCCGGCCTTTAACAGGTCGAGCAACGCCCGCCGGTATTCCCAGGAAAGCGACTTGTCGGCGATCCGTTCTGTTGCTTCGATCAGGCGAGAGTTGAGTTTGGCACGCAGTTCCGGCGTCGAGTCTCCGATCTCCTCTCGCAACATACCGTAGAGAGCATCGGTGGGGGATTTCGCGGCGTCGAGATATTTCTGGAACTCCGCCGAACCACCCTTCCGCACCAGGCTGTCCGGGTCGTCGCCCTTTGGCAGGGTAGCGAATTTCAACGACCGCTCCGGCGTCAGCATCGGCAGAGCCAGTTCCATCACGCGCGATGCCGCCCGCGCACCGGCACCGTCGCCGTCGAAGCACAGCACGGGCACAGGGGAGACCCGCCACAATTCCTCAAGCTGCTCGTTCGTCAGCGCCGTGCCCAGTGGGGCCACGGCGGCGGTAAAGCCAGCCTGGGCGGTAGCGATAACATCCATATACCCCTCTACCACGATCAGCGTTCCGCCATTGCGTACACCTTCTCGCGCCAAATCAAGTCCGTAGAGGGTCCGGCGTTTGGAAAATACCGGCGTCTCCGGTCCATTGACGTATTTAGGCTGGCCAGCCCCAAGGATGCGGCCGCCAAAACTGATGATCCTGCCTCGGCGATCACGGATGGGAAACATGACCCGCTGGGAAAACAGTTCGAAGGTGCGACGGGTTTCCTCATCGCGCCGCACTAATCCTGCTTCGGACAGTTGTTCGATGTCGATGCCCTGACGCGTCAGGTCTGCCGTCAGTGCGCCGCGCTCGCCGGCCCAGCCCAGGCCGAAACGGGCGATCGTCTCTTCGGTCAGGCCACGTCCCAGCAAATAATCGCGCCCGGCGCGGCCGTCGGGCAGCGAGAGGCGTTTTTGGTAGTGTGCCTGGACGGCCTCCAACACACCGACCACATCCAGGCGCCGGCGTTCCGCTTCGGCGGCTTCCGGTGTGGCTTTCGGCACTTCCATCCCGGCTTCGGCGGCGAGTTGGCCGATCGCCTCCATGAACGCGAGGCCCTGGCTTTGCATGACAAAGCTGATCACGTCGCCATGCGCGCCGCAGCCGAAGCAATGATAGGCATCGTCATAAACGTAAAAGCTGGGTGTTTTCTCACCGTGGAATGGGCAGCAGCCTTTCCATTGCTTGCCGGATCGCGCCAGTTTGACACGCCGCCCGATCACCGCCGGCAGAGGGGTGCGGAGGCGAAGCTCGTCCAGGAAGCTGGCGGGAAGGGCCATCTGGGGAAATAGTTCCGGGTCAGACTGAGAGTTGAGCTTTAACCATAGGACCGGCCTTGGCCATATCCAGCGATGCGGCGTGCTTCGCCTTAAGCACGGCCATGACCTTGCCCATGTCCTTAATACTGGCAGCACCGGTCTCCGCCACCGCATCGGCCACTGCCTGACGCATCGCGGCGTCGTCCATTTGGTTCGGCAGGAACCCCTCGATGACCGCGATCTCGGCTTCTTCCTTGGCGGCGAGTTCCGGCCGGTTGCCCTGCGTAAACATCTCCACGGATTCGCGGCGGGACTTCACCATGCCGCGCAGCATCGCGACGATGTCCTCTTCCGGGATCTGGTCGATGCCTTTGGGGCGGGTGGCGATGTCGGCGTCCTTCAGCTTGGCCATGATCATCCGAAGGCTGGACGTACGGGCAGGCGTTCCGGCTTTCATCGACAGCTTCATCTGTTCGGTGAAGGATTGTCTTAGACTCATGGGCGGCGCTCCTGCGGATAAATTGAGCTATATACTACATGCGGGTTATGGACGGGGCCATACCGAGTTGAAGAGGTCCGGTTCTCCTGATGTAGCAGGCGACCGCCGCTTGGCTGCGGCCTCGCCATGCCGGTGCCGCAGGAATTACAGGGGAGGGAAGTTTATCGATTGCGTGAAACGCACACTGTCGCCGACAGCGGTGAACCAGTTGCTCCGCTTGCTCGACAGACACGAAAGGCTCAACCGTATCAACACGCTGATACAGGCGACGATCCCCGACACGAGGCGTGCTTTGGATTAGAACCGTCAGGCATCGCCCTCAGCTATGCGATGCTGGCCTTCGTATGCATGCCGTGAAAGATACGGCGAAGACTTGAGGTCAACGCATGGTCGTATCAGCTGCTTCGGTTCACGATCGACGCTGTCGCAACCAGTTCGTCGAGCAGCGCCATGGTGATTTTTCCAGAACACGAGAAAGGATCGAAAACAGGCTTTTCGGAATATTTGAGGAGTAGTCCGGGATTGATTTTTGAAATATCCACCCGGCCCATGGTCCAACTGCCGAATCGGCGCTGGGAAATCTCGTCGTAAACGAGGATTCGAACGGCGATGTGCCGGTCGTCGCGGACAATTTGGGCGAACAGCGCGCAGACCTCGTCCCTGCCGCCTTCGAGGACCTGGATAAAAAGGTCCTCGGTGAAACAGAGGATGCCGGTAATACCCTGCCGGGGATTGTTTTTGCGCGACTGCTCCAGGATGGACTTCATGACGAGCGGGTTAAGAGGTACTGCTGGGCGGCTGGCGTAAAGACAATGGACGAGCATGATTGCCTCAGGCGTTCAGATTGATAAGAGACAGGAATTCGCGGCGCAGCGCTGCGTCCTTGAGAAAGGAACCGCGCATGACGCTGTTGACCATCTTGGTGCCAGTGTCCTTGACGCCGCGCCAGTGCATGCAAAAATGATCTGCTTGCATGACAACCGCCAACCCGTCCGGGGTTACCCGGTTCATAAGCAAATCAGCCATCTGCGAGATGGCTTCTTCCTGAATTTGTGGCCGGCTCATGATCCATTCCGCAAGTCGGGAAAACTTCGACAATCCGATTAAAGTAGAATGCTCGTTGGGCATGACGCCGATCCACAATCGACCCATGATAGGGCAAAAATGGTGACTGCAAGCGCTGCGAACCGTGATCGGGCCAACGATCATCAGTTCGTTGAGGCACTCGACATTGGGGAATTCGGTGACCGGCGGTGCGACGACATAGCGGCCGCGAAACACTTCAGTCAGATACATTTTGGCAACGCGGCGAGCGGTATCCTGAGTGTTGTGATCGCTTTTTGTATCGATTACCAGGCTTTCCAGGACCCCGCTCATCTTGCTCGTGACTTCTTCTAAAAGAGCATCGAGTTCGCCCGGCTCAATGAAGGCCGCGATGTTGTCGTTTGCATTAAACCGCTTCTCCGACCGTTGTAGCCGGGCGCGGATTCTGTCGGATACAGGCAGAGAAGGGTCGTCTAAGGATGTGCTCATTGTCAACCTCGGTTGACTCGTCCGCGACGAGTGAGTGAAGGGTAGGCATTGCGGGCGCGCATAGTTTTAGGCACCGAAGCTGGCCGGCTGCTTTCACCCACGTCTGCCCTGTAGCACGCCCGGGCGGTAGGGTTGGAAACCACTCACCTGACAAGCGCGACCGTCAGGCATCGGGTGCATCGTGGCCGGGATGTTGGTAGCTGACAATAGTCCGGCTCGCGCTGTCGGTTGTCGAGGTATCAGGCAGGCGGCCAGGCGCGATCAGGTCAATCCAGGGCACTCGGGACTCGGTGCCGTAGTTTTTCGTCGGCGGGACGCTGGCCGGGTCGTCCAGTGTCGCCGTCGCCACCTTAATTGCGTCGCCGTCCAAATATCGAAAGGTCAGTGGGGTACCGCAGACGTGACAGAAATGCCGTTCGGCGGCGGAGGAGCTTTGGAAGCTGGCAGGCTCCCCGAGAGTCCAAACAAAGCAGGCGGAGGTAACTTTGCAGAAGGCGGCGAACGGGGCGCCGATCGCTTTCTGGCACATGCGGCAATGGCAAATGGACGACTCCGGTGCCTCGAACAACGCATAACGCACCGCGCCGCATTGGCAGCCGCCGGTCATCGTTGGTTTTGTCTTGTACATCGGTCTCTCCCTGGCTTCGCGGAAAAAACTTCCCGATTAGATGACGTTTGGTTGCGATGGGAAGTTTCTTCCCATATAATGTTCCTTATGCCGATCTCGATCGATTATATCATAGAACGTATGGGTGGCGCGGACTCGGCTGCTCGATTGACGGGCGTCGGAACCGAGGCAGTACGCAAATGGCGCCAGTCCCGTGCTATCCCGTCCCGTCATTGGCCCGCGGTGATCGCGGCCACCGGCCTTAGCATGGCCGATCTGCAGACCGGCCTTCAAGAAAAGATGAGTGTCCCCATGCAAAACGCTATCAGTCCCGACGCCATTCCCGCAGGCGCGACCGCCGCCCTGGTGCTGGCCGATGGCACGGTGTTCTGGGGCCATGGCTTTGGCGCCCATACCTTCGCCACCGGCCCGGTCGGGGAAGTCTGCTTCAGCACCGGCATGACCGGGTATCAGGAAACCCTGACCGACCCGTCGTTCGCCGGTCAGATCATCACCTTCACCTTCCCGCACATCGGCAACGTCGGCACCAATATCGAGGACATCGAGGCGACGGCCATCGCCGCCCGAGGCCTAGTCGTGAAGGTCGATATCACCGAGCCGTCCAACTGGCGCTCGACGCAAAAATTACAGGCGTGGCTGCTGGGGCAGGGGATCACCGGCATCTCCGGTGTGGACACGCGGGCACTGACCATCCGTATCCGTGACGGTGGCGCCCCAACCGGCGTGCTTGCGTTCCCCGCCGATGGCCGGTTCGATCTGGCGGCACTGCGGGCGCAGGCTGTCGGATGGCCGGGGCTGGAAGGTATGGACCTCGCGAAAGAAGTCACCTGCCGGCAAACCTATAGCTGGGACGAAACGGCCTGGGTGTGGCCCACCGGTTCCGGTCGGCAAGTTGCGCCAAAGCATCACGTCGTGGCGGTCGATTACGGGGCGAAGCGAAACATTTTGCGCTGTTTGGCCTCGGCCGGGTGTCGCGTGACGGTCGTGCCGGCGACGGCGACGGCCGAGGACATCCTACGGCACAAACCGGACGGCGTGTTCCTGTCGAACGGTCCTGGCGATCCGGCGGCGACCGGGGTGTATGCGGTGCCGGTGCTGCGGGATGTGTTGGACAGCGGTGTGCCGATCTTCGGTATCTGCCTCGGGCATCAGTTGCTGGCGCTGGCTTTGGGCGCCAAGACCTACAAGCTGGAGCGCGGCCATCGTGGCGCCAATCAGCCGGTGAAGGACCTGGAAACCGGCAAGGTGGAGATTACCAGCCAAAACCACGGCTTCGCGGTGGATTCCGCTTCATTGCCGGCGAACGTCAAGGTGACCCATGTGTCGCTGTTCGATGAATCCAACGAGGGAATTGCGTCCACGGATCGGCCGGCGTTTTCCGTGCAATACCATCCGGAAGCGAGCCCCGGTCCGTCCGATAGCCACTACCTCTTCGCTCGGTTTGTTGGGATGATGGAGCGTGGCTGATCCTGCCATGGACGCCCGCTTATTTCAGCAGGCGATCCGCACTGCAACGGTCACCTATCCAATTCCGTTTGTTTTCGGTATCCTACTTCTGTTTGCGATCTTGTGCTTCGGCGGTAGCCTGTTGGCGCACGACGGCCTTATAACCCTATTCGCAACCATCGGTACATTGAGCGCCATCAGCGCAATCGCCCTCGTCGCCTACGCGGTCTGTTCCCGGCCTGACCTGTTGCGCTCGGAAAAGCATGTCTTAAGTATGACTATGGCGCACATTCTTGGAGACAAGGATATGGATGTAGGAACGCGGGAGCGCATTAGTCATGTCATGTTCGACCCCGGCGACAGGCTAACAGCCAAAGGCGGGGATCGGCAGGAGCATGGTCAATCGACCCTGAGCCAAGGTGAGAACGATGGCTAGCCGAACTTATATTATCACGTTCGATCTCCTTGATCCGACGCTTGATCCCGACGCGCTCAAGGAGTTCATCAAAACGACCCAGATGTTCGAAAACTGGTGGAACCATATCCCGGGTGTATTCCTGGTGGTTAGCGACAGAAGCGCTGGCGCGATTAGCAAAGCGATACGGCGATACACCAAAGAAGCGCGGCTATTAGTCATAGAAACCAATACGGCTGAATCCGAAGGCTTCCTGCCAGAGCGGAGTTGGCGATGGATTCGCCGCCGTTCGGACGCTCCGATCAATGCCTAGCCACGAGCGCCTCCCGATCTAAAGCTGTATTTCAGGAAGCTGGTTCCCTCCTCATCCTCCGATGAGGGAACAACTCTTAACACGCCTATGACATGACCATCACGAAGAGGGACCGCCGATGCCCAAACGTACCGACATAAAATCCATCATGATCATCGGCGCCGGTCCGATCATCATTGGCCAGGCCTGTGAGTTCGATTACTCCGGCGCCCAGGCATGCAAGGCCCTGAAGGCCGAGGGCTACCGCGTCATCCTGGTCAACTCCAACCCCGCCACCATCATGACCGACCCCGGCCTGGCGGACGCGACCTACATCGAGCCGATCACCCCCGAGATGGTCGAAAAGATCATCGCGAAAGAGAAACCCGACGCCCTGCTACCCACCATGGGCGGCCAGACGGCGTTGAACACGGCAATGCAACTGCACGCCAGCGGTGCGTTGGAGCGGCATGGCGTCGAACTGATCGGCGCCAAGGCCGACGTCATCGACCGCGCGGAAGACCGCTTGAAATTCCGTGACGCAATGGCCGAAATCGGCATCGAATCCCCGCGCTCCTATATCGCCCACAACATGGACGAAGCCCGCGCGGCGATGGAACTGATCGGTCTGCCATCCGTCATCCGTCCCAGCTTCACGCTCGGTGGCACCGGCGGCGGCATCGCCTATAACAAGGAAGAATTCGAGCAAATCGTCGCCGGCGGCCTCGAAGCCTCCCCCACCACCGAAGTGCTGATTGAAGAATCCGTCCTCGGTTGGAAAGAATACGAGATGGAGGTTGTCCGCGACAGCAAGGACAACTGCATCATCATTTGCGCCATCGAGAACGTCGATCCGATGGGCATCCACACCGGCGACAGCGTCACGGTCGCTCCGGCGCTGACGCTGACCGACAAAGAATACCAGATCATGCGCGACGCCTCGATCGCGTGCCTGCGCAAAATCGGTGTCGATACCGGTGGGTCGAACGTCCAGTTTGGCCTGAACCCCGCCGATGGCCGTCTCGTGGTGATCGAGATGAACCCGCGTGTGTCGCGGTCCTCAGCCCTGGCGTCTAAGGCGACCGGTTTCCCCATCGCGAAAATCGCCGCCAAGCTGGCCGTCGGCTACACACTGGACGAACTGACCAACGACATCACCATGGTCACCCCTGCCAGTTTTGAGCCAACCATCGACTACGTTGTGGTCAAAATTCCCCGCTTCACCTTCGAAAAATTCCCCGGCACCCCGGCGTTGCTCACCACATCGATGAAGTCGGTGGGGGAGGCGATGGCCATCGGCCGTTCGTTCGCCGAGGCCCTGCAAAAGGGTCTGCGCAGCATGGAAACCGGTCTCTCGGGCCTCGACGAGATGGAAGCCCCCGGCGATGGCGGTCTTGACGCTTTCCGAGCAGCCCTGTCCTCACCGACGCCGGACCGGTTGCTGATGGCGGGACAGGCCCTTCGCGCCGGCCTGACGGTGGAAGAAATCCACGAATCAACGAAGTTCGACCCCTGGTTTCTGCGCGAACTGGAACGCATCGTCCACGCGGAACGCGAGGTTTCGGCCAATGGCCTGCCACGCGAGGCGGGCGCTCTGCGCCGCCTGAAGGCGCTCGGTTTTTCCGATATCCGGCTGGGTGAACTGACCAAGACCAGCGCGCCCGAGATACACAAAGCCCGCGCCGCACTGGGCGTTACCCCGGTTTACAAACGCATCGACACCTGCGCTGGGGAATTCGCCTCTAAAACCCCATACATGTATTCGACGTTCGAGGGCGGTTACGGTGTGCCGACCTGCGAATCCGATCCGACCGACCGGACGAAGATCATCATCCTCGGCGGCGGCCCGAATCGCATCGGGCAGGGGATCGAGTTCGACTATTGCTGCGTCCACGCCGCCTACGCGCTGAAGGACGCCGGGTTCGAGACCATCATGGTCAACTGCAACCCGGAAACCGTCAGCACCGACTACGACACCTCTGACCGGCTGTATTTCGAACCGCTGACCGAAGAGGACGTGATCGCCCTGGTGCGCCGCGAGCAGCAGAACGGCACGCTGTTGGGCTGCATCGTGCAATACGGCGGCCAAACGCCGCTAAAGCTGTCGCAGGCTCTGTCGCGTGAGGGAATCCCCATTCTCGGCACGTCAGCGGACGCCATCGATTTGGCCGAGGATCGCGAACGGTTCCAACAGCTTTTACAGCGCCTCGGCCTGCGGCAACCCGACAACGGCTTGGCCCGTTCGGCGGAAGATGCCGAAATCATCGCCGACCGCATCGGGTATCCGGTCGTGATCCGCCCCAGTTATGTCCTCGGCGGCCGTGCGATGGAGATCGTGTACGACCGCAGCGGCTTGCAGCGGTACATGCGAGAGGCCGTGCGTGTGTCGGGCGACAATCCCGTCCTGATCGACCGCTACCTGAACGACGCTATTGAGGTCGATGTCGATTGTATCTGCGACGGAGAATCCGTGTACGTCGCGGGCGTCATGGAACACATCGAAGAAGCCGGCATCCATTCCGGCGACTCGGCCTGCTCGTTGCCGCCGTATTCTCTGTCCCCCGCCATGATCACCGAACTGAAGTCGGAAACCGAGGCGCTGGCCAAGGCACTGGGTGTGGTCGGGCTGATGAACGTGCAGTACGCGATCAAGGACGACACGATTTACGTGCTGGAAGTAAACCCCCGCGCGTCCCGCACCGTGCCGTTCGTCGCCAAAGCGACAGGCGTGGCCGTCGCCAAAATCGGGGCCCGTGTAATGGCCGGTGCCAAGCTTGCCACCGACTTCAAGCTGGACGACGACTCCATCGCCCCGCATGTCGCGGTCAAGGAAGCCGTCTTCCCGTTCGCCCGGTTCACCAACGTGGATACGATCCTGGGACCGGAGATGAAATCGACGGGTGAGGTCATGGGCCTCGATTCCAGTTTCGAGCGCGCCTTCGCAAAGGCGCAACTCGGGGCGGGCGTGATCCTGCCAATGGCGGGACGGGTGTTCCTGTCAATCAAGGACGCCGACAAGAAGGGCCTGCCGTCGCTGGCCCGCCGCCTAACAGAGATGGGTTTTTCCATTGTCGCCACCCGCGGCACTGCCGCCCGAATCCGCGAGGCCGGCTTGCCGGTCACCGTGGTCAACAAGGTCCTGGAGGGCCGGCCGCACTGCGTCGATGCGATCCGTTCGGGTGAACTTCAGTTGGTTATCAACACCGCGTCCACGCCGCAATCGGTCGCCGACAGCTTCGCGATACGCCGCAGCGCTTTGACCCACGGCATTCCGCATTACACAACCCTTGCGGGTGCTCGGGCTGCAGTGCATGCAATCGCCGCATTAAAAGCGGGAACGCTTGAAGTTGCGCCGCTTCAGTCCTATTTTCGCGGTTCGTTTTAGCCAATGCGCCGCGGTAGGGGAAAAATCCCCGCCCGCGGCGGTGCCGTGTGACATGGTTGCGTTGACCAAGGTTTGAAGGACCACGCCGTGCAGAAGTTTCCGATGACGGCCCAAGGTTTGGTGCGCCTAGAAGAAGAACTCCGGACTCTGCGCTCGCAGGAACGGCCGGCGGTCATCCGCGCCATCGCGGAAGCGCGGTCGCACGGCGATCTCTCAGAAAACGCCGAATATCACGCAGCGCGCGAACGCCAGTCGTTTATCGAGGGCCGCATCCAGGAGCTGGAGGAAGTCGTCGGTGCCGTTGAGGTTATTGATCCCTCAACCCTGAGCGGTTCCCACGTCAAGTTCGGCGCACATGTCAAACTGGTGGACGAAGAAACCAATAAGGAAGCCACGTATCAAATCGTTGGCGTGTACGAAGCCGACATCAAACTCAAGCTGCTGTCGGTTTCCTCGCCGCTGGCAAAGGCGCTGATCGGCAAGAAGGTCGGCGAGACGGTGTCCGTACCCGCCCCGGGCGGCGACAGGGCATACGAAATTCTGGAAGTTAGATTTATCTGAGCGTACCGTCCGTAGCCGATGATAACGCTCGAGGACGTTGAGCAGGCAGCCGAGCGGATTGCTGGTCGCGTGTTGCGGACACCGATGCTGCCGTGCGATGCGATTTCGCGGCTGACCGGCGCCGATGTCATGTTAAAGCTGGATAATCTGCAGGCGACTGGAGCGTTCAAGGAACGCGGAGCGGCAAACCGGTTGGCGTTGCTGACCCCAGAGGAACGGGCGCGCGGCGTTGTCGCGATGTCGGCCGGCAACCACGGCCAGGCGATCGGTCGCCATGCCAGTCTGCTGGGCATTGCGGCTACGATCGTGATGCCGAAATTCACCCCCTCGACTAAAGTGACCCGCACCGCATCCTGGGGCGCGACGGTTATTCTCGTGGGCGAGACACTGGCCGAAGCCGCGGCGCATGCGCGCGAACTGGCGGCCGCCCAGTCGTTGGTGTTCATCCATCCGTTCGACGATGCCGGCATCATTGCGGGCCAGGGTACCCTGGCGCGGGAGATGTTGCAGGACGCACCCGACCTGGATGCGCTGATTATTCCGGTCGGCGGCGGTGGCTTGTTGGCCGGTTGCCTCGTGGCGGCGTCGGCGATGAAGCCCGGCATCGCCGTGTATGGCGCCGAGGTCGAAACCTATGCCGCCATGGCACAACGATTGGCCGGCCGGTCTGTGTCGGTCGGCGGTGCCACGATCGCCGAGGGCATCGCTGTCCGCGACATCGGCGAAATCCCGTTCGAAATTGTCCGCCGTCGTATCGCGGGAATCCTGGTGACTCCTGAACGCGCCATCGAGGAAGCGATCGGTTTGCTGATCGAAGCCGCCAAGACGGTCGCCGAAGGCGCCGGTGCCGCTGGTCTCGCCGCGCTTTTGGCGTATCCGGAGCGGTTTCGCGGAAAAAAGGTTGGCGTCGCCATCACGGGCGGCAACATCGACGTCCGCATTCTGTCCAACGTTCTGCTGCGCGATCTGCTGCGCGACGGCCGCCTGCTGCGGCTGCACCTGCAAATCCCCGACCGGCCAGGTGTACTCGCGGATATCGCAGGCAAGATCGCCGATTCCGGTGGTAATATTATCGAGGTATCCCACCAGCGTCTGTTCGCCTCCTCCTCGGTTCAGGCAGCCGAATTGGAAGTCATGGTGGAGGCCCGCGACAAGGGGCATGCGAATGCCATCGTCGAGGCTTTGGAAAAAACATACATCGTCCGGCAGGTCTGATGGTTGGCGGTGCTTAGCGCGTGATCGTTTGCGGTTGCTCGACCTCAAACGTGAATCACGCGATCAAACACGGGGTTAGACCATGATCGGGCACCGGCGAGGGTGCAACCTCAAACGATCGTGGTCTAACATCGGGCGACAGGAGTGAACGATGAGTGAACGACGACCCGCGCATCTGGCGACCCTGGAGGCCGAAAGCATCCGGATTTTCCGCGAAGTCGCGGCTCAGGCCGTTCGGCCGGCTTTACTCTATTCGATCGGCAAGGATTCCTCCGTCCTGCTGCATCTCGCCCGCAAGGCGTTCTACCCCGCCAAACCGCCTTTCCCGCTGGTGCATATCGACACCACCTGGAAATTCCGGGCGATGATCGAATTCCGCGATGCCACCGTGCGCCGCCTGGGCCTGGAGCTTCGCATCCACACCAATCCCGACGGCATCCGGGACAACATCAATCCGTTCGATCACGGCGGCGCCTACACGCAGATCATGAAAACCGATGCGCTGAAGCAGGCCCTTACCGCCGGCAACTATGATTTCGCCATTGGCGGCGCCCGGCGCGACGAAGAACGGTCGCGGGCGAAGGAACGGATTTTCTCCGTGCGAGCGCCCGGGCATGCATGGGACCCGAAACGGCAGCGGCCGGAGCTTTGGAATCTGTATAATGGCCAATTGGCGCCGAACGAGACGATGCGGGTGTTCCCGCTGTCCAACTGGACCGAACTCGACGTGTGGACCTACATCGCTGCCGAGGGGATCGATGTGGTTCCGCTTTATTTCGCCGCCATGCGCCCGACGGTGATGCGCGGCGGACAAATTATCGTGGTGGATGACGGCCGTATGCGTTTCCAGCCCGGCGAAACACCGGAGGATCGCTTGGTAAGATTCCGGTCCCTGGGCTGTTATCCGCTATCGGCGGCAGTCTTGTCGGACGCCGGCGACATGGATGCGTTGCTGGCCGAAATGCTGGTCACGCGGGATTCCGAACGTGCCGGTCGTTTGATCGACCAGGAGCAGGATTCGTCGATGGAGCGCAAGAAGCGCGAGGGGTATTTCTGATGCCGGACTCAGTTCTCCGCGTCCTGACCTGCGGCAGCGTCGATGACGGGAAATCGACCCTGATCGGGCGCCTGCTGTTCGAATGCGGCACCATCCCCGACGACGTGATGGCGGCGTTGGAACGCGACTCGAAGCGCTTCGGCACCGTGGATGGCGCGACCGACTACGCACTGTTGGTCGATGGCCTGGAAGCGGAGCGGGAACAGGGGGTGACGATCGATGTCGCCTACCGGTTCTTCGAGACGCCGGCCCGCCGCTTCATCCTGGCCGACACGCCGGGTCACCAGCAATACACCCGCAACATGGTCACCGGCGCCTCGACCGCCGACCTTGCGATCCTATTGATCGATGCCCGTAAGGGAATTTTGCCGCAGACCCGCCGTCATGCCGCGATCGCATCCATGCTGGGGATCCGGCAGGTCGTGCTTGCGGTCAACAAGATGGACCTGGCCGGCTTCGACGAATCGGTGTTCGCCGCGATTCGCTACGATTTCCGCGCGCTGCTCGGTAAGCTGGAGTTCAATCGGATCACGCCGATCCCGATTTGCGCCCGCGACGGCGACAACGTGACCGGTCCCAGCGCCCGAATGCCCTGGTACACCGGTCACACTTTGCTCCACGCCCTGGAGGCCGCTGATCCAAGGTTGGTTCAGGGCGGGCTGTTCCGTATGCCGGTGCAATATGTCAATCGGCCCGACCACACTTTCCGAGGTTACGCCGGTACGATCGCGACCGGGCGAGTGCGGCCGGGCGATACTGTGTTCAATGCCGGCGCGCACACCGAAGCCGCGGTCGCCCGCATCGTCAGTATGGACGGCGATCTGGCGGAGGCCGGTGCGGGCGATCCCGTCACCTTGGTGCTGGACCGGGAGATCGACATCTCTCGCGGTGACGTCCTGTCAGCCGATCCGGTGCCGGCGGCGGCGGACGGGTTGGATAGCTGGGTTGTCTGGATGGACGAGACGCCGCTGTTCCGCGGCCGCGCTTACCTGCTGATGCTGGGCACTAAGACGGTCGTGGCGACGATCACCGACATCACCACGCGGTTGGACATGGAAACGCTCGAAGAAGTCAGCGTGCGGGAATTGGCGCTTAACGAGATTGGCCGGGTCTCGATCTCTCTGACGCATCCGGTGGTGTGCGAACCTTACGAGACAAGCCGCGAACTGGGCGGGTTCATCCTGATCGATCGGCTGACCCGCGGCACCGTCGGCGCCGGCATGGTGACGGCGATCCGCACGCGCAACGCCGATATCGTCTGGCACAGGATGGAGGTGGACAAGGCGACGCGCTCGCTGATGAAACACCAGAAACCGGCCGTCCTGTGGTTCACCGGCCTGTCCGGTGCAGGCAAATCGACCATCGCCAATCAGGTGGAAAAGCGCCTGCATGCGCTGGGCCACCACACGATGGTACTGGACGGCGACAATGTCCGGCATGGCCTGAACCGCGATCTCGGGTTCTCGGAAGCCGACCGTGTGGAGAATATCCGCCGCATCGCCGAGGTGGCCCGGCTGTTCGTGGAGGCGGGCCTGATCGTGATCGTGTCGTTCATCTCGCCGTATCGGGCGGAGCGGCTGCTGGCGCGTGACCGGGTCGGCGAGGGCGAGTTTCTGGAAATATTCGTCGATACCCCGATCGAGGAATGCCGCCGGCGCGATCCAAAGGGCTTGTACGAGAAAGCCGACAGCGGCCAGATACGGAACTTTACCGGTGTCGATGCGCCTTATGAGGCACCGCTGGACCCGGAAATCCGGCTGCGGACGCTGGAGGGCACGCCGGACATGTTGGCCGATGAAGTCGTTTCAGCACTGCGGGCGCGCGGGAACATTGGCTGACCGTGCGGTCACGAAGGATACGCTTGCGGTTGCGGCCGGCGAGGCGCTTGCCTGCCGCCTCTGCGAATCGGTCCTGCCGCTGGGTCCGCGTCCTGTCTTCCGGGTTTCCGGCACCGCCCGTGTTCTGATCGTCGGGCAGGCCCCCGGAACCAAGGTCCACATGACCGGTGTACCCTGGAACGATGCCTCGGGCGACCGGCTGCGCCAATGGCTGCTGATGGATCGTGACCTTTTCTACGATCCGGCCCGGATCGCCATTGTACCGGCCGGTCTTTGTTACCCGGGCCGTCTGCCGAATGGCGGAGATGCCCCACCCAGGCCTGAATGCGCGCCGCTATGGCTGGATCGTTTTACCCGCCTGATGCCTCAAATCAGACTAACCCTGCTGGTCGGGTCGTATGCGCTGCGGCACCGCCTGGGCAAAGGTGCAATGACGGAACGGGTGAGGCAGTTCCGCGACCTGGGACCGGCTGTCATCCCGTTGCCGCATCCGTCCTGGCGCGTCACGGGGTGGCAGCGGCGCAATCCCTGGTTCGCGGAAGAGGTGCTGCCGGTGTTGCGGCAGACCATGGCGACCGCGTTAGAATAGCTGCTGTTTGCGGCCGTTCCGTAACATGCCACGGTCCCCGGCAACACCTCGGGGCAACACCCATGATACGCGCCGCATATCGGTGTGCCGGCGGCGATAGCGATAGGACAGAACCGGGGATGGTGGAGCTGAGGGGAATCGAACCCCTGACCTCCTCATTGCGAACGAGGCGCTCTCCCAACTGAGCTACAGCCCCATCGCCGGTTTACCGGCATTTCGAAAAACGCCAACCGCAAGGCTCCCTAATGATGGGAGCGCCCGGCGAAGTCAACAGGGAACTCACCAGCGATGAAGTTGCGATGACACCGATACCCGCTATCCGGCCAGGACTGTGGCGAACGGCGATGGGGCCGCACCTGACATTGCTCATCGTCGCGCTGGGCGTATCCGGATTTTTCGCCTGGAACATCGCCCGGTTTTTCCCCAACCCGATCGGAAATCTTGGTTATGACTACGGTCTGTTCCTGCCGTGGCTGATGGCCGGATTTTTCTGGCAGGTTACCAATGGCCCGCTGTCACCGCCGGAGTTCCTGCCGTCTTTCTGCGGCGGGATTCCGTTCCTGTTCAATCCGCAGTCGGTCTATTATTCGTTGCCGCAGTGCTCGTCACCTGGTTTCAGCCGGTCTCCGCCGATGCAGGCCGCCTGCTTAGCGAGCGCAGCACGAGGCGCGGAAGCGGCATCGCCTACCGGGTCGAAAGCGTCTCCCAGACATCCCCGGCAGGCGGCAGCCCCAGAATGTGCCGCCGATGCCACAGCGCGTAAAACAACAGCTTCCAGCACGCAAATCCATGCCGCCACCGCCGGATGTTGCCGAACAGCGCCACCACCATCTCGGGATGCGCGATCTCTGCCACGCCGGGCTGCGCGGCCACCAGCGGACCCAGACGCGACCCTTGCGCCTTGATCCAGGCGCCCACGGGGACGGTAAATCCGGCTTTCGGCGCGAACGGTTGCGCGGCTGGCTGATTGTCCTCCAGCCACTTCCGCAGAATCCATTTCCCCATGCCGCGGTGCAGCTTCATCGAATCGGGAAGCCGATAGGCCGCTGCCATGACGCCCGAATCGAGGAACGGCGTGCGTCCTTCCACCCCGTGCGCCATCATGCAGCGGTCCAGCTTCAGCAACAGGTCGTGCGGCAGCCAGTCGGTCATGTCCAGCGCCTGAGCGGCAGCCAGCGTCGTCCGCCCGCCCATCGCCGCCTGGACTGCAGCCGCCGCCATCCCATCGCGCCAGGCCGTGGGTTTAGTGCGCAGCACCGGCACCTTGTCGAAGCTGCCACCGGCCCACATCGTCCGCCCGCCGCGCCACCACGGCAGCATCGCCTGGCGATAGCGCTTGTAGCCACCGAATATCTCATCGCCGCCTTCGCCGGTCAGCACGACCTTCACGTCCTGACGGGCGCGCCGGGCGAGGAACCAGGACGGGATGATGGCATAATCCATGGTCGGATCGTCCATTGCCGCGACAATCTCGGGCAAATGCTGCCAGACCATCTTTTCCGTGACTTCGATCGATTCGTGCTTTGCCCCAACAGCGCGGGCGATCCTGGCGGCCTGTTCGCGTTCGTCGGCCGCGCCGGGCGCATCGAAGCCGGCGGTGAAGGCCAGCACGGGCTGGTCGTTCAGGCGAGCCATCAGCGTGATCAGCGTGGCGCTGTCGATGCCGCCGGACAGGAACATGCCATACGGCACGTCGCTGCGTTGATGCAGATCGACGCTCTCCATTAAAGCCCGGTCCAGCCGGCGCATCGCGGCCGCTTCGTCGATGTCCTCGGGCGGTTCGGCCGGAACGGCGCTGATCCGCCGCCGCTCCAGAATATGGCCGTCAGAGCAGGTGATGGTTTCCCCCGGCAATACCCGCTGAATGCCCTGGAAGACGGTATCGGCGCCGGTGGTGAACTGAAGTTGCAGCAACTCCTCTACCGCCGCCGGCCGCACCGCGCGTTTGACAAGTCCGGCTTCGAGCAGCGCCTGTGACTCTGACGCAAATGCCAGACCGCCATCGATTTGGGCGATATACAACGGTTTAATGCCGAACGGGTCGCGCGACAGGGTAACGGTCCGGTGGAGTCGTTCGTGGATCGCGATCCCGTACATGCCGCGAAGCTGCTGGGCATAATCCGGGCCATCGCGCATCCACAGATGCAGCGGCGGCTCGCAATCGCTGTTGGTGGCGAAGTTCACGCCGGGCAGCGACTCGCGCAGTTCGCGGTAATTATAGATCTCGCCATTGCCTACCAGCGTGGCGCCGCCGGCAAAGAACGGCTGATCCCCGGTGACGAGGTCGATGATCGCCAGACGATTATGGAGCAACGCGACGCGACCGATCACGGCGTGGCCGCTGCCGTCCGGCCCGCGATGGCGTAGGGCCCCGATCAGTTTGGACAAGACGGCCGGATCGGGCGGCGCAGCGCCGGAAGACAGGATCAGTCCAGCGATACCGCACATTATTAGAGTGTCTCTCCGAAAGCCGAACCGAGCGTATGCGCGGATGGGGGTGCGTAGCACTTATGATGTTCGGTCGCGAGGCCCATGCGATCTGTCAATGGACCAGCAATGCATGGCCGTGGCGCTGGGCCATTCAGCCCCCCGAATATAGGCAATGCACGAATCTGTAATACAGTCCGGGATCGACGCTTGACTCGGGTCGGAGGTGCTTCTAGACATCGCGCCCTCGGCCGACCCAGGGTTTACAAAGTGGGACGGTCGTTGGTTCGCAGGCATACGACGCACGCGGCGCCGCCCATTTTCAGGATGGGCTTAGGCCGTCTGCCTATCGTCACCCCGCAGGATGGGCGCTTTCCCATGCCGGCGGGCTTTGGCTGTTAATCGGCGATCGAACCTAGACCTGCGGCGAAGCGCGAAACGGAAAGAGAAAGAGGTCCATGCCGACCATCAACCAGCTTATCGCCCATGGGCGCGAGCGGCCGAAGAACCGGAACCTTGTTCCGGCCCTGCAGGGCTGCCCGCAGAAGCGCGGCGTTTGCACGCGCGTCTATACCACGACGCCGAAGAAGCCGAACTCGGCGCTGCGTAAAGTAGCGAAGGTTCGTCTGACCAACGGCTACGAAGTGGTTAGCTATATTCCTGGCGAAGGTCATAACCTTCAGGAACATTCGGTGGTTCTGATCCGCGGCGGACGCGTGAAGGATTTGCCGGGCGTTCGTTATCATATCCTGCGCGGTGTGTTGGATACCCAGGGTCTTCCCAAGCGTCGTCAGCGTCGTTCGCTGTATGGCGCGAAGCGGCCGAAGTAAGGGGCGATCGTATGTCTCGTCGTCACCGCGCCGAAAAGCGCGAAATCTTGCCGGATGCCAAGTTCGGCGACATCGTTATCACCCGTTTCATGAACGTGCTGATGTATGATGGCAAAAAGTCCACGGCCGAGGGCATTGTCTATAGCGCCCTGGACGTTATGAAGCGTCGTGGAGGAGCTGCCGCCGATCCGGTGCGCATGTTCCATGAAGCTTTGGACAACGTTAAGCCGGCTGTCGAAGTCCGGTCGCGGCGTGTCGGTGGCGCTACCTATCAGGTGCCTGTCGAAGTCCGGGCCGAACGCCGTCAGGCATTGGCGATCCGCTGGATCATCGATGCGGCCCGCAAGCGCGGTGAGCATACGATGCAGGATCGTCTGTCCAACGAACTTCTGGACGCGGTCAATAACCGTGGTTCGGCAGTGAAGAAGCGTGAAGACACCCACCGGATGGCCGAAGCGAACAAGGCATTCAGCCATTATCGCTGGTAACCTAACGTGTCTTGGCGCGGATCGCTTTTGCGCTAACGGTAAAACAACAGTTTAACCCACAAGATCTGCTGCTGGATCTACGGAGATTACTATGGGTAAGGCAAAATTCGAGCGGAACAAACCGCACTGCAACATTGGCACGATCGGCCACGTCGATCATGGCAAGACATCGCTAACGGCCGCGATCACCAAGATCCTGGCGAAGACCGGCGGGGCCGTCTATACGGCGTACGACCAGATTGACAAAGCGCCGGAAGAAAAGGCGCGTGGAATCACGATCTCTACCGCTCACGTTGAGTATGAGACGAAGAACCGCCATTACGCCCACGTCGATTGCCCCGGCCATGCTGACTATGTGAAGAACATGATCACCGGCGCCGCGCAAATGGACGGTGCGATCCTGGTCGTGTCCGCCGCCGATGGCCCGATGCCGCAGACCCGGGAGCACATTTTGCTCGCCCGTCAGGTCGGCGTACCGGCGCTCGTGGTGTTCCTGAACAAGTGCGACATGGTCGATGACCCGGAGCTGCTCGAACTGGTCGAGATGGAGGTTCGCGAACTTCTTTCTTCCTATCAGTACCCCGGCGACGATATCCCCATCATCCACGGTTCGGCCCTGATGGCGCTGGAAGACAAGAATCCGGAACTTGGCGAACAGGCGATCCTGAAGCTGATGGCCGCTGTTGACGAATACATTCCGCAGCCGGAACGCGCTATTGAGCGTCCGTTCCTGATGCCGATCGAAGATGTGTTCTCGATCTCCGGCCGTGGCACCGTGGTGACGGGCCGCGTTGAGCGCGGCATCGTCAAGGTTGGTGAAGAAGTTGAAATCGTTGGCATCCGGGATACCGTCAAGACCATCGTGACGGGCGTCGAAATGTTCCGCAAATTGCTCGACCAGGGGCAGGCCGGTGACAACATTGGCGCGCTGCTGCGCGGCACGAAGCGTGACGACGTGGAGCGTGGCCAGGTTTTGGCCAAGCCGGGCACGATTACGCCGCACACCAAATTCAAGGCGGAAGCCTACATTCTGACGAAGGAAGAAGGCGGTCGTCATACCCCGTTCTTCACCAACTACCGTCCGCAATTCTACTTCCGCACGACAGACGTGACGGGTGTGGTTGAGCTGCCGGAAGGCACCGAGATGGTGATGCCGGGAGACAACGTATCGATGGACGTCACACTGATCCATCCGATCGCGATGGACGACGGCCTGCGGTTCGCGATCCGCGAAGGTGGCCGCACCGTCGGCGCCGGCGTGGTTGCCAGCATCCAGGCCTGATAACGAAAACGATGCCGGCACTTGGCCCAACCCTTTGGTTGGGCGGGTGTGGGCTCTCGTTTCGGCGGGAACATTGAAGAGCGAACGATGGACAATCAGAATATCCGTATCCGGCTTAAGGCCTATGATCACCGCGTGCTGGATAACAGCACCAAGGAGATCGTGAACACGGCCAAGCGCACGGGTGCCCGGGTTCGCGGACCGATCCCGCTGCCGACGCATATCGAGCGGTTCACCGTGAACCGTTCCCCGCACGTCGACAAGAAAAGCCGTGAGCAGTTCGAAATCCGAACGCATCGCCGGCTGCTGGACATCGTGGAGCCGACCCCGCAGACGGTGGACGCGCTGATGAAGCTCGACCTCGCCGCCGGCGTCGATGTCGAGATCAAGCTCTGAGCCTACGGAATAATGAGGTAGCTACATGCGCTCCGGTGTGATCGCACAGAAGATGGGAATGACCCGCCTCTTTAC
>JANXLQ010000005.1 GCA_025355085.1 Rhodopila sp.
TCACAAGAAAAGCCGGATAATGTCCTGAATTATGCGTCGGGAAGCGATGGCCCGACGTCGGCCGACGACCTGTTAACCCGGCAGGGACATGCCTGGCGGGCAGTCGCCAATGATGGACACGCCCACTGATCGGGTGGCAGCCTCTCAGGCGATGCGGGTGCGCTACCCAAGAACACGCCTCTTCAGCAACGATCGATGCGGGCCCCGATAACTATCAGTTGCGGTCAGGACGCACCGCCAAATCGCGGGCGCTCCGACCCGGGGTCATTAGACCATGATTGTTTGAGGTTGAACCCTCTTTCGTGCCCGATCACCACTTAGTAACGCCGCACGCCTCCGCACCTATATCGCCGCCCCCCACCCTGGTTGCGGCAAATTCCGCCGAAAACTCCATTCGCAGGAAGACTCGACGCAACCCCCGTGTCGTGGCGGGGGATTGCCTCGTATCGCCAGCGATGATGCCGAAAATCCTATCCCGGGAATTTCCGGGCGCGGGAAATAGCTTCATCGAAAGCTGAAAGAACCTGACGGTGACTGGAGTTATCGTTCATGCTCTCGATGTCGTTGAACCCGCGGCTCATCGCTACCGACAACAGGATCGTGTTAGCCCCGGTCTGTGGGCCATGCAGGTTCATCATCCGGGCGGCGCCGCGCAGGGCCCCGACGGCACAACGCCGCCCATCCCGCGTTTCGTATCGACGCTGCACCCAATCTTTCCGGTCCTCGATCAACGCCCGGCCGATCGACAGGACCTGTAGCGTCAGCGCATCCGGCTGCGACGCCGGTATGGGCTGGAACGCATGCAGCGGCAGGCTTTTCGTGACGGCAGGCGCCCCCAACGCGAAGTGGGCCAGGCGCATCCAAAGCGAAGGTTTATCAGGCGAAGCGGTGTTGCTAATATAACCAAGTCCATCGAATGGCATCGGTGCCTCCCATGGTTAAGGGTGCCGTATCTTAAATCATAAATTTGGCCCAAATGTTCACAACGCACGATAAGTTGGCTGAAGGTCGTGACGGGGGCGCGCCTGTGCCGAAACTGCATCGGTTCCCGGACCTTACCGCCAAAGCCCGAAAAGCCCGATCTAAACGATTGGCAACCGCACGATAAACCGCGCACCCAGCACCTTGCCGCTGGCATCCCGGCGGTTTTCCGCCGATAATTGCCCCTGCAATGCCTCCACGATCTGCCGGCTGATTGACAGCCCCAGGCCGGAATGCTGCCCAAAACTCTCGCCCGACGGCCGCTCGGAGTAAAACCGGTCGAAAATGTGCTCCAGATTGGCATCGGGGATGCCCGGTCCGTCGTCCTCCACACACAGTTCCGCTATCCCGCCGGCATCGCGCACCCGCACGACGATGCGGCCGCGTGGTGGACTGAAGGAATGCGCGTTGCCGATCAAATTGCGCAACACCTGCACTAACCGGTCCTCCACCGCCCAGACCGACAGGCCGTTGGGTGGAGCAATCACCTCCAGCCGAGGGTCTTTGGTGACATCGCGGGTGGCCTCGTCCATTTCCTGCAGCGTGAGCAGGATCGGCACGACATCCACCGGTTCGGCGGTAACGCGCGACAGTTCCGCGTCCAACCGGGACGCGTCGGACACATCGCTGATCAGCCGGTCCAACCGCATCACGTCCTGCGCAATAATCGTCAGCAACTGCCGCTGGCGGCCGGCGTCGTCTATCCGCAGCAGAGTCTCGATGGCGCTGCGAATAGACGACAACGGGTTCTTGATCTCATGCGCCACGTCGGCGGCAAACCGCTCGGTCGCGTCCATCCGATCCCACAACGCAACGGCACTGTCGGCCAGGGCGGACGCCAGCGCCCCGACCTCATCCCGGCGCTTCAGCAGCGATGGGGGCACGCTGCCGGATCGCCCGCCGCCTTCGCGCATGTTGGCCGCCGCCTCCGCCAGCCGCAGGATCGGGCGGGCGATGGTCAACGACAGATACCACGACAGCAGCACGGTCAGCAGCAATGCCAACCCGAACAGCGCCAGGATCGACATCCGCACGGTGAACAGGCTTTCGTCAACCTCGCGCGCTTCGCGGGTCAGGGAGATGATTCCGACGGTGTGTTTGTCGCGTTCGACCGGCACGGCGACGGTCACCAGCAGCCGGTTATCCCCGGTGCGGCGAATATAGGGCGCGGTCTCGCTACTCTTGCCGGCGCTGTTAAGCCGCAGTTCCTCTTTGACATTCGGTTGCCAATCGGGACCGCCGGCCGAGGGAGTCGTATCGACCATGGTGATCGCAGCCTGATGCGGCAGCATCGCCAGCACGCCATCGTACAGCCGCCAGATCGTCGCCAGCAGCCGCCCATGATCGACAGGGGGAGGCAGCGGTTCGAAGGTGAGCGGACCGTTCGGTCCCTCCCGCCGCCGGGAATCCGCCAGCAACATTCCATCGGGAGCATACAGCCGGGCCTGCGCGTCGGGCGTGGGTTCGGTCAAGCGGTGCAGCAACGATATCGCCACCGGCGCGATCAGTTTCGGATTGTCCGGATCGGCGGTGAGCACCGCGCTTTCGCCTAAGGCTCCGGCGAACACCCTGGCCTGTTCGCGCAAAGCCGTGACCTGCGCTTCCAGCAGGCCGTTCTGATATTGGTCGAGGTACAGCAGCGCCACCACCAGCAGCGCCAGCGGCAGGGCGTTGACCAGAAGGATGCGCCGCAACAACGGCGACACCCAGCGCTGGCGGAACCGCCGGGCCGGGTGGGTCAGCCCGGACAGAAGGCTGCTGTCGGGCAATCAATGCTCCTTGTAGCGGTAGCCGATGCCGTACAGCGTCTCGATATGGGTGAATTCTTCCGTCCCAACGCGAAACTTCTTGCGGATGCGCTTGACGTGGCTGTCGATGGTGCGGTCATCGACGTAGATGTTCTCGCCATACGCGGCGTCGATAAGCTGGTCTCGGCTTTTCACCATCCCGGGGCGCGCGGCGAGCGCTTTTACCAGCAGGAATTCGGTGACTGTCAATTGAATGTCGGTGCCCTTCCAGGTGCATTGGTGCTTGGTCTCGTCCAGCACCAGGTCGCCTCGGGTCATCACACCGCCGGGCGCCGCGCCGGAGCCTTCGGCCTTGCTGGCTTCGTTGCGGCGGAGCAGGGCGCGGATGCGCTCCAACAACAGGCGCTGGCTGAACGGCTTGGTGATGTAATCGTCGGCACCGAGGCGCAGGCCCATCAGTTCATCGACTTCTTCATCCTTGGACGTTAGGAAGATCACCGGCATGGAGGTGCGCTGGCGCAGGCGTTGCAGCAGCTCCATCCCATCCATGCGCGGCATCTTGACGTCGAGTACCGCCAGATCCACAGGTTTTGCCGTCATGCCCTGCAAGGCGCTTTCGCCATCCGTATAAGTGCGGACGATGAAGCCTTCCTGCTCTAACGTCATGGAGACGCTGGTAAGGATGTTGCGGTCGTCATCGACCAGGGCGATGGTCTGCTTCATCGAAGGCTCCTTTGGGGCGCGTGCCGCGTGTTAGCATAGTACGGCAGAGAATTGTGGCAGATTGCGGACGAGGGGTGAACGAAATATGGCATCGGAATCAGAAAATATAACCCCGGCCTGGCAAGCCAAGATGTTGCTGCGCTCGGCACGCAGCGGATGCCTGGCCACCAGCGCCAAAGGCCATCCGTTCGCGTCGCTGGTGACCCCGGCGTGCATGCCGGATGGGTCGTTGTTGCTGCTGCTGTCCCGGCTAGCCGAGCATACAAGGTATTTGCGCGCCGATCCGCGATGTTCGTTGATGATGGGCGGGGTGGCGACATCGGTTAATCCGCAGACAACGCCTCGGGTCACTGTCAGCGGTGTAGCCGAGGTCGTGGATGACCCATCGCTAAAAGCCCGGTTTTTGGCGGTGCATCCGTATGCGACGCTGTATGCCGATTTCGGCGATTTCGCGACGTGGCGGATCGTGGTGGAGGCAGGCGCGCTGGTCGGCGGGTTCGCGCGGGCGTTCCGTTTTGTGGCGGCCGATCTGGCGCCGGATGCGGATGCGGTGGCGGCAGTGTTGGCGTCCGAACCGGGGATACTGGAGCACTGCAACCGGGACCACCCGGATGCGCTGGCCGCCATCGCTGGTTCCCCGGGCGAATGGCGGATGGTAACCGCCGACGTGGACGGGTTCGATCTGGCGTTGGACGAACGGGTGATCCGGTTCCCCTGGTCCGCGCCGGTCAGGGATTCCGGCGATGTACGGCGGGAGTTGGTGCGGATGACGAAGGCGGCGCGGGCTTAAGCATCGTTATCGGTGCCTGGAATGCACCCCTAAACTGAGACACAACAATTAGACGCACTGTTATAGAAAGACAACGAGTGTGTCGAGACAGAAGCGACGAAGTTTCACCCGTGATTACAAGCTCGCCGCCTTGTCGCGCATGGCGGCGGCGGCGAGCATCGTGGGCTTGGCCATCGAGTTGGGCATCGAGCGCAAGCTGCTCTATTGCTGGCGCGATCAGCACGAGGATGGTGGTTCGATCGCCCTGCGCCGTGCGGGCCGGCCCAGCCGGGCCAGCATCCTGGATGCGCCGGGTCCGGGCAGGGCCGGCGGACTCCGGCCCGGCCCGGACGCAGCGGCAGATCGCGGAACTGCAGCGCAAGATCGGCCAGCAACAGTTGGATTTGGATTTTTTTCACGTAGCCTTGCGGCATGTCAGGGAGCAACGCCCGGCGAGCGGCGTTCCTGGCGCGACGGCCTCTACGCGGTGATCCACGCGCAGACGCCGCCGCAAGGCCATGCGGAGATCGAACGGTTGTGCCAGTTGGCCGGCGTCAGCTGGTCCGGCTACTACCGGAATTGGCAGGCGTCCGCCCCGCGTCAGGAGGAGACAGCGGTGCGCGACGATATCCAGCGTTTGTCGCTGGCCGAGCGGCATTACGGGTATCGGCGGCTGACGGTGCTGCTGAAGCGCTCTGGCTGGGCAATCAATCACAAGCGGGTCGCGCGCATCCGGCGGGCGGATAATCTGCTGTGCGTATCAGCGAAAACGTTCCGCCCGGCGACGACGGACAGCCGGCACCGCTTCCTGGTCTATCCGAATCTGGCGCGTTGGCTGGTGCCGGCGACGGTGAACCAGTTGTGGGTGGCGGACATCACGTATATCCGGCTGAGCGAGGAATTCATCTATCTGGTGGTGATCCTCGATGCGTTCAGCCGCCTTGTGGTGGGGTGGGCGGTTGCCTCGCATCTGCGCGCCAGTCTGGCATTGGAGGCGCTGGACATGGCACTGGCGACTCGTGACGTTGGTCCGGACGGATTGATCCATCACTCCGATCGCGGGGTTCAGTATGCCTGCGGGGATTATATCGCGCGGTTGGAGCGGACTGGCATCCAGCCGAGCATGAGCCGGGCCGGCTGCCCGTGGGACAATGCGATGGCTGAAAGCTTCATGCGTACCTTCAAACGCGAGGAGGTGAATGGCCGCGCCTATCGCGACGAGGCGCATGTGCGGCAATCGGTCGGGCCGTTCATCGAGGAGGTCTATAACCGGCAGAGATTGCATTCGGCGCTCGCCTACCGGTCGCCGGAAGCCTATGAGGCA
>JANXLQ010000064.1 GCA_025355085.1 Rhodopila sp.
TGCGCCTTTTCTGGGCCGGGACAGCAAGGCGTGGATGACGGGCCTTCGCCCGCCATGACGGAGAGGAGCCGCCGGAGAAAACCATTCTCCGCCAAAAGCGCGGGCGAGAGTTTTCACACAGCCTGGAAGGCCTGCCATCCATGTCTTTGGCCGAACCAGTATCGTGAGGCGTGGGTGGCGGGACTTCGCCCGCCATAAGGGTGACGGATCAGGACATCGGGCCGTTGGTATAATACGTGTCGATCTGGTTCAACGTGCCATAATGCGCACAGTCAACGAACGGTAATGGTGCTGAAATGTTGCTTCGCCTTGCATTGATGGGTCTGCTCCTCGCCATACCGGTTCACGCCGCCGAACCAATGACGATAGTTATGCTCGACAACCGTTTCGAACCAAGCCGCATTGTCCTTCAGGCCGGCAAGACCTACGAGTTTCACCTGGAAAATCGGGGCAAGGAGATGCACGAGTTCACCGCCCCCGCGTTCTTGAAGGCCGCGACGCTCCCGGATAAGAATCTGCTGTCGAATGCCGGAACCGATATCGTGGTCCCGGCAGGCAAGTCGGTGACGATTGTTTTGACCGCACCCGGCAAGGGTCGATATGACCTGAGCTGTGCCGACCATGACTGGGACGGAATGGCCGGCAGCATCGTGGTCGAATAGAGCATGATCGTTTGAGGTTGCTGCCACCTCAAACGATCATGCTCTAAACTGCCCGGTCGCCCCACTTCGCCTCAAACCGATGCACGGCAGGAAAGTCCATCATCGAATTCATTTCGGAAAACGGCAGTTGCGATGGTCCGCCAACGCTCGTGCCTGTGCGTTGCAGATGGGCGTACCCCTCCCGCAGCGCCCGGGCGGCGGTAAGAAAACCGGTTCCGGGAAACAGCGCGACCTTGAAGCCCATCGCCTCCAGTTCGCCGGCGGGCAGAAATGGCGAGCGGCCGCCCTCTACCATGTTCGCGAGCAGCACGGCGCCCCGGAAGGTTTCAGCGATCCGGCGCAGTTCCTCGGGTGATTCCGGGCTTTCTACGAACAGGATGTCGGCGCCGGCGTTCAGAAACCCATCCGCGCGGCGTAACGCATCATCCAGACCCTCGGAGTAGCGGGCATCGGTGCGGGCGACGATCATGAAGTCGGGGCTTGGGCGGGCATCCACCGCCACCTGAATTTTCCGCACGGCGTCAGCATAGGGAATGACCCGGCGAAACTCGGTATGACCGCATTTCTTCGGCATCTCCTGGTCTTCCAACTGAATGCCCGCCGCCCCGGCTGCGGCATAGGCGCGCACGGTGCGGTCCACATTCAGCAGGCCGCCATAACCGGTGTCCCCGTCGGCGATGAACGGCACGTCGATCGCGGCGGCTATGCAACGAACGCGGTCCAGCATTTCGGTCACGCTCGCCAACCCGGCATCCGGAACCCCCAAAGCGGAGGCCACTGCCCCGTAGCCAGTCATATAAAGCGCAGGAAATCCAAGGCTGTTGGCAACACGCGCGGAAATGCCGTCGTAAACACCCGGCAATGTAAGGATGCCGGGCTGGCGCAGAATGTCCCGGAATGTCGTCTTGGTCATGGCATTAGTCCTTGTCAGTAGGCGGCCGCCCCGCCCCGGGGAAGCCATCGGTTTGCCCTTTTCGGGCGATTGTCCAGGACACACCGCGAAGCCGTCACCCCGGAATACGCACCATCATCGACGAAATCCCATGCACAAAGGCGGATAAAATCCGCTTCGGCGGCTCCACGACCTCGATCACCGGGAATCGCTTCATGATTTCCTCCCACAGGATCGTCAGTTGCAATTCCGCCAGCCGGTTCCCGACGCAGCGATGGATGCCGAATCCAAACGACAAATGTTGGCGCGGGCGGGCGCGATCGATGATGAACTGATCCGGATTCTCGATGGCGTCCGGGTCGCGATTGCCGGAGATGTACCACATCGCCAGCTTGTCTCCGGCTTTAATCGTTTTGCCGCCGAGCTGGTAATCTTCCAGCGCGGTTCGCCGCATATAGGAAATCGGGGTTTGCCAGCGAATGATCTCCGGCACCATGTTCGGAATCAGGCCAGGATTCTCCCGCAGTTTTCGGTACTCATCCGGATGCTGGCTCAGCGCCCACAAGCCGCCGCTGATAGAGTTGCGCGTCGTGTCGTTGCCGCCGACGATCAACAGCACGCAGTTTCCCATGAACTCCATCGGGTCCATGTTTCGCGTCGCCTCACCGTGCGCGAGCATCGAGATCAGGTCGTTGCCGCCCGGTGCGTTCACCCGTTCGTTCCACAACCCCATCATCGCAGCGGCCATTTTCTTCAGTTCGTTGAACCGTTCTTCCTCGGTTTTCACCAGGGCATTCGGATCCTTGAAGTTGGTGGTAGCGACGTTCGACCAGTAGGTCAGGTCGCGCCGCTTCTCGAATGGATAATCGAACAGCGTTGCCAGCATCTGGGTCGTTAGTTCGATGGACACATGCTCGACCCAGTCGAACGTCTCATTGCGCGGCAGGGCGTCCAGTATCTTCGCGGCCCGCTCGCGGATCGTTCCGGCCATGTTCGCGAGGTTGCCCGGCGCAACGATCGGCGCCACCACAAGGCGCTGCACGTCATGCTTCGGCGGGTCCATGGCAATGAACATCGCCAGTTTATACTGGGTTTCCTGGTCCAGCAGGGTAATCCCGGCGGCGGACGAAAAGACCTGCGGGTTGGTCTCGACCTTCATGATATCTTTATATTTGGTCACCGACCAATAGGGACCGAACTGGCTATCGGTGGTGAAATGCACCGGATCGTCCCGCCGCAACCGGGCGAACCAGTCCGGCCAGACATCGTCCTGGAATAACCGAGCGTCGGAAACGTCGATCCGATCCAGCGGAATGGTCCAAGGGTTGCCCAAAGCCTGGCAATCGACCGATGCGTTCACTGTAGCCTCCGATAGCGAATAGGCCCCAGGCTAGCCGCCGGTATGCCGGGGCGCAAATCCCGATTGGATCAACAGCGGCCCCCCCGGCTCGCCGCCGGTGGACAGCGGCCGAATCCCGAGTCAGGGTCGGCGCGACCAACCGATGCGGAGCCAACGATGCTGCCCTCCTCCACCCTTCATGATGCCGAATCGCTTCTCGCTGCCTGCCGATCCAGGGGGATCGTGCTGGCGACCGCCGAAAGCTGCACCGGCGGGCTGATCGCCGCCGCGCTAACGGCCATCGCGGGGTCCTCCGACGTGGTGGATCGCGGTTTTGTAACCTACTCGAACGAGGCGAAAAACGAGATGATCGGCGTGCCGATGCCGTTGATCGAAGCGCATGGCGCCGTCAGCGAGGAAGTCGCCCGCGCGATGGCCGAGGGCACGCTTACCCGATCCCGCGCTGCCATCGCCGTGTCTGTTACCGGTGTCGCGGGACCCGCCGGGGGAAGCCTGGAAAAACCGGTTGGTCTGGTTTGTTTTGGCCTTGCTCGCACTGGCGCCCCGGTTCGCTCCGAACGGCATGTTTTCCCCGGTGACCGTGCAGCGATACGCGCGGCGACTGTAGCGCACGCGTTTACGATGATCAGGGCCGCGCTATAGTGCCGGCCGCATGGCGATGGTGGACGCGCTCAACGCGATTGCTCCACTGACCGCAGGCGGCGTCGTACGCCCCACGGCGGCACTGACGCAGCATATGATGTTGACCTCGGCCGTTACGGCGCGGAAGCGGTTTCCCGCCGCAACCAGGAAGCAGCATCTGGTATAGGTGCTCATCGTTCGCGGTGATCGGCTATACGCAGAACCGGGTCTATCTGGGTTCGCCGCAGCCGGGTCGTGGTTGGGTGCCTATGCGTCAATGATGTTCTTACCAGGACATTCTTACGGGAACGACCTAGCAGGACCGGCCGTTCGTCACTACCTCCGGTTAGAAGGAGAACCGGCTCATGAAAGCAATACTCAACGGACACATCATCGCGCAGGGCGACGATATCGTGGAAAGCGGCGGCTACGCCTATTTCCACCAACCGCAACCCACCTGGAATTGCTGGAGAAGGCAGCGAAAACCGAATCCGATCATGCTTGTCCGCACGGCGTGCAGTTCTATGACGCGGTGGTGGATGGCCAGCGTTACCAGCGGGCGGCGTGGTCGTATGAGAGTCCGCAACCGAAGATGCAGGCCGTCGGCGGCCGGTTCGGCTTCTGGAAAGACGTTAAGGTCGCCTAAGCCACCGTCGCCCCCATATGCTCGGTCTGTCGCACCGTCAAAATAGCACCTGACCAATCCCGGGCTCCGTTCGCGCGTCCGTCGCGTTGGCGAGCCTGCGTGCGGACTGCGAAAGCCAGCGGACGAAACCCAACCGCGAATGGTTCATTGAAGGCAGTTTCATCGGCAATCGATGTCTTCAGACTGAAGCTACCCGGGTTCAGGGACCTGTACCAACCGAGGTTGACGTTGACATACAGCCATCCACCCGTCATGCCGACGAATGTCGGCATCCACGTCTTTTGTTCGTCCAAACAAAGACATGGATGATCCGCCTTCGCACACAATGACGAAGCGAGGGCGGTCGGCGTTACATCAATATAAACTCCGGTTGGCAATATCCGAGATTATGGACGGGTCTGCGGGTTGCCTGATGTAGCGGCACCACGTCGGCGACGAGG
>JANXLQ010000086.1 GCA_025355085.1 Rhodopila sp.
TCGAACACATCAGCCGGGGGCGGTTCGCGCTTAATCTGGTGAACGCATGGAATATGCCGGAGTTGGAGAAAGCCGGTATTCCATTCGCACCACATGATGAGCGATATGCGTATGGCCGCGAGTGGATTTCGGTGGTGGCGCCCCTGATGCGGGGCGAAACGCTGACGTTTCACGGCAAGTATTTCAACGTGACCGATTATACCCTGCGTCCAGCGGACCCGTATCGGGCGCGGCCTAAGATTTATGTTGGGGGCGAATCGGAGCCCGCTCGCGCGTTGGTCGCGGATCATGGGGATGTCTGGTTCATCAACGGCCAACGGCTGGCGGATGTTCAAGCTCTGATCGCCGATGTGGCGAGTCGTCCTCGCCTTGGTGCGCCCCTGGAGTTTGGTCTGTCGGCTTTCGTTATTGCGCGTGAAACCGAGGCGGAGGCTCAGGCTGCGTTGTTGCATTTGTCCAACCTTGCGAAGTTGGATGCGCCAATCCGAGCGGTGCAGCGGGCGAATACCGATCCTTACTCGGTGATGGCACAGACCATGTCGAAAACCCCGCGCGTCGGCAGCAATGGGGGAACGGCAGCCGATCTGGTGGGCAGCTACGATCAGGTCGCGGAACGGATCTGCGCGTTCAGTGACGCCGGGATCGAGTTGTTCATGCTACAGTTCCAGCCGTTCGAAGCTGAAATGCGCCGGTTTGCGCAGTATGTCATGCCGCGCGTCGGCCGTGGGCCGGTTTGTCCCTCCCGGGTCAGCTAATACGGCCGTTGAGCAGCCGATCGACCTCGGCCTTGACGCGGCTCTCCGAAAGACCAGCTATACCAAAGCGCTCAAAGAGCGAGGAGACCAGCGGGAAGATATATTCGGCCAACCGGGCAGTCACGCCCTCCGCCGGGATGACGGTTTCAAGCACCGCCTCGTCGCTCCTGGCGGTGTGACCTTCGACCAGGAGATCGGTCAGAGGATTGGCCCACGAGCGCAGCACACGGCCGGTCAAGCCTGAAAATAACGCCCTGAAACGGATCGCCGGCGCAGCTCGGTCATTCTGCCGCATCAGCGAGGCCAGCTTTTCGGCATGCAGCAAGGCCTCACCCATACGCCATATGGGCAGGGTGGTATCCATGATCGTGCCGGGTGAGAAGGTTTCCTGGCTATCCTCCTGATAGCCGCGAATGAGGAAAAGCCGTCCGTTCGGCGCGGCGCGCCAGAAATCGCAGTGGGCGGCGTCGTCGAAACCGCGGTCGATGTCTGCGTTATCGCTAGGAGCGAGCCAGCATTCGATCATGCCATCCACCTCGCGCGGCGCGATATCGGGCCGTTGCGGAACCCAAAATACCGGCCAACCGGTGTGGCGGGTGACCGACTTGCGCAGGATATCCTCGAAAGCGGTGAGATCGGGTGATTTCAATACGCCTTCAAGGCAATAATCGAAGCGGTACCAGCCGTGCGGGAAGCGTCCGGGTGATCCCTCCGGCAACCGCTCGGTCAGTCCGCGCCAGCGGATTAGCGCCGCGCGCACAAAGGCTTCCTGGGCTCCGTCCCCAGCGGCCTCATCCACCAGCCCGACGACACGTAAAATGTCGAGCGCCTTGGAGAGAGTAAGCGTCGTCTCGCCGCGCTCGAAGGCCGCCATGGTTGGAACGCTGATGCCGGCCAGCGCCGCGTGCTCACGCTGGGTAAGCTTCTCGGCCTTGCGCCGCCGTAAGGTTTCGTCAACGAGCGCGCGCCAGTTCAGGCGCGCTATTCCCCGAGGATTCTCAGGCATGAATTGCTCACAATCTCAGAAAAGCGGGTTACAAAGCCATCCGGGCTTTCGGCTGCGGGCGAAGTGATGATCGGTGCAGCCTTACGCACCTGACGTTTGATATCCGAGAAGGCCTGGTTGACGGCTTTTTCCGGTAGGCCGAGCTGTAGTCCGAAATGCCGGAACAGGGCGCCGTCCGCAGCGTCGAGGTGTACTTTCCGTCCGCCGATCCTAAGCGCCAGTGTCTGGTCGAAACCGTCATAGATCGCCGTGTTGACGACATCGTAGGCAGGTGACAGGCGCAGCCCTGACGGTGTTTCCAGCAGTGAAAAATTCGTGAGATGGGCATCGCAGTTGCCGACCAGTGCAAAGACGATGAGACGGCGATAAAAGCGGGCGAGGTCAATGGCTGGTCGCGATGAATGTTGACCGATGATCGTGGCGATGTCTTCGTAGGCAGCGTCATATCTGCCCGCGTAATTCTGTCCGCGGGCCTTGCAGAGAATTTGGGCACAATCTTCCATCCGTAGTTTCTCGCCGCGAGGCCCCCGGTCGAAGCGGCTGACGACAAGAGCCATCTCCTCCATGACATGGATTTGCGCCAGCTTGAACGCGTTGACCTCCCTGGCACCGAGCACGGCGGCTGTCCAACGCAGGCTTAGGGCCTCGTTGCGCACGAGGATGCTGATGCGGTCGGAGTTGAATTTGGCGATGTAAGGCGCAAGCCCATCCGCGGTGGCCGGCCGGAAGCCGTTTCCGTCTTTGACCACAAGCAGTTTCTTTTGAATGCCGGAAACCGTCCTGCCGGGGCTGGCAGTGGCTTCGGTGATCTCCTGGATCGGAGCGGAGGCGCCAGACGGCCGGACGCTGACAGCCCCGATGCAATCCGACCCATAGCGTAAGAGCAGGCCGAGATCGTCCTCCTCGACGACGTGAGCGACCCGGGCCTGTTGCTCGCGCAGCCAGCCTTCGGGTCCGAGGTGCTGGAAAAACGGATGAAGCCCTTGCGCCCATTCATGTTCCCGTCGCACGGCTGGGAAGCAACACGCGATGTCCTCAGTCCAGTCGGGCTCGTAGGTAAAGCGAGTCCCGCCGCCAGCCGTCTCGATGAGCGTGCCGGCGAACTTGTCCTTGTAGAGGATGTCGGCGATTCGTAATGCCATGCTAAACCAGAGTTTCTCTATCTGCCATAATCGAGTCAAATGCCCAAATTTAGCGAGATATAAATTCGTTTATTACATATTTATAAAATAAATCAAATTATATTTTGTTTTTATAAAATATGACTCCATAAGCAAATTTTGGCTTCTTATGGTTGGCATAAATTCGGCTGAACCTGGGACAATGAAACTCTTGTTCGTTATTGACTTCTCGTGGGGCTTCGGATGCTTCTCGAATTCGCGAGAATTCTTCGCCCGCTCCATGCCCTCGGCGAATACGAACGGATCCTCAATGTCAAAGCCGAGGCAACGGACAGTACTTTGGGTCTCCGTATGACCGAGCAGTATCTGGATGGCGCGCAGATTGTCCGTCTGCTTGCAGAAGATGGTTACCTGGGGGCAGGCCGGTTATGGCTCGCCGCTTTGAAACCCACCGCCAACCCGGTATCCTGCCTCGAACAGCGACGGAACCATCCCCATGACCGAACGGCGACAACTGCGGCTAGGTGCCTTCATGCGCCCGGTCAGTATCCATACCGCGTGGTGGCGCTACCCCGGCGCATACCCTGACGCCAACTTCAACTTCCGTCACATCGCCCGCTTCGCCCAAACGCTGGAGCGCGGCAAATTCGACGCATTCTTCATGGCCGATCATCTGGCTCTGCTGAACATGCCGATGAACGCCCTGAAACGCAGCGCCACCACCACCTCCTTCGATCCCATGACCCTTCTTCCCGCCCTCGCCGTAGTCACCGAACGGCTCGGTTTGATCGCAACCGCCTCCACGACGTTCAACGACCCCTACCATATCGCCCGCAAATTCGCGTCGTTGGACCACATCAGCAACGGTCGCGCCGGCTGGAACCTGGTGACCACGTCGAACCCCGAGGCCGCCCTGAATTTCGGCCTGGAGGAACACGTCGAACACGCCGCGCGCTATCTGAAAGCCCGGGAATTCTACGATGTCGTAACCGGCCTGTGGGACAGTTGGGCAGACGACGCGTTTATCCGCGACGTCGATAGCGGCATCTATTTCGATCCCGAACGCATGCACGTCCTCAACCACAAAGGCCCCCACTTCTCCGTCCGAGGCCCATTGAACATCGCCCGCCCCATCCAGGGCTGGCCAGTCATCGTCCAGGCCGGCGCATCGGACGCCGGCCGCCAGATCGCCGCCGAAACCGCGGAAATGGTGTTCGCCGCCGGCGGCCCAATGGAAGACGCCCAACGCTTCTACGCCGACGTCAAAGGCCGCATGGAATCCCTCGGACGTAACCGCGATCATCTAAAAATCCTGCCCGGAGCGCTGGTGGTGGTCGGTGAAACCGCGGCCGAGGCGAAACAAAAACGCGACCTGCTGGACAGCCTCGTGCATCCCGATAGCGGCATGGGGTCGCTATCCATCGCCCTTGGTTGCGATGCGTCGCAATTCGACCTGGACGGCCCGTTGCCGGAGATCCCGGAAACCAACCAAAGCAAAAGCGGCCGCCAGCGGGTGATAGACCGGGCGAAGCGGGACAATCTGACCGTTCGCCAACTGGCTCAGGTTGCCGGCGGCTATGGCGGGTTGTCGTTTACCGGCACTCCGAAAACCATCGCCGATCAGATGGAAGAATGGCTGTTCACTGACGCCTGCGACGGTTTCAACATCATGTTTCCGTATGTGCCCGGCGGTCTGGACGACTTCGTCGATATGGTTGTCCCGGAGCTGCAACGCCGGGGTCTGTTCCGAACAGAGTACGAAGGGGCGACGCTGCGGGAGAACCTGGGATTGCCAAGACCCGCCAACCGGTTCTTTCCTGCGTCTTAGAAACACGCCCGGGAACAACGCCCATGACCGATCTACCGGCCAGCATCGACATCGACGCCCCGATCGAGGCCGGCCGCATGGCTGAGGCAATCGCCGGCCACCAACTCCCCGGCGAACTGATCCACGACGGCAGCCTCAACGCGTTCCGCCGGAAGGCTGCCTGATGTCCGCGACACCGCTCGCCGGGCTTCGAGTCCTCGAATTCAGCCACACCGTCATGGGCCCGACCGCCGGCCTGATCTTCGCTGAACTAGGCGCCGACGTCATCAAGGTAGAGCCAGCCCCTAAAGGCGACCACACACGGGGTTTGGGTGGTTTCGCCGCCGGTTTCTTCGCCGCTTTCAGTCGCAACAAGCGCAGCCTCGCCGTTGACCTGAAGAAGCCGGAAGGGCAGGCGATCATCCATCGCCTTATCCCGTCGGTCGATCTGGTACTGGAGAATTACGGCCCCGGGACGATGGAGCGGCTTAACTGCGGCTACGAACACCTCGCGCCGCTAAATCCACGGCTGATCTTTCTGGCCCTGAAGGGCTATCTCGCCGGTCCTTACGAACATCGTCCGGCATTGGACGAGGTGGTGCAGTTTCAGACCGGCCTCGCCTTCATGACCGGTCCGATCGGCCAGCCCCTCCGGGCCGGCGCCTCGGTCATCGACATCCTCGGCGCGATATTCGGAGTCGTCGCCGCCCAGGCCGCGCTACGGGAACGCGACCAAACCGGCAAAGGCCAACGCGTCGGCAGTGCATTATTCGAAAGTGCTGCCTTCCTCATGAGTACCCATATGGCCGGGATGGCTGCAACAGGTCTCGAAGCTCGGCCCATGCCCGCCCGTCGCGGTGCCTGGGCGATCTACGAGGTGTTCAAGACCGCCGGCGATGGTCAGTTATTCATTGGCGTCACCTCCGATCAACAATGGACACGCTTCGTCGAGGAATTCTCGCTGCAGGAACTGGCTGCCGACCCGCGCCTCGCCACCAACTTCACGCGGTTGGCCGAACGCGTCTGGTTGATCCCCGCCTTACAGGAGGTTTTGGCGAAAATCCCTCAGGCGGAAGCCGAAATCCGCTGCGAACGGGCGAACGTCTCCTGGGCCAGGGTCGGGCAACCCGGCGACCTGTTCACCGATCCCCACCTGCTGGCGACCGGTGGCCTGCTGGATGTGTTCATCTCCCGAGTCGGGGGCACCGAAGGCAAGAAAGTGGGCCTGCCCGCATTGCCGATCGAGTTCGGGCCGAATCGGCAGCGGCCGGGTATCAGGCGCCAATCGCCCAGAATGGGCGAACACACCCGCGAAGTACTGGGCGAAGCTGGGTATTCTCCCGCGGAAATCGCCGATCTGGCCGGTCAGGGGGCGATTGTAGTCCTGGCCGATTAAACCTTTGCCGGTCCAATCGTTAAGGCCCGTTCCGGTTTGCCGCGAAACAAGCTATGACCCGTGCTGTGGCGGCGATTGAACATCGGCGCCGATCGACTCATGAGACCACGGGGGCCCCCATTACCAAACCACTTGTCCTGGCTGTGGCGAATCAGAAAGGCGGCGTCGGTAAAACCACGACTGCGGTCAATCTTGCCTCGGCCCTTGCCATTACCGGATTTTCCGTCCTGCTGATCGATATGGACCCGCAAGGCAACGCCTCGACCGGACTGGGCGTTACGCGCGCCAACAGGCATGGCGGAACCTATAATCTGCTGATGGATGGCGAACTGGGGGATCAGGCGATCCGCGCGACCCCGGTGCCAAATCTGTCGCTGCTGGCCTCCGATGGCGACCTCGCGGGTGCCGAAATCGAACTTGTTCCCGTGACGAAGCGCGAGTTTCGACTGAAAGACGCGCTGGCCAACCTGCCGGAATTTGCCGCGTTCCAGGTCGTCCTGCTCGATTGCCCCCCCGGATTGGGTTTGCTGACACTGAATGCGCTGGTCGCATCCTCCGGTGTCATCGTGCCGCTCCAGTGCGAATTCTACGCACTGGAAGGCATCAGCAGTCTGATGCATACGATAGAGGCGGTTCGTCGCCGCTTCAACGCGGGCCTTCGGCTATCAGGAATTCTGCTGACGATGTTCGACCGCCGCAATAGCCTGTCCGGCCTCGTGGAAAAAGACGCCCGCGATCATTTTGGCGACTGGGTTTTCGACACCACCATCCCTCGGAATATCCGCGTTTCGGAGGCACCGAGTCACGGAATTCCAGTGTTGATGTATGATCCCAAGTCGCCGGGGGCACAGTCCTACACGGCACTGGGGCTTGAGGTCGTAAAGAAAGAAAAGATCGCTAAAGTGGATCGGGTAAAAATCGATGGCTAGCAAGAACACTCCGCCAAGGCTCGGTCGCGGCCTCGCAGCACTCCTCGGTGATGTGGCGATGCGGCCGAGTACCGAAAACGCTTTGTCTATCAACACGATCCCGGTTGACCAGATCGACGCAAATCCGTTCCAGCCTCGCGTGGATTTCAATCCGGAAGAGTTGGAAAGTCTTGCCGATTCGATCCGGGTCCAAGGTGTCCTGCAGCCGATCATGGTTCGATCGCACCCGACAATCCCCGAACGGTATCAGATCGTGGCCGGGGAGCGCCGGTTTCGCGCTGCTATGCTGGCAGGGCTGCATGACATCCCGGCGATCTTGCGGGACATGGACGACAGCGATGCGGCGGTGGTAGCGCTTGTCGAAAACCTACAGCGGCAAGACCTGAACGCGGTCGAGGAAGCCGAGGGCTACCAGCGCCTGTTGGTGGATTTCGGGCTGACCCACGAGTCGCTGGGTTATGCGGTCAGCAAATCGCGCAGCCATATTGGCAACACCATCCGTCTGCTGCGCTTGCCGGAACCGGTGCTGCGGGACGTACGCTCCGGCGCCTTAACCTACGGTCACGCCAGGGCGCTGATCAACGCCCCGAATCCGGAAGCCTTGGCTGAACAAATCCTGAAGCGTGGGATGTCCGTTCGGCAAACCGAAGTCCTTGTTAACAATGCCGTCGCATCGCGGGGCGCGCCGCGTCCGACAGCGGCGAAAAAACCGGATGTCGCGGATCTGGAGCAGCGCGTCAGCGAGTCGATCGGCTGTCGCGTTACGATAACCACCACGCGGAAAGGTGGCGGAGAGATCGCCATCCAGTTCCGCGACATGTTTCAGCTCGAAGAATTGATCGGACGCCTGAGCCGAGAGCCGGAAAAGGGCGAACAGGCTTAGAGTGTGATCGTTTGAGGTTGCTTCCACCTCAAACGATCACACGATCGAACATAGAGTTACACCATGATCGGCACGGGAGAGGGTTCAATCTCGAACGATCGTGGTCTAAAGCAGTTTGCCGTGCAAAAAACCAAGCGCCGGCAAAGGGCGCCACGATCGGGGCAGGTCGGCGCGTCGTATCGGTTTGATTGAATACATCGGCGTGGGCTGTCGGCTGGTGCGCAAGAAACTGGCGTACGCGCTGACCTGCTGCTCCCTCCACGCCCGATCCGCCAGAGCCGCGAGACGACTGGAAAAGACCTCCGCTACGCGGGATGTTCGCCCGATCGAGGCGACCACGGCCCAAAGTGTGTCGTCGCGGTAATGAGCAATGCTGACGGGTTCCACCATGATTGGAAGGCTGGCGTCCTTGGCGCCGGAAGGCAAGAGTCTTTCAATGTGGGCGATCGTTGCATGGTCGCTCTCGACTACAGTCCCTGGTGGAGCGTAGCATTCCCCCAACAAAAGGGGAAATGCCACTATGAGCGGAGAAAACTGCCTCGCTGGATTGAAAATCCTGGATCTGACCCAGTTCGAAGCCGGCCCGTCCTGCACCGAAGCACTTGCCTGGATGGGCGCCGATGTCGTGAAGATCGAGAACCCGAAGGTCGGTGATCCTGGTCGCGTCTCAGGCGGCAAGGCTACTCACGACGCGCTTTATTTCCTGCAGTACAACGCCAACAAGCGGTCCGTGGCGGTCAACCTGAAGGACCCGCGCGGTCTGGAACTGGTCAAGGAACTGGCCAAGACCGCCGACGTGATGATTGAGAATTTCGCCCCCGGCGCGATCGAACGCCTCGGACTGGGATACGATGTGATCAAGGCGATCAATCCGGCGATCATCTTCTGCCAGGTCAAAGGCTTCGGCACCGGCAGCCCATACGAGAAAAACCTTGCGTTCGATATGATTGCCCAGGCCTGCGGTGGACTGATGTCGGTGACGGGGGAGGAGGACGGGCCCCCCTGCAAGCCGGGCGCCACGATCGGGGATACCGGCACCGGCATGTTGATGGCCGTCTCGATCCTTGGCGCTTACGTGCGCCGTTTGCGCACCGGTCAGGGCGAACACCTTCAGGTGGCGATGCAGGACGCGATCCTGCACTACATCCGCAATGCGTTCGCTTTTATGGAGCGAACCGACGGAAAGGCGGCACCGCGCGCCGGCTCCAAGACCGTAGGCGGCGGCAATCCACCGATCGGGGTCTATCCCTGCAAGGGCGGAGGACCGAACGATTACGTCTATATCTACACCAGCGCGGCCAACCCCGAACATTGGACCCGGCTGTTGAAGGTTATGGGACGGGAGGATCTGATGGGCGACGCCCGCTTCAACGATCCGGCCGCGCGAACCGAACATCGGGAAGAAGTGGATCGGATCGTCTCGGAATGGACGATCCAGCACGACAAACATACCGCGATGCAATTGGTCGGGGGCGCGACGATCCCAGCGGGGGCGGTGCTGGATACCCGGGAACTCGCCGACGATCCGACATTCCATGAACGTGGCATTCGTCAAACCATGAAGCATCCCGAGGTCGGCGATTACGTCATGAACGGTTGGCCGGTCCGCTTTGGCGGACGCCCGCCGGATATAACGGCGGCCCCGCTGTTGGGCGAGCATGGCGAACAGGTCTTGTCGGAATGGCTTCACTACGATGCCGCCAAAATCGCCGATCTGAAATCCAATGAGGTAGTCGGCTGATGTCCTATCAATTTTGCACGGTCCAGGATGAAGGCCGCCTACGGATCGTCACTTTGAACCGGCCGGAGGTGCTGAATGCGTTGCACGCCGATGCCAACGACGAATTGGCCGCCGTTTGGGACGAATTCGCTGCCAGGGATGATCTCTGGGTCGGGATCGTCACAGGGGCGGGGGAGCGCGGTTTCTCCGCCGGAAATGACCTGAAGGTTCAGGCGGGGGGCAAACGCCGGCCCAACGGCCCCCGGGGCTTCGCCGGTATTTGCAATCGATTCGACCTCGCCAAACCGCTGATCGCTGCCGTGAACGGGGTGGCGATGGGCGGTGGGTTTGAAACGGCTTTGGCATGCGACATCATCATCGCGGCGGAGAACGCCATTTTCGCATTGCCCGAACCTCGCGTCGGTCTGATCGCAGGCGCCGGCGGCGTGCATCGGTTGCCGCGTTCGATTCCGATCAAGCAGGCTATGGGGATGATCCTGACCGGCCGGCGCGTGCCGGCACAGGAGGGATTCGAACTGGGGTTTGTGACCGAAGTCGTGCCGGAAGGGCAGGCCTTAGTGGCGGCCAGGCGCTGGGCGGCAATGATCCTGGAATGCTCCCCAAAGGCGGTGCGCGCATCGAAGCAGGCGTCGTATCGTGGCATGGATGAACCGACCCTCGAACAGGCGATGCGCACGATCTACCCGGCGCAGCAGGAGAACATGGAAAGCCAGGATTACATTGAGGGTCCGAAAGCGTTCGCGGAAAAGCGGAAACCGAACTGGCAGAACCGTTAGGCTTTCCCACTTTTGGGTGCATAGCCTGTTCCCGGTATTGCAGGGCTTGAACCCACCCGGACCAGGATATGCGGCGGGCGGAGGCGCTTTCGGCGACTGGATCGCGGCGCCACCGTCATAGCGAACCTCTCACGGTCGTCCGCGGATGGGCCGATGGCGTCTGTTGCGTTCTGTGGATGGGTTCGGCTGGCAGCCTATGGCATGACGATCTTCAACAGGATCGCCAGGAAATCGTTGACGCGGCAAAGCACAAGCCGGATCATCCCCGGATGGTGCCAAGGGACAGACGTAACATGAGACTGAACAGCGATATCGACAACGGCAATCGTGGATCCAAGACGCTTGAGCGAGCGATGTGGATTGCCTTGATCGCCACCAGCGGAATCTGCCTGAGCACCATCTTCGCATGTGCCACACCGTTTGCCGCCCTCGCCACTTTGGCTGCCCTCAAGCTCGGTCGTCGCGACACGGCCTGCGTCGTCGGGTTGGTGTGGATAGCTAATCAGGCGGTTGGTTATGGGCTTCTTGGCTACCCCTGGACCTGGGATAGCGCCGCCTGGGGCCTCGCCATCGGAGCATCGGCCGCTTGTGCCATCCTTGCGGCGCGGGGGCTGTCCACCATGCGCCAGGCACCGCTCGCTGTCAGTCTGCCTTTCATGGCGGCCTTCACGGCTTTCGAGCTAAGCCTTTACGTCGCCGGTTTTGCCTTGCCCGGGACCGAAGGCGCTTTCAGCGTGGCGGTCATTGGTCATGTCTTCCTGATCAACGCGGTAACGCTTTGCGCACTGATGGCCGTTTATCAGTTGGCGATGCTGGGTGCATATCTCATCGGCCAGCCAGCATCGGCACCCCATGCCGCCGGGGCGGGTTCGGTTCGGTAGGCGGATTTCGTCTCCATTTCAGGAGCATTGGCTAAGACGATATTCTGGCGTGGGCTGTCCAAAGCAGACAGCGTCCGTGGACTGACTGTCCAAAAGCAGACTGCGCCGTCCGCGACACAGTCCATCCCTCCCTCACGCCGGTCTCAGCCGCCTATCTCCGTATCCGGCCGTTGTCCGATCGACCCGGAGAACCGGCGCTTCACCGATTCCCGTATCGTCTGAAAAACGACATACAGCATGGGGATCAAGAACACCCCGATCGAACTGGCGACGATCATCCCCGCGAACACGGCCGTTCCCACCGCACGCCGGCTCAACATGGCTGCGCCGGTAGCCCAGACCAACGGTATCAACCCAAAGATAAAGGCAATCGAGGTCATCAACACGGCTCTGATCCGCATCCTGGCGCCGATCGACGCGGCATCGCGGATGGACAGGCCCGATTCCCGCGCCGTCTTGGCGAATTCGACAATCAGAATGCCGTTCTTCGCGGCCAGGGCGATAAGAACGACCATGCCGATCTGGGCGTAAAGGTCCAGCGGCAGCCCCGAGATCATCAGACCGAAGAAAGCCCCCAGCACGCCGACCGTCACCGATAGCAGAACGGGAATGGGGATCATCCAGCTCTCATATAACGCCACGAGAAACAGGTATGCGAACAGCACCGCCAGGGCGAGGATCGATCCGGTTTGTCCGGACGCCTCCCGTTCCTGATACGCCGTTCCGGTCCATTCAAACGCATAACCGGGCGGCAGCGTCGCTTTTGACAGTTGGTCCATCGCCAGCAAGGCATCGCCTGATGAAACGCCCGGCTTGGGACTGCCGTTGATCGTCACACTCCGATAATTGTTGTAACGGCTGATGACCTGGGGACCGACCTGAACCCGGACATTGGCGATGGAGCGCAGCGGAACCATCTCCCCGCTCTTGTTGCGGACGTAAATCTTGTAGATCGCGGCGGGGTCGCTGCGATTGATCGCGTCGCCTTGGATGTTGACCTGCCAGGTCCGTCCGAACAAGTTAAAATCATTGATATAAAACCCGCCAAGCGTCGTCTGCAAGGCGTTGAACACGTCAGAGATCGCCAATCCCAGCGCCTGTGCCTTCTCACGGTCGATATCCAGCCAGATCGACGGATTGGACGCGGTGAAGGTGGAAAATACACGGTTCAGCCGAGGGTCTTGATTAGCGGCTGCAACCAGGCCCTGCATCACGCTCGCCATGTCCTCTGGCGGCCGGCCTTCGAGGTTCTCCAACTGGTATTCGAAGCCGCCGCTGGTGGACAATCCAATGATCGGCGGCAGATTGAACGGGAAGACGATTGCCGACCGTATCTGCTGCGCCGCACCGAAAATCTGACCGAGCACCGCGCGCACGCCGTTCTCCGCGCCCACCCGATCCTCGAATGGCTTGAGCCGCGTCACCAGGAACGCGGCATTGGGTTGGTTGCCACCATCGAGCAGAGAGAACCCGACGATGGACAGCACCGCCTCGACCTGCGGCATCGGCCGGATCAGCTTCTCAAGCTGCTCCACGACCGCGCGCGAACGCTCCACTGACGCACCATCGGGAAGCTGGACAACGGTGAAAATGGCCCCCTGATCTTCCTCGGGCAGAAAGCCGGTTGGCGTGACCCGCCCGAGCAGGAAGATGCCAATTCCGGCTGCGGCTATGGCGAGGACGGACAGTGCCGCCACTCGCAACAGCCGGTTCACCACGCTGGAGTAGCCGTCCCGGACCTTGTCGATACCGGTTAGCATCCAGCCCACGGGGCCGCGCGGGCGGTGTCCGCTGTGGCGCAAAAACAGCGCGCACAAAGCCGGAGACAACGTCAGAGCGATAATCGCTGACAGCAGCATCGAAACGCTGATGGTGACCGCGAACTGGCGGAACAATGTACCCGAAAGGCCGGGAATGAACGCGACCGGCACAAACACCGACAGCAGCACAAGAGAGATCGCGATGACCGGCCCTGTAATCTGGTTCATCGCCTTGATCGTCGCCTCTTTGGGCGACAGGTTCGGCTCTTCGGCCATCACCCGCTCGACGTTCTCCACCACCACAATCGCGTCATCCACGACCACGCCAATCCCCAGCACCATCGCGAGCAAGGAAATCGTATTGGCGGAAAACCCAAACGCCAGCAGCGCCGCGAACGTACCGATCAAACTAACCGGTATCGCCACCATGGGAATAATCGTGGCGCGGATGCTGCCGAGGAAGACGAACACCACGGCGACGACCAGCACGAACGCGATGGACAGCGTCTTTACGACCTCATCGATCGTAGAGGAAACGAACGAACTGCTGTCGTAGAAAACCCGCGCCTTAATGCTTTCGGGGAACCGGACCGATAGGTCAGCCAAAGCCTTGCTAACGCGAGCCGACGTTTGCACCGCGTTTGCGCCGGGTGCCAGATAGATGCCGATCGAAACCGCCGGATTGCCGTTCAACCGGCTGAGTGTGTCGCTGTTCGCGGCGCCCAACTCGGTGCGGGCAACGTCATGGACGCGCAGCACAGATCCATCCGGATTAGCCCTGATCACGATATTCCCGAATTGCTCGGGGGTCGTCAGCCGCCCCTGGGTCTGCACGCTCAGTTGGAACTGAGTCGCGTCGCTGGTCGGCCTTGCCCCAACCCGCCCGACCGCCGCCTGCACATTCTGCGACTGGATTACTGCGATGATGTCGGCGGGCGCCAGGTTCAGCGCCACCAACCGGTCCATATCGAACCAGATGCGCATCGAGTAGTCCAGGCGGCCGAACAAGGTCGCATCGCCCACCCCCGGCACGCGGGTCAGCCGGTCCAACACATTGATGGTCACGTAGTTGCTGATGAACAGCGGGTCCTGCTTGCCGCCCTCGCTGTAAAACTGCAGAAATTCCAGAATCGCGGCAGACCGCTTGCGCACGGTCACGCCATAGCGCTGAACCTCGGCCGGCAGGCGGGCGATGGCCTGCTGGACACGGTTGTTGACGTTGACCGTGTCGATGTCCGGATTGGTGCCCAACTCGAAACTGACGGTCAGCGAGTAGCTGCCATCGTTCCCGCTGTTGGACTTCATGTAGATCATCTTGTCCACGCCAACGACCGCTGCTTCCAGCGTCTGGGCGATCGTCTGCTCGACCACGGCGGCGGAGGCGCCGGTGAAGTTAGTGGAGACGGTAACCTGGGGCGGGACAATGTCGGGGAACTGGGAAACCGGGATGCGCAGCAGCGACAATGCCCCGGCGAGGGTCAGCAGAATGGCGATGACAACCGCAAGTCGCGGCCGCTCGACGAAGACCTTTGAAATCATGTTACGACTTGCTCACGCTTTGCGCCGGCAGTGGCGGAGTGGCCGGGCCGGGGCTGACCTCGATCCCCGGGCGTACACGCTGGACGCCTTCGGAAATAACCATTTCGCCGTCCTTCAACCCACTTGAAACCACAGCGGTCCCGGCGGTGGATTGGCCCAGTTTGATGCGCCGCTGCTCGACCTTGTTATCCGAGCCGACAACATAGACGTATTCGCCCTGTTGATCGGACAGCACTGCCTTGCGTGGAATACCCAGCGCCAGAACGGGTTGAACGCCCTCCACCAGGACGTTGACAAACGCTCCGTCCAGAAGTCGGCGCTCCACCGGCTGGCCAGCCTCGGCCTGCGCCCGGGGTGGATTGGCAATGCGGGCGCGCAACAGAATGGTGTCGGTGGACGCCGAAACCGACGGGTCGATATAGTCGATCTTGCCGTCGCGATCGTAGATCGAACCATCCGGCAGGCGCAGCTTGACCACCACCAACGCGGCGGTGCCGCCCTTATCGGCGTAGCGTTTTTGCAACTCGGTCAGTGTCCGTGACGCGACCGGGAACACCACATACATCGGGTCCTGGCTGATGATGGACGCCAACGGCCCCGAACTGGGGGATACGACGTTGCCGGCGGTAATGCTGGTGCGGCTGATCTTGCCTGCAACCGGTGCGCGGATTTCAGTGTAGTCCAGGTTGATTTGCGCAATGTGCAACAGCGCCTGCGCCGACTGAACCTGAGCCGCCAGCGACCGCTGGTTGGCGAGGGCATCATCGACGTTCGACCGCTGACCAGCCGGCCCGTTCAACAACGATTGCGCCCGGGCGAGCTGAATGTTCGCATTGGCCAGGCGCGAGCTGCTGTCGGCGACCGTGGCTTCCTGTTGCTGTACGGCAGCCTCGAACGGCCCGCGCTCCAGCCGGTAGAGCAGGTCGCCCCGGGTCACTTCGGTTCCCTCCTGGAACAGCCGCTGATCCAGGAAGGCGGTCACGCGCGCGGTCAGCGACACCCGCTCGATCGCCTGCACGCGCCCGACAAATTCCGATGTTTCGGTGATCGACGTCTGTTCGGCACGAATAACGCCGACCGACGGAGGACCGCTGGGCATCTGAGCAGACGCGGCCGATGCCACCGACAGCAGAATGGCGAGCGGTAGGTAGCCGATAGAGCGCATCGAGCAAGGTCCCTTGGTCAGGCGCCTGCTGCGGCGCAACAGGGAAAGTAAGTGAACGGCGGGAATCAGCAAGAGAATTTTGGTGTAAGCTTTCGATCGGCAGTGGCCGGCTGCCCTGCCGGCTTTGCTCCGGCCGGTTTGACATTACTCGCCCAGATATGCGGCCCGAACCCGGCTGTTTGTCCGGATTGCGGCTGCATCCCCTTCGGCGATCAGCACGCCTGCGTCCATGACAAGGATGCGATCCGCTGTTCTAAACACGGCATCGGTATCGTGTTCCGTGAACAGGACCGCACATGCACTCTGACGGGCGAGGGTCAGCAAAAGATCCATCACCGCCCGCCGGTCCGGCGGTGTCATCCCGGCGGTGGGTTCGTCCACCAGCAGCAGGCGTGGCCGGTTCGATATCGCCAGCGCCAGTTCCAGGCGCTTCAGGTCTCCATACGCCAGGGTTCCGCAGCCCTGCGAGGCCAAATGTGTCATCCCGGCCCGATCCAGCAAGGCATCAGCCTGTTGCGTGAACTGATCGGACGCAGGCCGGAAGAAACGCCACACCGCGCGATGGTGGGATATCAGCGCGGTGCGGACGTTGTCCCGCACGGTCATCGACCCGAATGTCGCCGCTATCTGAAATCCGCGGCCCACGCCGAAACGCCAGATGCGATCGGGCGACCATGCGGCGATATTCGTGCCGTCGAGCAGAATCTGTCCTTGGTCTGGCCGAAGCTGTCCATTCAGCATGTTGAAACAGGTGGTTTTCCCGGCACCGTTCGGGCCAATGAGGGCAACGACCTCGCCTGCCGAAACGTCGAACGACACCCCGCGCACGACCTTGTTCCCGCCGAATGCTTTGCTCAGGGAACGCACAGACAGCAGACTCATAACCGGCGCCGTTCACCCGCGAGGCCGTCCGGAAACAGCAGGACCAATGCGATAATCGTCAGTCCCAACGCCATTCGCCATAACGGCACGGTCTGCAGCAACACATCGTACAGTCCGGTATAGGCGATGGCACCCACGATAGGGCCGATGGCGGCATTGATTCCGCCCAATAGGACCATCAGAAGGCCATCGACCGACTTGCCGACCCCAATATAAGTTGGGAAGACGCTGCCGGTCTTGAACGCGAAAAGACCGCCTGACAGGCCCGCCGTGGCGCCCGACAGAGCGAATGCCACCATGCGCAATCGCTCCGGCTGCAACCCAATTGCCAAGGCCCGGGCTTCGCTGTCCCGCGCACCCATGAGCGCGAGGCCATAGGGAGAACGGATGACGCGTTGAAGCAGCCAGATTGCTGTGGAGGTCAGCACCAGGACCCACCAGAACAACGGCACCGGCCCGGATGGCCACACGCCCAGGATACCGTCATCGCCCCCGGTCAGCCAGGTCCATTGGGTCGCGACGGCCCAAACAATCTGGGCGAATGCCAGTGTCAGCATCGCCAAATAGACGCCGGACAGCCGAACCACGAACCAGCCGAATAGTGCCGCGCACGCGCCTGCAACCATTGGTGCGGCAAGCAACGCCAAGGGCATGGGCGCCGCCAAAGTTTTCATCGCCAGGGCCGATCCGTATGCGCCCAGGCCGAACCAGGCGGCGTGGCCGAAACTGATCATGCCCCCGGGACCCATCATCAGATGCAGTCCGGAGGCAAACAGGGCCGCAATCAAGACCTCTGTCAGGACGGATAAAAAGTAGGGCGGCAGCCAGAACGGCGTCGTCGCGGCCAGGGCAACCGCGCCGCATCCCAACCAGAAAAAAATCCGGGAGGGTGCGTGGAACAGCGTCCTGGTTGTTGCGGACATCGCCGGCAATGGAATACCCCCCAACAGTCCACGCGGCCGTACGCTTAGAACGGCTGCCATGATGACAAAAATCAGCACCAGCGTCGCATGCGGGAAGAACACAATCCCGAAAGCCTGCAACTCGCCGATCAGCAGGCTGGCGAGGAAGGCACCTCCCACGCTGCCCATGCCGCCGACAACCACGACGACGAACGCCTCGACGATGACAGCAAGGTCCATCTGCATGTTTGCGGAGCTGTCCGGCAGGATCAAGGCGCCTCCCAGTCCGGCCAGTCCGGCACCGAGCGCGAAGATCGACGTGGACAATAACCGTTGGTCGATGCCGAGGGCGGCGGCCATGTCTCG
>JANXLQ010000163.1 GCA_025355085.1 Rhodopila sp.
TTCTGCATTATTTTATCGTCACCGCGCTTGTGCTGATCGGCGTCCGGCTGACCCTGCTGCTGCTGTTGGGCCTGGTGGATCGGGTGATGCGGCCTTCCCCGGAGACCCCCGGTCTTTATCCCGGCATGCACGCCAGGCTGCGCGCTTATCATCCCGTTGTCAGCACCGGCGTACGTCTGACGATCTATTTGCTGTGTGTGCTCGGTCTCCTGCAACTGTATGGCCTGAACACGTTGCTGTGGCTGATCGAAAGTGCCTTGGGCCTGCGCATCCTGTCGGCGAGTGGAACGCTTTTGATTACGATCGTCCTGGCGTTCGGGGTGTGGGAGGTGGTTAACGGCGGCATCCAGCGGCACCTCGATAAGCTGCAACGGGACGCCCAGTTGGCCAAGTCCGCCCGGCTGCGCACCCTGCTGCCGCTGCTGCGCTCTATGCTGCTGATCAGCATTGCCATCGTGGCCGGGCTGATGATCCTGAGTGAGATCGGCATCAATATCGCCCCGCTTTTGGCGGGTGCCGGTATCGTCGGTGTGGCGATCGGCTTCGGGTCGCAGAAACTGGTGCAGGATTTGATCACCGGCATCTTCCTGCTGTTGGAAAATGCCATGCAGGTGGGGGACAACGTCACCGTGTCCGGGCTGTCCGGCGTCGTCGAGGCCCTGTCCGTCCGCACCATTCGTTTGCGTGCGAGCGACGGCTCGGTCCACATCATCCCGTTCAGTTCCGTCACCAGCGTCACCAACGTCAATCGCGGTCTGGGCAATGCGTCCGTCGTGGTCGCCGTTTCTTATGACGAGGACACCGACCGTGTGGCGGACGAACTTAAAGCGATCGTGGCGGGTATGCGCACCGATCCCGATCTGTCGGCGAAGATGTTGAGCGACCTTCAGCTTTGGGGCGTCGATAAGCTGGACGGCGCATCGGTGACTGTCGCCGGTCAGGTAGTCTGCACCGATTCCGGCCGCTGGGTGGTGCAACGCGAGTTCAACCGGCGTATGAAACGGCGATTTCAGGAGCTTGGGATCAGGATTTACAATCCGCAACAGACGATAACCCTGGCCGGCACCTTGTCTGGCCCGTTCCAGGCCCCTACTGAACAGGGCAATGATCACGGACACGCTGCCGCAGCTAACTGAGCATATACGGACGGACGGATATACTTTCGTCCGAGCGCCGGAGATGGGCGATTTGCTGGGGCAGGCGGGTGGGGTGCCCGACTGGTTGGCATTCGCCGCGAGCTGGGACGATCTGGGACCGGATACCTATATGGCGGATGGCGGCCGCTACCGGAAACGCCGCCATGCGGTATTCACGGCCGGCCCTGAAGGGATCGTCCGTCAGCCCGCGCAGCCGCATTACCAAAGCCGCGACTACAATACGCTGAATGGCGGCATCGAACGCTGGTTTGAGCCGGTGGCCGATCCGATCGGCGCGGGGCCATCGATGCGCACCATTCTGACCTTCTGCCACGATCTGTTCGGCCGCCTGACCGAAACGCCGAGATGGCATGTGGAGGTGCATCAGTTCCGCATCGAGGCTCGGTTTGGGCAGGAAGGGCGTCCTACCCCGGAGGGTATGCACCGCGATGGGGTCGATTACGTGCTGGTGCTGCTGGTCAACCGCCGCAACATCGCCAGTGGGATGACGTCGGTGCATGATCTGACGGGCAAGGCGCTGGGGCACTTTACCCTGACCGCGCCGTTCGATGCCGCGCTGGTGGACGATTCCCGGGTGATGCATGGCGTGACCCCGGTGGAACCGCTGGACCCGGCGGAACCGGGATATCGCGACGTGTTGGTGGTGACGTTCCGGAGGGGCTGAGAGGACTCACGGCAGGGGAGGCCGTCGCTTGCGTGAGTTCGCGGCCTACGCTGTTCAGTGCCTCAATCCACAGCGCATCGGTTGCGCGCTGGCCGGGCGAGGCGGAATTGGCGCCGGCCTGGAGGGTTGCGGCAACAGATTTCATCCCATCGGCCCAGTCTATTCCTGTTAGGCGACGCCCAACAATAACCGGGTCGCTGCAAATGGCGCGCCGGCCTGTCATTGTCTTGGTGGGCGAAGGCCCGGCACCCACGTCTTGCGGTGCCGGGCTTTCGCCCACCATAACGGGATCGGGTAGCCTCGACCCAGCCAGAGCGGTACTATTTGGGTGTGGCCTTAGAGGAGGCATTCCCGTCAGAGGGGCCTTTGCCGGCAACCGGGCCGTTTCCAGCAATCGGGTGCAATCGCGCGAAGAGCGGTTGAGACCATTCGCATTGCCGCGCAGCCGGAGTTTCATCGATAGCGACACGTCCCGCGGCATCGATAATCGCAGCGTGTCCAGGGCGGTTACCGCGAAGGCGACGATCTGTCCGATGGTCACAAGTTCATGCGTGCCATGTGGCCGGTATGCATCGATCGCCTCCTGTGCCGCCAGCCGGGCAAGTTGGTGGCCGGCGAGAGTGGGCGCCATCATGGAGGCGAGTACTGCGAGGACGAATTCCATGAATGGACTCGCGGGGGCCTTCTCGGCGCTGGTGGATTGGGGCATGGCTGCGGGTTCTGTTTGCGAATGGATGGCGGGCGATGAATTCACCACGATGTTTGGCCGCATCGATGGGGGAGAATGGCGCTGTCCCGGCGTCACGGAATCAGGTCGCCGGCGCGGATCGGGCGGAAGAACGTCTTCTTGATAATGCCGTTGCTGCGGTTGTTGTCCCTCTCCCGCCGGTACATCAGCTTGAGTCGCCGCTCCATATAGGCGGTCTGTTGGGGTGTCGGGTTTTCGGTCACGATCATTCCGCCGTCGGGCAGGATGCCGTCAATGTTTTCGAGGTCTAGACCTTCGTCGTCATCATCGAAATCGGGCGCATCCAGAAGGTCATCGTCGGTGACGTAAGCGGTGTCGATTTGTTTCGCGTTGGGGCGTGTCAGGTCCGGTTTGGGCCGGGCGATCTCGTCGGAGCCGGTGGCCCAGAGGTGTTTCCATTCCTGATTGCCGGATTCTGTGTCCGCCGGTGGCCAATCGCGTGGTTCGGGGCGGCCGATCGGCACCGACAGCGGTTTGGCCTGGCGTCTTTCCAGGGCGCGAAGCATGGAGTCGAAGGTGCGCGCGGCGCTGGCGGCGGTGACGATATGGCGCGTGCTGTCACCGTGCGGGAGCGTCAGATTCATGCCGAGACGCCAGCAGGCGCAAGCGGCGTAATAAGCACTGAGCGCCTGCACACCCAGCATCAGCTCTATTTCGTCGCGGGCGTGGAGGGCCGAAAGGCTGCGGAGCGCGCAATGCATGCGCCGGCTGACCATGTCACGGGACTCGCCGGGATCGATTGGCGTGGCGCGCTTGATGGCGGCGACGGCCTCTGCCACGCATTCAGGGTCGATCGGGCCGCTGCGGTGGAAGATGGCTTCGGGTTGGTAGGGTAACGAGACTTCGGTGGTTGCGATGGGCATTGGGCTTTAATTCACTATTTGTTCTCAATGCAGGGGAGGTTGGGGGGAGTTCGGGCATGCGCAAGGGGAGCGGGTGGGAATTTTATTCGCGGCGGGTGGGTTTTTTTCTTACGGTCCCGGGTTGGCGATGCCGGATGGCTGGCCAGGGCCGTTGAGCTGCCTGACGCACGGCATTGCCGAATTAGCCGGTCTGGCGGCAGCCCGGAACCGGCTTGTGCGTTCGAGCTGCGTGTTGGGCCGGGGTTGGGCGGCGGCGGCTCATTTTCATGGCTGTCCCGTGAGGATGGACTGCTTTTTTTAACACAGAGACAGGCAGAGAATTACTGAGGCCACAGAGACAGGAAGCCGAACCGTTTCGATCGCACCCAGGCCCGGCCGGTTGGCATCCGGTCCTTGGTTTATATCGGCCGGCGTTCACGTTGACGTACCGCCGGCCGCCCTCGCATCGTCACGGTGTGCAAAGGAGTGCCATCTATGTCTTGGTTTGGATGAACACAAGACGTGGATGCCGACCTTTGCCGGCATGACGGGTTGGGTGGCCGACAGTACGTCAATGTCAACGCCGGTGGCATCAGACCGTCAGCGTCCGCAATGCCTGCCGGTCCTTCAGCATGACCCGCCGAGCGGTCGGGAGCGCGATGGCGCCGTTGCGTTCGAGTTGGGAGAGGGTGCGCGAGACCGTTTCAATCGTCAGTCCCAGGTAATCGGCGATATCCTGACGGCTCATGGGTAAATCGACAAAGCATTCGTTACCTTCCCGTGTTGCGATTTCTTGTAAGAAGGCGGCGATTTTTTGGGCTGCACTGCCGCGACCCAGTAGTAACGAATGTTCACGGGCCAGTGCGAGGGTGGTCATGGCGTGAGAGAAGAACCAGTTTCCCAACCGGTCGTCATGGAACAGCATCGATTCCAGCCCACGACGGCGATAGGCGATGACGGTGCAATCGGACACCGCTTCGGCGGCCATCCGGTGGTCCGCCCCGGCTTCGAATCCGAACACGTCGCCTTCCATGTGGAATGCGTCGATCTGGCGGCGTCCGTCGCAGAGGAACCGGCAGGTGCGCACGACACCGCTGACCACTTTGTAGAACGATCGTGCGTCGTCACCCTCGGCGTAGAGCTGCCGGCCGGGGGCGAAATGCGTAACGACGCCGCTGAGTTCGAACCCGGGACGAGCCTCCGGCTCTAACCGCGGGATCGGCGAATACACTGTTGAAGGGACAACGTTACCGTGTTTGGCTGCGACCGCGATTGAGACCGACATCGTGGGTTCCTGTCATGTTGATGACCGTACCCACGTTATACTGTCCGGGAAGGCTGGCTGTGTATTCGGTTTCATCCTACGTGAAATTACGTAAGTCCTGCGTGCTCGATCGCAGTCTCCATCCGGATGTTCCCGAAAGCGTCTATCCGGACGGTCATTCCCTTTGGGACGAGACAGGTCGCGTCGTATTCCTGGATGATGAGCGGGCCGGCGAGAATGCCCATTATCCCGGCGCGGTCGATCACCGGCGTGTCGATCCAACCCTGATTCGGAAACCATGCCCGGCGGCTTGCCGGCACGGGTTGCGCGAATGGAGGAACCCGGTCGGGCAATCGGGGCTTTTCCGGTAAACCGCGCGCCATGACCGACAGGCCCATCAGTTCCACGTGTTCAGCGGCAGGCGCCCGGAAGCCGTATGTTCTTTCATGCTCATCGCCGAACAGCGCAGCGATTGTTTCGGGCGCGACAGGGCCATCGGGTAGTGCGACCTCTATTTCGCTCGATTGTCCAGCGTAACGGACGGATGCTGCGCGTTGGAAGACCTGTCGTTCGGGGGCGAAACCATCCCCGGTTAGACGCCGCGCGCCCGCTGCGGTCAGATCGGCGATGATTCGGCTGATGCGGGCGGGATCGGCCTGGTCCAGGCGTACTCGGATGCTTTGGCGTCCGTGATGTTCGGCATCGGCGACCAGCAGGCCGAACGCGCTGAATACGCCGGGCAGCGGCGGCACGATAATGCGTGCGATCCCCAGTTCGGCGGCTATTCCGGCGGCGAACAGCGGGCCGTTGCCACCAAAGGCGAGCATGGCGAATTGCCTTGGGTCTCGGCCGCGCTCCACCGACACGGCGCGGATGGCGCGCATCATGGTGGCGGATGCGAGGCGAAGCATGCCGTGGGCGGCTTCCTCGACCGACAGATGTAGAGGCACCGCCAGATCGCGATGGATCGCGGCGCGGGCGGCTTCCAGGTCCAGGCGCATTGTGCCGCCGGTCAGGCCGCCGGGATCGAGGTAGCCCAGCGCCAGGTTGCAGTCGGTAATAGTCGGCGCGATGCCGCCTTTTCCGTAACAAACGGGACCGGGGTGGGCACCGGCACTTTCCGGCCCGACTTTCGGTGCGCCGGCACTGTCCAGGCGGCAAATCGATCCGCCTCCGGCACCGACCTCGGCCAGATCGATGGCGGGGAGTTTCAGCATGTAGCCGGCGCCGACGAGCAGGCGCGATCCGGCCATGACTCCGCCACCGACTTCGATGGCTTCGGTGCGCAGGACTTCGCCATTTTCGACGAGGCCGGCCTTGGCGGTCGTTCCACCCATGTCGAAAGTAACGATACGTGGTTCGTTCAGGCGGCGGGCGAGTGCGGCGCCGCCGACGACGCCTGCGGCGGGACCGGATTCGATGATGTGGGCCGGGGATTCGGCGGCAAACGCGGCAGAAGCCAGGCCGCCGTTGGACTGCATGAGTTGCAACGGTGCCTCGATGCCCAGTTCCCGCAGGCGGGCGTCGAGTGCTGTGATGTAGGCACGCACGATGGGCATGACGTAGGCGTTGATGACGGTGGTGCTGGTGCGGGGATATTCCTTGATCTCCGGCAGGATTTCACTGCTGACGGATATCGCGATATCGGGCAAGGCTACGCGGACGGCTGCGGCGACGGCTTGTTCGTGGGCGGGATTGGCATAGCTGTGCAGCAGGCAGATGGCGACGCTGACGACATTTTCGGCTCGCAGCATCGCGATGACCGGATCAAGGCTGGCCGGGTCAAGTGGGACGGCAATGGAACCGTTGGGGCGCATCTTTTCCGTTACTTCCAAACGCAAACGGCGTTCGACCAAGGCACGCGGTTTGGTCCAACCGATGTCGTACAGCACCGGCATACGCAGGTCGCGAATTTCCAGGATGTCGCGAAAACCGCGTGTTGCGATCAGCGCCGTTTTCGCGCCTTTGGCTTCGAGGACGGTGTTCGACCCGACAGTTGTCGCGTGCAGCACATCGGTGACAGGACCGGAACGATCCGTCAGAAGCGCACGCAAGCCCGCAATGATACCTTCGCCGTAATCGTGGGGTGTCGAGGCGGTCTTGTGTGTCGTGACAGTCCCGTCCTGAGAGATCGCGACCAGATCGGTGAACGTGCCACCGATGTCGATGCCAATGCGGAGGCTCATGCGGCTGGCTCCCAAGCTACCGCGGGTAGCGGTGTTCGTTCCGATTTCAGGCGGGTTCTCAAGATTTCCGTTGCGGTGGGATCGATAACCGGCGGATCGCCGGCGGCAACGACGCCGTAGTCCCTGGCGGCGGATTCAATCGTTACAAGACCATCGCGCAAATCGCGGGCGACCATGTCCAGTTCGCGATCGAGTGCGGGACCCCAGCCGCCCGCGCCGGGCAGTTCGTGGCGGAAGATTTCGCCCTTGGTCAGGTTCATTGTTAGTTTGGCATGCAGTTTCGTTTCGTTTGGCAGTCCGGGGTTCATCACGTTGCGTCCGAACGCGCCGGGGCCGCCGCCTTGCAGGCCGTACGGCCGGTGGGTTTGGCGGTCGGCGCGGACCTGTAGGATCCCCTCATCCGCCAGCATCCTCCAGGTCTTGCGTTGCGACATGCCGCCTCGGAACCTGCCGGCGCCGCCGGTGTCGGGGACAAATTCATAGTCCAGGACTTCGAGGGGGTTTTCGGCCTCTATGACCTCCACCGAAAAGCTGGCCATGTTGGCGAACATGCAGGTGTTGCCGTCCAGTCCGTCCGCCCAGGGCCGGCCGCCCCAGGCACCGGAGATGAAATCGACGTAGATGAACGGGTTCAGCGCCTTGTCGTAGCCGCCGATGGTTAGTCCGGTATTGCCGCCGTCGGACGCCGCGAACACTTTGTCCGGATAGAGTTGCGCCAACGCCCCAAAGGCACAGTCCACGCCGCGGAAACCCGTCAGGCCGCGTGCCGCACACGCGGCGGGCAGCTTGCCATGGGTGATCGTGCCGGCCGGCGCGATGATCTTGATCGGACGAAAGACACCGTCGTTGTTCGGCATGTTGACCGACAGCACCGACTTTACGGCGGTGAAGCTCATGGCGGCTGTATAGCTTAGGGTATTGTTGATCGCGCCTTTGACCTGTGGGGCGCTGCCGGTCCAATCGACCTCCATCGTGTCACCGTGTTTGCGGATGGTGCAGACCAGCGGGATGGGAACGCCGATGTCGATCTGATCGTCGTCGATCCAATCGGTAAACGTTGCTTCCCCGTCCGGAAGTTCCAGAAGGCATTGCCGGGTCAGCCGTTCGGAGTAGTCCATCATCGCGACCATCAGCGTCGTGACGCCGCCGGGGCTGTAACGAGCGACCAAATCGGTCATGCCGCGCGCGGCGATCTCGCACGCGGCGAGCTGGGAGCGAAGGTCGCCGAAAACCCGTCCGGGGAGGCGGACGTTGCGCTCTATCATCCGGAAGAGCGTCGTGTTCGCAACGCCTTTGTCATAGAGTTTCAGCGGTGGAATCCGCAGTCCCTCGGCGTAGATTTCCAGGCTGTCGGAGGCATTCGATCCGGGCACCCGGCCGCCGACATCGGTGTGGTGGCAGATGGTCGCGGCGTAGGCGATGGGACGGCCATCCGCGAATAGCGGCTTGAAGATGAAGATGTCCGGCAGATGCATACCGCCGTCGTAGGGGTCGTTATTGATGAAGATATCGCCGGGATGCACGTCGTCGCCGAAATGCGCCAGCACTGCCTGCAACGCCACGGGGATCGAGCACAGATGCCCCGGTAACGACAGGCCCTGCGCGACCAGGCGCCCTTCGGCGTCACAGATCGCCGCGCTGTAATCCATGATGTTTTTCAGCACGCCGGAATAGGCCGTCCGGTAGATCGTCAGCACCATTTCATCGCCGATCGCCGAGATCGCGTTGCGGAACAGTTCCTCGGTGATCGGATCGGACATCGCGACAGCCTCCATTGTGACGTTTTATTCGACCACCGATGCGTATTCGTGGCAACCGGGCGGGGGGTGTGGCATGGTGCGCTGACGAATCGAGATTAAAGGTTGCGGTTTGATGTTTAGTCGTGTTTTCGGCCTGCTGCTGCTGATTTTAATGGCCCGCTGCGGCGGCGCACCAGAGGTGAACTGCGATCTAATCAAGGTCGCGGAAATCCCGATGGAGGTTCAGGATAAACTGCTTGTGGTGCGGGTGGGCATCAACGGTAAATGGGCCGACCTTATTGTCGATACGGGGGCGGAGCGAACCACGATCAGCCAGTCCGCCGCGAAACGGTTGGGAATGCCGGACGATCGAGATCACATCACGCACTCTGTCGGCATTGGGGGCGCCACCACAACGGCGGATGCGACCATCGACCGGCTGGTGATGGGCGGTGTGCATTTCGATCTTCAGGAGTTTCACAGGTTCGCGGTTGGAACCTTCGATCTTCAGACGCAGCATGGGTTAAAGGCGGATGGACTGCTGGGCGCGGATATTTTGTTGGCATTCGAAATGGATATCGACGTGGCGGCGGGGAAGCTGACGCTTTATCGAAGCCGGGTTTGTGGCCAGGCGCATCCCCCGTGGAGCGAACCGTGGGTTGAGATAGAGGGCGTCAAAGCCCGTAAGGACCGGCTGCTGGTGCCGTTCGAACTGGATAATGTGGCTGGAATGGCGATTCTGGATACCGGGGCGATGGGGAACAACCTCGGTATAAACATGGCTCGGCGGATGGGCCTTAGCGAACAAACCTTGGCGCGGGATCGGAAGGTCCAGCAGCACGGCGCGGGACCAAACGTTGCTATCGCGCGGCTGCATCAATTCAGGGTTATGCGGATTGGGCCGATTTCACAACTATCGCCGTTGATAACCGTCCTGCCGTCCGACTTCGGTGTCGGCGACGCATTGATCGGAGAGGAGTTTCTGCTCGGGCGCCGGGTTTGGCTATCGTTCCGCAGAAATCCACGCGTTTTCGTTTCGCGCCGGCCAAACGAGAGATGATCGACAAACTCACCATGTTGCTGGCATTGGCCAGGGAACAGCACTTTGGCCGAGCCGCGGAATCCTGTGGGGTGACGCAGCCGACATTGTCGGCGGGCCTGAAGCAACTGGAGGAAGGTTTCGGCGTTTTGCTGGTGCAACGTCAGTCTCGCTTCATCGGCTTCACCCCCGAAGGTCTGCGCGTGCTGGATTGGGCTCGGCGGATCGTCGGCGATTACCGGGCGATGCGGGACGAGATACGGGCGCTGAAGCGGGGTTTGGCGGGGCATCTGCGTATTGCCGCCGTGCCGACCGCGCTGCCGATCGTTTCGGCACTGACGACTCCTTTGCATGTGGGCCATCCAGAGGTTGTGTTCACAATTCTGTCGCGCACATCGGTCGAAATCCTGATGTTGCTGGAAAATCTGGAGATCGATGCGGGGTTGACTTATGTCGATAACGAACCGTTGGGCCGTGCCCGAGCGATCGCGCTTTATCACGAACGCTACCGCCTGCTTATTGCGGCGGACGCCCCGCTGGGCCGGCAGGACTCGGTTAGCTGGGCAGAGGTGGCCAGCGTCCCACTGTGTTTGCTGACGCCGGACATGCAGAACCGCCGGATTATCGACCGTAAACTGCGGGCGGCGGGGGTGGAACCGGCGCCAACCTTGCAGTCGAATTCGATGGTCGTGCTGTTTTCGCATGTGCGGACGGGGCGGTGGGCGAGCGTGATGCCGGCAGTGCTGGCGGAAACGATGGGTCTGCCGGGGCTAATCCGAGCGATCCCGATCGATGATCCGGCTCCACCGCCGACGATCGGACTGGTGTATCCGCAGCGGGAGCCGCTGACACCGCTGACCGCCGCGTTGGTGACAGAAGCCCGAAGGGTCGGACCGGGGTGGATGGCGACGCTTTAGATGGTTTTTATATTGAAATTAAAATAGGACAAGCGCGGGAATTTTCGTCTCAGCTCGCAATTCCGGATGTTGCCTGGAGTCTCCCGCTATACAATGAACACGTTCGACCGGATCGCAGCGGGGCGATCACGACCTTCGGTGTGTCGCATTCAGTGCCGGTCACGGCTTACTGGTTGGTAATTTCTATCATCGCGCGCACTTTTGGGTACACTTCGCGGGCCCAGCGCGATCCGCTGAATACGCCGTAGTGGCCGACGCCGGTCTGTAAATGATGGCGCTTCTGGTTAATACGCAGACCGCTGCACAGATCCAGCGCCGCCATTGTCTGGCCGATGGCGCAAATGTCGTCGCGCTCCCCTTCGACGGTCATAAGGGCGGTCTGCCGAATCGCCTCGGGTCGCACGGGTTGGCCGTGCCAGGTTAGTTTTCCCAGTGGCAGATCGTGGTCCTGGAACACTTTCTTGACGGTTTCGAGGTAGAACTCGGCGGGCAGGTCCATGACGGCGGCGTATTCGTCGTAGAATTTCTTGTGCGCCTCGGCCTTGACGACGTCGCCGCCGGCCAGGGCGTTGAACTGGCCGATATGGGCGTTGATGTGGCGATCCAGGTTCATTGTCATGAATGCCGTCAACTGCAGGAAACCCGGGTAAACCCGTCTGGTGGCGCCTTGATAACGCCCGGGCACCTTGGCGATCAGGTTTTTCTCAAACCATTCGATCGGGCGGGATTTCGCCATGTCGTTCACTTTGGTCGGGTTCTGCCGCGTGTCGATCGGCCCGGCCATCAATGTCAGACTGCGCGGTTGGGCGCGATTGCCGGTTTCCGCCATCACCGCGACGGCCGCGAGTCCGGCGACGGCGGGCTGGCAAACCGCGACCATGTGGCTGCCTTCGCCCAGGATTTCCAGAAAGCGGATCAGGTGATCCACATATTCGTCGAAGCCGAAGACGCCGTCGGACAGGGGGATGTCGCGGGCGTTTTTCCAGTCAGTGATATAGACATCGTGATCGGGCAGCATCACGGCCACCGTTCCGCGCAGCAGAGTGGCGAAATGCCCGGACATCGGCGCGACGATCAGCACCCGGGGCTGCACCAGGTCGGTGTCCTTGCGGAAGCGCAGCAGCGCACCGAATGGAGTTTCGAACCTTATTTCCTCGGTCACCGCGACTTCGTCGTTGCCCATCCTGACGGTTTTGAAGCCGTAATCCGGCCGGTGATGCGTCAGCGCGCTATCGGCGACCAGGTTACAGGCCGCGCCAAACTGCCGGAGCGGCGAGGGTGTAAATTCACCCATGTCGAATGTCCGTAAAAAGCTGGCACCGAGGCGGGCCATTTGGCGCGCGGGGTACAGCAGGTCGGCTTGCGCCTGGTAAATTTTATAGATCATTGCCTACTTTTGGATCATCGCCTGTTGGGTCGCGTAGCCTTCTATCACAGAATTGTGAAATTAGCGTCACAATGCTCGCCAAATCGGAGATCATATTGCTATATTGCGGTGCAGCATGCCAGCGCATTCGGGAGTTGTCACTATGGCAGGGGCCACACTTCTCATCAGCAGCAAAAATTATTCCTCGTGGTCATTGAGGGGTTATCTGCTTGCGCGCCTCTCGGGGCTGGTTTTCGAGGAAAAAGTGGTCGATCCGGACGATCCGGCGAACCGCAGGGAGCTGTTGGGACAATCGTCATCGATTCGGGTTCCGGCACTCATGCACGACGATGTGGTGATTTGGGACACGATTGCCATCGCCGAATACCTCAATGAAATGTTCCCGAAGGCCGCGATGCTGCCTGACGAACGGGTGGCGCGGGCGTGGTGCCGATCGATTTCGGGAGAGATGCACTCCGGCTTTGTGGCGCTGCGGGAGGCGTTGCCGATGAATTTGCGGCTGTTCCGGCCGGGATTCGCGGTGTGGTCGGCGGTGCAGGCGGATATCGACCGGATTACGGAAATCTGGCGGGAGTGTTTGGCGACGTCAAAAGGCCCCTGGCTGTTTGGGGCGCATCCGACCATCGCGGATGCGATGTATGCGCCGGTGGTGACCCGGTTCCGCAGCTACGATGTGGAGATGCATGGCGCGTGTGAGCGTTACTGCCAGCAGATCATGGGCTGGCCGGACATGCGGGAATGGTTTGCTGCGGCGCAGAAGGAACCGGAGCAGATCGATGAGTTGGACATCGAGTTTTAAGTGACGGGCGGGGCAAAGAATTCTGTTCGATCGTCATAGCCGGCCCGGGTGCAAACGGCGGCGTTGGTAACCAGCAGTTGTCGTTTTGGTGTTCGCGGTCGCGATCATGTTCCCCGTCATGGCGCTTTTTTGGCCCCGGCGACGGTTTTGCGTCACCATTACGCCCCGTAGTTACGCTTTACCGGAAGCGGGGCATGACCTCCTGGCACAGCAGGCGCAGGGCTTCCTTCTCTTGTGCGTGCGGGATCAGTCCGCCGCAATTTGTTTCCAGCATGATGCCGTCCAGGCCGAGGTCGGCCTGCAGTTCCTTTAAGTGTTGCGCGACATGGTCGGGGGTGCCGATCAGGACACTGCCCTTCAGGGCTTCGTCGTAGGTGATGGTGTTCAGTTTCTCCGCCGATTTGGCCCGTTTGTCGTTGCCATCGACGCCGGCGCGCCCGAGCGAGTCGAAGATCAGGGCGGCCTGGGCGCGGTAGTAGTGGATTAGGCTGGCTTCGGCTTCTTGTCTTGCGGCGGCTTCGGTGGCGGCGATGTAGCCGGGCGCGCGCATATACACATGTCCGTTACCGGGGTGGCCGGCGTCTCGCCATGCTTTGCGGTAGGACTCGATGGCGGGAATCAGGGCGCGGGCGTCCTCGAACTTCACCCCCATAAAGATCGGTTTGCCTTGACGGCCGATGCCCGGGTAGGTGTCCGCACTGGTGGCGGCGATGCGGATTGGGGGACCGAGCGGCTGGAAGGGGCGGGGGGTGACGGTGACGTCCTTGAAGCTGTGGAAGTTTCCCTCGTAGGAAACCACGGGATTGGCCCAAGCTTTTTGGATGATCGCCAGGGTTTCGTCGAAGCGGTCGCGACTTTCGGCATAGGGCACGTTGTAGGCTTCGTAGGTCCTGGCGACTCCGCTGCGGCCGACACCGAAGATCAGGCGGCCTCGGCTGATTTGGTCCACCGTCGCTGCTTCCTCGGCGATGCGAAGGGGGTTGCCGAGTGGCAGGACCTGGACGGCGATGCCGATTTTAATGTTGCGGGTGCGGGCGGCGATGGCGCTGGCGACGCACAGCGGGGCGGACAAAACAGACCTTGCGGGATCGAAATGAAGTTCGGCCAGCCACATAACGTCCAGGCCCCATTCCTCGGCGGCATCGACCATGGCGAAGGCTTGGTCGAACGCAACGGAATCCGGATGGCCGTCGAGGGACGGGAACTCATGGTAAACGCCGAACTCCATCGTCGCACTCCTGGTTTGGGTGGAGTGTCAGCGGGGATGGCGGTGCGGTCAATCTTTCGGCTGGCAAGGGCTTACCGGCTCGCGGTCCGGGTGTATCGTGTGCGGGCAAACAGAAGGGTGAACACGATGATCGTCTCCGACGTCATGACCCGTAACGTGATTTCCATCGCTCCGGATGCGACGGTGGAGGACGCGGTTAAGCTGATGCTGGCGCGTGGGATATCCGGGCTGTTCGTTGTGGATGCCGCGGGCGATCTGGCCGGTATTGTCACGGAGGGCGATCTACTGCGGCGCGATGAGATCGGCACGGCGCGGCACCGGTCCTGGTGGTTGCGGCTGTTGGCGTCGCCGGCGCGGCAGGCGAGCGATTTCTTCCACTCGCACGGGCGGTATGTGCGGGACGTGATGACCAAGGAGGTCTTGACGGTGGCGCATGACTCGCCGTTGGAAAACGTCGTGGCGACGATGGAGAACAACCGGATCAAGCGGGTGCCGGTGATCAGGGACGGGCGAGTGGTGGGTGTGTGCAGCCGGTCGGATCTGTTGCGGGCGCTGATCGGGCATGTCCGCGATGTGCCGGCGGCCGCGATCGATGACCGGACGTTGAGGTCGGTGATTTTGGATTCGCTGGAGGCCCAGCCCTGGGCGCCGGTGACGACGCTGAACGTTACTGTGGCGAAGGGTGTCGCGGATGTGTGGGGAACGATTACCAACGAGGATGAACGGCATGCGATCCGGGTGGTGGTGGAGAACACGCCGGGTGTGACGGCGGTGCATGATCATCTGGTGTATATCGAGCCTTATACCGGGACGGTGATCGAGGCGCCTGATGAACGGCCGTAGGTTTAGTGTGTGTGCGTGGTCTTTGAATGGAGAGGCCGAGCGTGTTCGATCGCCTGAAAACAAAACGTCACCACGAAGAACACGAAGAACCCCGCAGGTCCACGGCGATAGGTCGAAAATTAGCCGGGATGTCATGGCATGTTCCGTTTCTTCTTTGTGTCTCTTCGGGGTTCTTTGTGTCCTTCGTGGTGAAGTCTTACTTTGCTGCCTGCCACCCATGACGAACCCGGCGTGAGTGCCATTTTCGACATCGCCATCGTCGGCGGCGGCATCAACGGAACCGGCATCGCGCGCGACGCGGCGGGCCGGGGACTGTCGGTGTTGCTGTTGGAACAAGGGGATTTGGCGGGTGCGACATCCTCGGCCTCCACCAAGCTGATCCACGGTGGATTGCGCTATCTGGAACATTACAAATTTCGTCTCGTCCGGGAATCACTGGCGGAACGCGAAGTCCTGTTACGCGCTGCGCCGCACATCGTTTGGCCGTTGCGGTTTGTGCTGCCGCACCATACCGGGCTGCGGCCATGGTGGATGGTGCGGGTAGGATTGTTTCTGTACGATCATCTCGGCGGCCGGCGTATTTTACCCCCGTCACGCGTGGTGGATTTCCGAAATGACCCGGCCGGTGTGCCGCTGCGGCCCGAGTTCGCCTCCGGCTTCGAATACTCCGACTGCTGGGTCGATGACGCTCGGTTGGTCGTGCTGAACGCACGGGATGCCGCCGCACGCGGTGCCGATATCCGGACGTACACAGGGTGCGTGTCAGCCCGTGCGGAAGATAGCGCGTGGTCGTTGGGGTTAAGCACCGGCGAAAATGTTCGGGCGCGGGTGCTGGTGAATGCGGCCGGCCCGTGGGTATCCCGGTTCTTGTCCGGCGTGGCCGGGCAAAATGCGCCTACGCGGGTGCGGATGGTGAAGGGCAGCCACATCGTCGTGCGGCGTCTGTTCGAGCATGACCGGTGTTACATCTTTCAAAATCGTGACGGCCGGGTGTGCTTCGCGATTCCTTACGAACGCGATTTTACCCTGATCGGCACGACGGACGAGGACTACGAGGGCGATCCGTACGCGGCGTTCGTATCTCCGGCCGAAGAAGCATATCTGCTGTCGGCTGTGGGCAGCTACCTGCGGACGCCGATCGATCCGTCCTCCATCGTTTGGCGTTATGCGGGGGTGCGTCCGTTGCGCGACGACGGGACCAGCAGCGCCCAGGAAGCGACACGGGATTACGTGCTGGAACTGGAAGGCTCCCCACCCGTGCTGAGCGTGTTCGGGGGAAAAATCACAACCTACCGGCGGCTGGCTGAGGCGGCTATGGCGAAGCTGGCTGGATTTTTTCCGCGCTTGCCCGGTGCGTGGACGGAAGGTGCATCGCTGCCGGGCGGGGATTTCCCTTGGGACGGGGCAGGGGCCATACGAAATTCGTTGCTCGATCAGTATCCGTTTCTGGCAGTGGAGACAGCGGACAGGTTCGTACGCAGTTACGGGACGTTGACGGGTGAGATGCTGGGGAACGCGCGGACGGCCGCGGATTTAGGCGGCGTCGTTGGGGCGGACCTGACGGAACGGGAGGTTGGTTGGCTGGTACAGACCGAATGGGTTCGGACGGCGGACGATGTCCTGTGGCGGCGGAGCAAGTTGGGATTGCGGTTCCGGGCGGAAGAGCGGGCGGCGTTGGACGATTTGTTGAAACGAACGACGCCGGGACCGCAATCGCCCTGGTGCGTAATCGATTATCTGGCGAAGGAGGGGCGCCGGCAAACCGCCCCCTTCGCCTAATGTGACATCAACACCGGTAAGGTCATGTGCTGCAGCAACCCGTGCGTCACGCCGCCGAGGATCAACTCCCGCAATCGGGAATGCCCGTACCCACCGACGACCAGCAAATCGGCGCTCATGTCCGCAGCATGACTGAGCAATGCATCAGCCGCCGAAATATCGACAATCACCGTCCGGGATGACCGGGCATTGATGCCGTGGCGCGCCAAATGGCGGACGACATCGGCACCAGCGTCATGATCGGTCGTGGCCTTCCGAACTGCCGGGGTGGCTTCCAGGACCATGACCGACTCGGCCTTGGCCAGCATCGGCATCGCGTCGCTCATCGCACGCGCCGCCTCACGGCTGTTGTTCCACCCCACAAGAACCTTGGTGCCGGCCGTTTCATACCGGCCAATATAAGGGACCACCAGGACCGGCCGGCCGGAGGTCATCAACACATCTTCCAGCAGTTGCCGGCCCCTCGGCGGTGGCGGGTGGTTCGGATCGACCTGGCCGAAAATCGTCAGGTCGGCGTGCCGCGCCTGTCTAACGAGCGTCTCACTCACGTTGTCGCCTGCCATTTTCCATTCACCCCGAACCGCACTCGACCGCAGGCGAATTCGGAACGCAGCCTCAATCCGCTCGGCCTTTTCGGCCGCCTGTTGAGAGGTTTGCGGAGACGCGGGAAGCGACCCGGCACTCCAGTTCAACATTTGGGATGCAGGCAGCGTCTCGACTTGCGAATAGGTAAGCGGCTGCATGTAAGGGCGTGCCGGCATCAGCATGCCCAGCGCTGAAAATCCGGTGAGATGGGCGTCATGCCGCTGGGCGATCGCAACGGCAAGTTCAAGCCGAATCTCACTCGCCGCCGTGTCGTCCAGAACGACCACTATATCGCGAAAAGCCGACATCGTATGGCACTCCTTTCCATGAATTGCACCAACATCGACTGTTGAACTGGGGTGTCGTTGGGGCACATTAAAGGCCAGTAATGCGGTTCGTGAAGTCGGCGGATGTACGACCGATGGCAGGGTGGAACGGTTGCCGTTGCAACCCGAGGGTGCTTGAGTACGTGGGAATTCACCGAGGAAAGCCAAGACAGCCATGAAAACCACCGTCACAATTGCGGCTTTGCTGCTCGCTGGTTCGGTTTCAACCGCTCTGGCGAAACCGGATTGCACCGTTGAAGCACTGAATGCGCTGCATATCGCCGGAGTTCAGGTGACTCAAGCCACTCCGACCGCCGCCAGTGGCACCCAGCCAGAGCACTGTGCGGTGCTGGGAGCCATGGTCACCAAGGGCGACGGGGCGCCGGAGGGATCGGCGCGGTTCGCGTTGCAGCTTCCAGATGCCTGGAGGCAACGCTTCTTCTTCATGGGTGTCGGCGGCAATGCCGGGACACTGACGCCCTCGGTCAACGCTACCGACCGGCTGTCGGCGCTGGGAAAAGGCTATGCGGTGATCGTGCAGGATTCGGGTCACGCCGGTAACGGCACCGATGCCGGCTGGCTGAAAACCCCCGATGGTAAGCGCGACACTGCCAAGATGGTGGATTTCCTGTATCGCGCGGCACACAGCGTCACTGTTACAGGCAAGGCCTTTACCAAGGCGTATTATGCGGCACCTGTGCAGCATGCGTATTTCGACGGCTGCTCCACCGGCGGGCGGATGGCGATGATGGAGGCGGAACGTTACCCGACCGATTTCGATGGCATTATCGCGGGCGATCCGGCGATGGACTATCACTCCACATTGTTGCGGTTTGCGGTGCAGAAGGCGGCGCTGTCGTCGCCGGCCGCATATCTGTCGCAGGCGACGCTTCAGATGGTGGACAAGATCGTTACGGCGCGATGCGACGCGATCGACGGCGCGACCGACGGACTGGTGCAGAATCCCGCTGCCTGCCCGGTAAAAGCCAAAGACCTGATCTGCCGCAACAGCGCCACCACGGACTGCCTGACGCCGGAGCAGGCGCAGGTCCTACAGACCTATACCAGCCCGCTGCACGACCGGCATGGGCACTTTCTGTACCCCGGTTGGGCGCTGACAAATCTGTCTGGCCCGCGCGGTGCCGGCTACTGGAACATCGGCGATACCGCCCCGAACCTGAAACAGCTTGAAGCACCCTGGGGCAACGACCCGAATGATGCCCCGAGGGGTTGGAGCTTTGCCCGTCAGGCGTTGAGCTTCTGGATGGGCATGGGGCCGGAACAATCCCTGCTGGCACTGGATGTCGATCCCAAGACCAACACGGCGGGCGACAAGCTGGTGGCCGCTCTGGATAAGACGTTCGGGCCGGCTGAAACTAAAAACCCGGTCAAGATGTCGGCGTTTATTCAGCAGGGCCGGAAGATGATCATCTATCACGGCACCAGCGATCCGGCAATCCCGGCCGCACGTTCAGTGCTGTTTTATAACGAGTTGTCCAAGATGCTGCATGGTACAGCCCAGACAAGTGTGCGGCTGTTCCTCGTGCCCGGTATGCAACACTGTAGCGGCGGTATCGGTCCGGACCAGTTCGATACGTTGTCGGCGATCGAGGATTGGGTGGAACAGGGCCGCGCGCCCGACGCCATTCCGGCCGCCACCAAGGCGGACAGCACGACACCCCACAGCCTGCCGTTATGCCCGTTCCCGCGTCAGGCCCGGTATTCGGGCAAGGGCGCGACTACCGATGCCGCGAACTGGTCCTGCGGCGTTGCCCCGCCGATGACGGTGTCGATGGCAAGATAGCCTGGCTCGCGCGGATCGGCAGCCGCCGGTCCGCGCCCATTCAGGCGTTGCCGAGAAGACTCCACCGATCGCCCTCCAGGACCGGAACCGAGCATGCACGCCAACTCGCCCCGCAAAGCCTTGAACGCCTGGATGCGGAGGTGGCTGGCTGACGCGGCCAAGCCGGGTATATTGGCGGGATGCGAACCTGCTACCAGACCCTGATCCCTGATCTCTGGCTGCTATGGGTGGCGGGCTGGACGCTGTTTCCTTGGACGCGACAGCGTTGATCGATGCTCATCTATGATGTAACATATCTGGCCATCGCCTACTGAAGCAGGTAGGGCGCATGTCACCCCCGCGCAACCGTCCTTGGCCGGCCGCCTCTGGCGCCGTTCGCCCTCGCCGCGGCGGCCTTGGCGGGGGAGGTCGCTTGCCCCGCGCGCCGAGCCATATAGGCCTGCGTTCCAAGCAACCCGGTGAGTACGCCCGGGACCGACAAGTCGGCATTGAGTGCTTCCCAATGCAAGCCATACCCCGCTCCCAGTATCTCCACCTGCGCCAGTTGGTCCTCGGTCGCGGCCTCCAACCCTTGCGCCAACCTTGGAGGGAAGCTGAATGTGCAACCATTCGTCAGGTCAATAACGATCCGGCCGAGCGTGCGGTCATAACGGACGGAAGCCGCGCGCGGTTCGGTCACGCTGGCCGCCCGGCCACGCTCCAAGGCGGTATCGATCTCGGTTTCAGTCAATTTGGCCATGGATAGTCTCCCAACGCGCTTTCAACATCGCCTGTTGCTCGATCACGATCCGCATCGCCTTCCGAATGTCTGCCCGGGTCATTCCCTCGGCCCAGACCAATTCTGGAGCGCCACTCGCACCGGCTAAGTTAATCTTGGCCTGGCCATCACCAACGACATGAACGTGAGCCGGCACATGATCATCCACGAATATGATCACTTGCAGGCCCTATGCTCGGAACACGGCGACCATAGGATCAAATAACCTGACGTGATGGGTTTTTCAACCCATTTAACTACGCCCCTACAACTTCACCACCCCAGCCACCGCCCCGAACGCCAACGCCAGCACCACCAACGCCCACAGCGGGTTCACCAACCGAGGCGCCCTCGCATCCGCCGGCATCGATTTAACCCCTGTCACCATGGGCCGCACCAGGTTCTGCCGCTTCAGGACTGCGTAAGTGCCAATCGCCAGCACATGCAGCACGATCACCCCCTCGATCACGGTGAACGTGAGGTAGTGGATGCGGCTAAACCAGTCGCTGCGATCCTTGTCGACAAGGTGCATCAGCGGCCCTTCGGCATTGCCGTCGTCGTTGCTGAACAGCCCGGTCCCGGTCTGCACCGCGAGCAGCCCCAGCATCCCCAGCACCATCCAGCCTCCGGCGGCGTTGTGGCCGATCTCGGTATCCGGTTCCCGCCGCCGCAGATGCGACAGGTGCCGCAGCGCCGCCATCGGGCTTTGCAGGAAGCGGGTAAACCGGGCGGTATCACTGCCGATAAAGCCCCATGCCACGCGGAACAGCACCAGCGCCAGCACCCACTCACCGATCCACATATGCACATCCATGCGGCCCAGTTCCGGCGTCAGCCAGGACACGAAAATCAGCCCCACCAGTGCCCAATGAAACAGCCGCACCGGCAAATCCCACACCTTCATCCGCTGCATACGCCCGCCCCTCGATTCTGCACCGCACCCAATACACCGCATCATGCCAGTTGCGCCTGGCCGGCGGATACGCTTCTCTGCAAAAAATCCCAACCGGAGGCCGACTATGCGCGTCAGCGTGATGCAGATGAACCCCGGAGCGAATAAGGCCGACAACATCGCCCAGGCGCGGCGCCTGATCGAGAATGCCGTCGAGCAAGACCGCCCCAACATCGTCAGCCTGCCCGAAGTCTGGGACTCGCTCGGTGGCGACCGTTCCACCCGCGCCGCCAACGCGGAAGTGCTGCCGGCCAAGGGGTCCAACGAACCCGGCGGCGAGGCCTATGAGTTCCTGCGCGAAACCGCTCGGCAGGCAAAAGTGCATGTTCACGGTGGGTCGATCATCGAGCAGGGGCCGGAGAAGCTGTTCAACACCACCGTGGTGTTCAACCCGGATGGCACCGAACTGGCACGCTATCGCAAGATGCATCTGTTCGACATCGTCGCGCCCGATGGCACCGGCTACCGCGAAAGCAACAGCTATGGCGCAGGGGATGAGGTCGTTACGTACGAGGCCGATGGGGTGAAGGTCGGCTGTGCCATCTGTTACGATGTGCGCTTCCCAGACCTGTTCTGGAAACTGCGGGAGCAGGGGGCCGAGCTGATTTTCCTGCCGAGTGCGTTCACGTTGGCCACCGGCAAAGACCATTGGGAGACGTTGATTCGTGGCCGGGCGATTGAAACTCAGTGCTGGTTCGCGGCGCCGGCGACCTGGGGAAAGCATCTGGAGGGCAGAGGGGATCCGCGCTTTACCTATGGGCATTCGATGGTGGTGAACCCCTGGGGGCATGTGGTGGCGCAGGTTTCGGATGGGATCGGTTGGACGACGACGCGGATTGACCAGGATCTGACCGCCAAGGTGCGTGCCGATATGCCCGTGCTGGAACACAGGAAGCGCGTTTGAGCGCCCTGCCCCCCGGTTCGCCGGCCTTTCTTGCGGGCCAGATCGCCTTCATCGCTGCCCCGACTGATCTGGCGACGGCAGCGAGGGTTCGACTGATCGGCAGCTATGGCGAGTGTCCGCCGGCGCAGGCCAAAGTTGTCGTCGCGCTGGGCGGAGATGGTTTTATGCTAGAGACGATTCATCAGGCGCTGGCGCTGAATGTTCCGGTTTACGGGATGAATCGCGGTTCCGTCGGTTTCCTGATGAACGCGTTTAGCGAGGCCGACCTGCCTGGCCGCCTGTCGCGCGCCCAGGCCACCGTGCTGCATCCGCTGCGCATGCATGCCATCACCGCGACCGGTTCGGTGGAGGAAGCGCTGGCGTTCAATGAGGTCAGCTTGTTACGGCAACTGCGTCAGGCGGCGAAGATCCGGATCTCGGTCGATGGCCGGGTGCGGCTGGAGGAGTTGTCTTGCGACGGGGTGCTGATTTCTACGCCGGCTGGCTCGACCGCGTATAATTTGTCGGCGCATGGGCCGATCGTGCCGTTGTCGGCCAATTTGCTGCCGCTGACCCCGATCAGTGCGTTCCGGCCTCGGCGATGGAGGGGCGCGTTGCTGCCGAGCACGGCGGATGTGTTGTTTGAGGTGTTGGAGGCGGATAAGCGGCCGACGGCGGCGGTGGCGGATTTTACCGAGGTGCGGAATGTGGTCTCGGTCGCGGTCAGCGAAGATAGGACCGTTTCGGTGACAGTGTTGTTCGATCCGGATCAGGGGTTGTCGGAACGGATTATCGCGGAGCAGTTCACGGTGTAATCGGCGGTCCACGGAAACAGTGACCCGTAGGAGTCGTCCTGGCCCGGCTTCGAGCCAGTCTTGCGTCCCATCGTAAGATACTGAAAGTAATTACGGACGGTGGCGCAACGGATACGCGTATGACGGGGGTAATCGACAGAGAGCCGATGTCATCGCGGGCTGGTCTAACTCTGTGTTCGATCGCGTGATTCACGTTGGACGATGAATCAATCTCAAACGATCGCGGCGCCTCCGGGGGACGTTTATCCCGGTGCGAGGAAACACGCATCCCCGTAAGAGTGGAACCGGTAGCCTGCCTGTACCGCATGGGCGTAGGCGGTCAGCATCCTCTCCCGCCCGCTGAAGGCCGAGACGAGCATCAGCAGGGTGGACTTTGGCAGATGGAAGTTGGTGACCAGCCGGTCCACCGCCTTGAAGCGGTAGCCGGGGAGGATGAACAGGGCGGTCTCGCCGAGAAATGGCTGCACCGTCCCGTCCGCGCCGGTGGCGCTTTCCAGCAGGCGGAGGCTGGTGGTGCCGACCGCGATCACGCGGCCGCCGTTGCGCCGCGCGTGGTTGATGGCGGCGGCTGTTTCGGCGGTGATCTCGCCTCTTTCCGGGTGCATCTTGTGGTCGGTGACGCGATCGACCCGCACTGGCAGGAAGGTGCCGATGCCGACATGCAGAGTGACCGTGGCGCGCTTTACGCCGGCGGCGTCAAGGTCCGCGAGCAGTGCGGGCGTGAAATGCAAACCGGCGGTGGGGGCGGCGACTGCGCCCTGGCGTTGGGCGAACACCGTTTGATAATCGGTCGCGTCGGCCAACGTCGGACCATCGGGGCGATGGATGTAAGGGGGCAGGGCCAGTGCCCCGGCTTGCCCGAACGCCTGCATCAGGGGTTCGCCATCAAGGTTGAACGCCACGCCGATGCTGCCGTCTTCCGCTTTGTCGATGACGGTGGCGGTCAGGGTTTCGGCACCCTCTATGGTCAGGATGTCGCCGGCCCGCACGCGGCGGCCGTTGCGGGCGAGTGCCTTCCAGGCGCCGTCGGGGCGTGGGCGGTCCAGTGTCAGGCCGATGCGTGCGGTGCCTCGCCGAGCCTGGAGTTGCGCCGGGAATACCCGGGTGTCGTTGGCGACGAGGATGTCGCCGGGATGGAGCAGCGAGGGCAGGTCGCGGATGGTCAGGTCGCTCAGGCCATCGTCGCGGATGTGCAGCATGCGGGCGGAATCGCGCGGGCGGGCCGGTTCGTGGGCGATACGATCGGGCGGCAGATGGTAGTCGAAATCGGCCAGCGTGAGGTCGGAGGCCGGGGTATTTTCGATCGTGCCGCCTTCGGTCATGACGCGTGCCGGGATGTCTGTGCCATGCCTGCGAGGACCGGGGGGTGAGAATGCCGGCAAGCAAGGAAGGCTGTGCCACGGAGAACCGCGGAGGGCCACGGAGACAGTAAAAATGGCACTGCACTGTACGCTCTTATGGTCGTCCAAGTAACAGTGTTGGAAAATATCAACAGTGACCTGCCGAACGTCATGGTCCGGCCATCCACGACTTTCCTGGCTGCGAAACCGCAAATCGTGGCAGGCCGGGCCAGGCCATGACAACGGAGAAAACCCTGCCTCGCGCAAGGCTTATCCCGACGCCCATGAGGACAGGCCCGGACATGACGCAGGTGACAGGATATGACCGCCAAATTCATCGGCTTATTCTGTTGCCCGGGGGGCTTAGCCCGGCCATCCGGGCCACTGCCGTTCCCAACGGCGCAATTCCCAGTCGAGCATCGCCATGGCGCGTTCAACAAGAATCTGTCCGGTCCTGCTATGGTTAAATTTGTGCGGTTCGTCCCGGCGGGATCGGCATGGTCCTGCCCCCCCAGCCGCCAGTCATTCCGAGGGCGCAGAACCGCCGCCGTCGCTCGGCTTCGCTGACCTTCGTGGTTCTCTGTCCTCCCCGTGGTGAAGCCTTGCGCGCGCGCGGAGAGAACGTTTCGCTGGCGGTATCCTAACCGGGCCGTTTGGAAGCCTTGCGCGCGCGCGGAGAGAACGCTGCTTTGAGCGCCCTCGGCCGCGAGCCGAACGAAGCCTTGCGCGCGCGCCAAGACAGCACTGCGCCGAAAAAGCGGCCCACCCCGGTATCCCATAATCATGCGCGGCTCGAACGCAATTTTACCGAGACTGATACGACGAAATTTCAATTAAATTCCCGTCCGGATCGCGACAGTACACCGACATGATAGCGCCCAGCGCCCCGGCCTTCTCGATCGGCCCCTGCAAGATCTGCACGCCGTTATCGTGCAGATGCCCGACCACCTCATCCGGCGGCACGGCGGTAATGAAACAAATATCGACTGCACCCGGTTCGGCGCAGACACCAGTCACCCAGGACCCGACCTCGGCCTCGATCGGGCGCAGGTTGATCTTCTGGCCGCCGAACTTCAGCGCCGTGCGATGCTGTGGGCCGAAATCCTCGCGCTCCATCCCCAGCACGCGTTGATACCACGCGGCGGTGATCTCCACGCTTTTGCAGTTGATGACGATGTGGTCGATCCGGTCGATCGTAAAGCGCATTATCCCAGCCCTTCGTAAAAATCGTTACCTTTATCGTCCATTACGATAAAGGCCGGGAAGTTTTCGACTTCGATCCGCCAGATCGCCTCCATGCCGAGTTCGGGGAACTCCAGCACCTCCACCTTGCGGATGCAGTCCTGGGCCAACCGCGCGGCCGGGCCGCCGACGCTGCCCAGGTAGAAGCCGCCATATGCGCGGCAGGCATCCTTGACGGCCTTGGAACGATTGCCTTTCGCCAGCATCACCAACGAACCGCCGGCTGCCTGGAACGCGGCGACATAGCTGTCCATGCGCCCGGCCGTAGTCGGGCCGAAACTGCCGGTCGCCATGCCCGCCGGAGTCTTGGCCGGGCCGGCATAATAGACCGGATGGTTCTTCAGATAGTCGGGCAGGGGCAGCCCGTTATCCAGCCGTTCCTGTAGTTTGGCATGCGCGATGTCGCGCGCCACAACCATGGTGCCGGACAGCGACAGCCGGGTCTTTACCGGATAACGCGACAGTTCCGCCGTGATTTCGGCCATTGGCTTGTTCAGGTCGATAGCCACCGAATCATCGCCGAGGTGATCGTCTGTCAACTCTGGCAGATACTTCGCCGGATCGGTTTCCAACTGCTCCAGGAACACGCCCTGCGGTGTAATTTTGGCCTTGATCTGGCGGTCGGCGCTACAGGATACCCCCATGCCGACGGGCAGCGACGCGCCATGCCGCGGCAACCGCACCACACGCACGTCATGACAGAAGTATTTACCGCCGAACTGCGCGCCGATGCCGGTGTTGCGGGAAATCTCCAGGATTTTTTGTTCCAGTTCGATGTCGCGGAACGCGTGGCCGGACTTGTCGCCCTTGGTCGGCAGCCCATCCAGCCATTTCGTTGATGCCAGCTTTACCGTCTTCAGCGTCAGTTCGGCGGATGTGCCGCCAATAACGATCGCCAGATGGTACGGCGGGCAGGCCGAGGTTCCCAGCGTTTTCATTTTGGTTTCGAGGAATTTCGCCAGATTTGCCGGCGACAGGATGGCCCGGGTTTCCTGGAACAGGAACGTCTTGTTGGCCGACCCGCCGCCCTTGGCAACGAACATCAGGGAAAATTCGTCGGCGTGGTGCTCACCCGGCGCGGCCATGATGTCGAACTGCACAGGCAGGTTGTTGCCGGTGTTGACTTCCTCGTACATCGACAACGGCGCCATCTGCGAATAGCGCAGGTTGGTTTCGGTGTAGGTGCGATGCACCCCCCACGACAGCGCCTCTTCCTCATCGCCATCGACCCAGACGCGCTGGCCTTTTTTGCCGAACACGATGGCGGTGCCGGTGTCCTGGCACATCGGCAGTACGCCGCCGGCCGCGATGTTGGCATTCTTCAGCAGATCCAGCGCGACGAAGCGGTCGTTCGACGATGCCTCGGGGTCGTCCAGGATCGCCCGCAACGACGCCAGATGTGCGGGCCGCAGCAGATGGGAGACATCGTGGAACGCACGGACAGCAAGTTCGCTCAGCGCCTCGGGGGCGATGCGCAGGACGGTCTTGCCCTCGACGGTGATGGTTCGGACGCCCTCGATCGGCAGTTTCCGCCAGGGCGTGGTGTCGTCCGCCAGCGGGAACATCGGCGAATACAGAAAATTGGCGGGCCGCTGAACCGGAGAATCCACTGACTCTGTCCTTTAACATCTATATGGCGTCGGGCGATTGCGGCATGGAGCAGTGGCGGTGGTTTAACCCTGCGGGGTGCGGCGGCGGAACGCATCCAGGCTGACGACCTGACCCGGTTCGGCGTCTTTCGCTACCGGCGGCGGTTCTTCGGGAGCTGCGGCAGGTTGTTCGGCGACCGGTTCCGCACCGGCAACGGCATCCGGCGGTTGGAAGCGCAGGCCGTAGCGGATATGCGGGTCGGCGAACTCCACTACCGCGTCCAGCGGGATCACCAACCTGGTCGGTACGCCGCCAAACGACAATCCGACCTGGATCGACTGGTTCTCGCGATCGAACCCGAGGTCCCAGAATTGATGCTGTAGGACTATGGTCATCTCTTGCGGGTACTGGGCACGCATCCGCGCCGGGATTTCCACGCCGGCTTGGCCGGTACGGAAGGTAATATAGAAATGGTGGTCGCCCGGCATGCCATGCACGGCCGCGTGCTCGATCGCCTGCGCCACGACCTGCCGCAAGGCGTGTTCGATCCATTTCTCATAGGGCAGCAGGCTATCGGGCCGCTGCGTCTGATCGTCTTCCATCGGTTCCACCGCGCCCGCCCGGGCGCTCCTCCTAATACCTACCGGCGCACCCATAGCGCGTACTCGCGTGCGGGCAAAGAGGGTTGCGCACATTGGCGCCAATTGGGCGAAGCCTGTGCCTTAGGCGACGCCAACAATGAGCGCATCGGCTGTCAGGCCCGTCCTTTCGTCATGGTTCGGCATGGTGTTTAGACTGGTCGCATGTCCGGGCCGCCTGTTCCCGCACATGCCGAACCATGACGGTGGGGAAGCGGCGCGCACCTGATGCGGTAATACCCTGGCATCGCCTTACGTCCCAACACGCGACACCGAACGCCTTTGTGCGGCCAGTCTCAGTGAATGCTGTCCGGACCGGGCTGAGCGTCGTGTTGCCGGGGCGACCGCCAGGATCAGACAATTCCGTTTCAATAAACCATACATACAATTGATATGCGGCATTATGCACAAACAAGAGGCATTATGTTCTTGTACCGTGATTGTAACATAACTGCCACCAAACGTCATTCTGGCGCTGCTATAACCCTGCCTGACGATAACGCGCCGGCCAGTTGCGCATGATAAAAGGCTTCAGTTTAAATGGTTTCCGGACGTTTTCCCTCACGGCGCGCCGCGCTGTGTTCATCCGTGTTCATGCTGCCGCTGCTGATGCTCGCATCCGGCACGGCATCCGCCCAATCAACCGATATCGGCTCTGTGGACGTTAAGTCCGGCACCGCCGGCCGAGCTGTCCTGCCGCCGATTTCCAGCGATGCGGCCGTTGGCAGCAAGGCCCCTCCCGGGTCGGCCCCGGCGTTGGCCCCGTCCCAGGGCTCCCTCAACGCGTTCCAGCCGGGATCGATCGTCAGCGACAAGGTGATCCGCGACATCGTCCCGCCCAGCGCCGACTACAACGAGACAGCGAAATACACCCCCGGCTTCGCCTCCAACAACAACAATGGTCTGCTCGGTGACTCCAAGAGCGGCTGGCGCGGCTTCCAGGACGGGCAGTTCAACATCACGTTCGACGGCATTCCGTTTGGCGACGCTAACGACCCCACGCATCACTCGGCCGCGTATTTTCCCGGCGCTTTCCTGAGCAGCGTGACCATCGACCGTGGCCCCGGCGCGGCCTCCCAGGTCGGATATGCAACGTTCGGCGGCACGATGGCGCTGCGTTCGTTCGATCTGTCGAATAAATTCGGCGGGGGCATCGAGACGTCGTTCGGTTCCTTCAATACCATGACCAACACATTCACCGCTCAGTCGGGCCTGATCGGCGATACCGGCGTGCGGACGCTGTTCCAGTATTCGCATGCGAATACCGATGGTGCCCTACAGTTGGGCAAGGTCAACCAGGATCAGTTCCTCGGCAAGGCCGACGCCATGTTGGGCGACAACTTCAAGATAACCGTGTTCGCCAGCTATGGACAGGAACAGTACAATAACGTCACAGGTATCACTTACCAGCAATTGCAGACCTACGGCAAACGCTACGGGGCGGTGAACAACAATCCACGGACGCAGCAGTTCAGGGACTACAACAACTCCCAAAAAGCCACCGATATGGAGTATATCGATCTTGAGGGAACTTACCACGACTGGCATGTGGATAATAAGGTCTATACCTATTCCTACTGGTATCCGCAGTTGCAGAACAACGGCAACGACCAGAGCATCGAAGGCGCCATCACGTCCGCGAACGGCGCGGTCACGTCGGTCAACATTCCCACGCAGACCGGCAGCAGGGTCAGGACCCCGATCATTGGCGTCGCCAGCACCGACGTTGTCGGCTACATTAAAAACAACAACTTTCGCGCTTATGGCGATATCTTCCAGATCGGCCGTGAAATCGATGCCGGGATGTTCAGCGGTAATGTTAGCGCCGGCATGTGGGTCGAACACATCGATAACACCCGTATGCAGGAATACATCGACTACACCACCTACCGGACGTTCCCCTCGCTCGGGAATCCGGTGAAGGCGTCCTACAAGCTCAATTTGTCTTCTCACATCACCAACTACCAGCCGTTCATCCAGTATGACTGGCGCCCGATCGAAGGCCTGACCATCACGCCGGGCTATAAGTTCGAGGCGTTCACCCGCGACCACGAGGGACTCGTCAATCAGACGACGCTACAGCCGGTCAACTATACCGGAAGCTATACCGCCAATCTGCCGTTCCTGGCCGCACGCTATAAGCTGACGGAGGAAACGACAGTTTATGCCCAGGCATCGCAAGGCTTCCTGGCACCGACAGTTTCCGCCTTCTATGTCTTCAATCCGTCGCAGACCCATATCGCGCCGCAAAGCACGACGAACTATCAGGCTGGTGCGGTTTACAAGTCGGGCCGGATCACCTTCGATGCCGATATCTATCAGGTGACTGCCACCAACTTCCCGGTGACCACCCAATTATCCACGGGTGAAACGACATACCAAAACGGCGGCACGGCGCAGTATCGCGGCCTGGAAGCCGAAGGCAGCTATTCGATCATGAACGGCCTGTCGGTTTACGGCAGCGCCGCTGCCATCAGCGCACGCTACATCGGCGGCGCCAAGGCAGGTCAGCGGGTGGGTTCCGCGCCGGACTACACGGCGGTCATCGGCGGGATCTACGACGACGGCATGTTCTTCGGCTCGTTGTTGCAGAAGTTCACCGGCGCGGCATACGGGTCGTTCGGTCAGGTTTCCAACGCAACCACAAATGCCAACCTGAACTACGTCAAAAGCTTCAACACCACCGACCTGATCGTCGGTATCCGCAGCAGCGCCCTGCACGACTTCGGCATCGGCACCAACGTCAAGGTCCGCATGGGCATCTACAATATCTTCGATCACCGCAACACGACGGAAGTCGCCGGCGACCCGACCGGGTTGACCAGCGCCAACAACACCAAGCTGACATACGCCTTCCTGCCCGGCCGGACGGTGTTCGGCAGCGTGGGCATCGAGTTCTAAATACCGCGCCTACACGGCCGGGAAACCGGCATCGTTACCCGGGAGGAGGTGCAGGGGAGTCCCTGGCCTTCTCCTGCTTTCGTTCAACATCCGAGGCGCAGATATATGACCGGCGTAAGCTTCTCCCCGATCGATTTCTTCCTGATGGCCGGCATCGTCGGCAAAGGGGTCATGCTGATCCTGCTGGCCGGCTCAATCTGGTGCTGGGTCCTGATCATTGAGGGCATCGTCGGCATTGTCCGCTTCAAAACCGCGCTCGGTCACTGGCAGCGCGGGGAAGTCTCCGCCATGATCGCCCCGATCACCGATGGCGGTAATGCCGCCGCCGCCTTGCGCCTTCCGGGCGAGGGGATCGGCGACACGCGGCTGCGGATCATCGAGGCAATGAACCGCAAGGCCCGCACCGTGATCGCAACGGTTGAGGGCGGTCTCGCCAACCTAGCGGTGATTTCCTCGGTCGCGCCGTTTGTCGGCCTGTTCGGCACCGTCTGGGGCATCATGTCCAGCTTCACCGCCATCGCCGCCGCCAAGGACACCTCACTGGCCGTGGTCGCACCCGGCATCGCAGAGGCCCTGGCAACCACCGCATTCGGCCTGTTCGTCGCTATCCCGGCCTCCATCGGCTACACCCGGATCGGCGCGTCCATCGGCGGAGCGACGCAGGATCTGGCCAGCCTGATCGAGGAAGAGGCCCTCAGCGCGGTGACGCCGAGCGTCCGTCATCACGGCCTTAAAGAGGTGATTTGATGGCGTTCGCCAACCGGCCGCTGGGTGGCGCGGGGCTGCACCGCCCGCTTGCCGATATCAATGTCACGCCGCTGGTCGATGTGATGCTGGTGCTGCTGATCGTCTTCATGGTGACGGCGCCCATGTTGGCGACCGGGCTGAAGGTCGATCTGCCGCAGGCGAAAACATCGCAACCGGTCAATCCGAAAGACCCGATCGTGGTCTCGGTCACCAGCGACGGCGGTGTCGCGTTGGGCACCGATAAGATGGATATCGCCAGCCTGATCGCCGCGCTGCTGCGGATTACCGGCAGCGACACCACCCGCATCATCCAGATCCGCGCCGACAAGGCCGCGAACTATGGCGCCATCGTCGGTGTTATCGATGAACTGGCGACCAACGGCCTGGTCCATATCGCACTGATTTCCGATGCCAGGTCCGGCGGAGAGGCCACCAATCCACGTACACCGGCCGCTGGCGCCGCATCCCCGAAATGACGATCGCGACGCCGGTTGGCGCACGTCCGGTTGCTCTTGCCACCCTGTCCGGCCCACGTCAGGCCGATCTCGCCATCTTGGCAGGCGTGCGCCCCGAGGATTGTGTTGCCAGGGATCGTGCCGCCGTGGCTGGCATGCGCCCGGCCGATGTCCGCCCGGTTTGGTTGCGGCCCGCCGCGTTGACGGTCGTGGTCGCGCTGCATGTTTGCACCGTGCTGTTTTCGACGCTGCCACGCGCGGACGTGAGCGCATCGGTGGATTCCATCGAAATCACCATCGCGCAGGGTGCCCCTGAGGAGCCGCCGCCACCGCCCGAGGCAAAACCTGAGCCGCCCCCGCCGGAACTGCCCCCGGAACCACCCATTGAAATCCCGCCGCCGGTGGTGGAGCCTCCGTTGCCGCCGCCGCCCGAACCCTTGCCGCCAATCGTCGCCGATCCACCGAAGCGCGTGGTGCGCGATGCGCCGGTGATCGCACCGCGGCCCAAAGTGCAGCCGCCGCGCCCTAAACCGCCGGAACCAGTGACGGCCGCCGCTCCGCCAGCGCCGGAGATCGTTGCCCCCGGTGCGCCGGAGGCGGCGGCTCAACTGGCGCAGGCGCGCGCGACCTACGCCGGGAAAGTGCTGCAAGAGGTGCGCAGGCATCAGATAACCGCGATCGGCCTTGGTTCGGTCGTAGTGTCTTTTGTCGTGGATGCGGACGGCAACCCGGCCTTGGTCACCATCGCCCGCTCGTCGGGAAAAGACGCATTGGACAGCGCGGCGCTGCGTATGGTGCGGGCCATCCATCCCGGATCGCCGCCGGATGGCCGGTTCGAGGGAACGACGATTATCAACTTCGTTGAATGATCCCAACCGCCGGGTGTTCCAGCCACTCGGTTCGTTGGCGTCATGTCTGGCGGGTGCCTGACGCCCACGCCCGAAGCAGGACAGCGATGCGCGGTTGGTGCGGAACGGTGCCGGGGCCGGTAATGCCGGCCGCACGGCAATCCGGGCTTACTGCGCTGCCTCGGCACTGAGCCCGAGCGCGGCACGGAGTTCGGTTTTGGCGGTATCCAGGTCGGCTCGGAACTCCGGCTGCTGGAACAGTACCGCCGCAATTGCCGTGCCGCTGCGCCAGCCGGCCTGCACGTCGGTGGGGTAATGCATGCCGCCGATGATGCGGCTGTCGGCGTAATCCTCGGCACGGGCCCATATCTCGCGCTGCTTTTCCGGCACCAGGACTGCCAGCACGATGGCGTCGATCGCCACCCGTGTGGTGTGGCCCGAAGGATACGACGGCGTTTTGCCTGGCTTGGCGTAGGTCTTCACCTCGGGATTGGCGAGCCACGGGCGCACCCGTCCGAATACCGGCTTGGCGGGATCGAGTGTACCGGTTTCGCTGGCGCCGATACGGTCGAACAGCTTGCCGGTCGCGGGCAGGCCGGCGGCGACGAATTTCGGACCCAGCACGTCGCCGAAGATGACCGTGATAGTCTCGCTGGAATCGGTGAGCGCCTGCGCCTTGCGTGCGTCGCTGGCACCGGCCTGCGCATCGAGTACCGCCCGCATATCCGCGACATCGGCGGGCGATCCCTTGACCGGAGGCGGTTGCATCAGGCTCGCCACATCCATCGTTTTGCTTGTGATGTACGGTTCGGCACCCAAGGCCGGGACCGCCAGCGAGAAGGCGAGGCTGCCGGCGAGAAGCAGGCGCATTGGAGAAAGCATGACGGGCGGAGCCTTTGTTTTGAACGTGCATACGACTACCCCGCCCGGAACGCCGGGCAAGCCAAGGTTCTGTGACATGACACTGACGCTGGCGCTGACGCTGACGCTGACGCTGACGCTGGCGCGGAACCGGCATCCTGGATCTGGCAGGTCGCGATCCGGGTCTGCAACGGCTGCGGGATTGTTGCCGAGGCTGGCCGATCTCGGAATTTTCCCGGCCGGCTTCACGAACCGTTTCGTAGTTGTTTGCAGTTGTATGCGGTCGTTTGGCGAGAGATAAAACGCCGCGACTACAGAACGAGACATTTACCGGAAACTGCCATTTTAGATGTCTCGGCCTAGCGGTTGCTTGTCTTGTCGCCGCACCGCATCGTGTTAGTCTCGCGGTTCGCTTGGGGGCTTATCTCGATGTCCATGACCCACACCGCACTTGCTCCCTTTGCTGACCGTCAGGCTGGCTTCAACCACCTCCGCGCGCTGGCCGGGCGGCCGGGTGGACGGCTTCTCACGCCGCTGTTTGCCGCCGATCCCGGGCGGGCGGACCGGTTCACCGCGCATTTCGACGATCTGTCGCTGGACTTTTCCAAGTCGTCGATCGATGACGCGGCGCTGGCGGCGCTGTTCGCTCTCACCGAGACCGCCGGCCTGGATCGGTTCCGCCAGCGGCTGTTCGCCGGCCAGCCGGTCAACGAAACCGAGCACCGGGCGGCGATGCACATGGCGCTGCGGGCGCCGGAAGATGCCGGGTTGAAGGCGGTGATGCCGGGGGGCGGTACGGACGATGCGGCTGTGATGGCAGGCGATGAACGCGCCAAGATGCGGCGATTTGTGGTGGCGGTGCATGATGGCCGCATCCGGGGTTTCACCGGGCAGATTTTCACCGATGTGCTGACCATCGGCATCGGCGGCTCCGACCTCGGACCTCGGGTGGCGACCGAGGCGCTGACGATCGGCCGTTCCGACGCTAAGATGACGGCGCATTTCCTGTCCAATGTCGATGGCCATGCGTTCCTGGAAGCGACGCGCGGGCTTGATCCGGCGCGGACTCTGGTGCTGGTGGCGTCGAAGACGTTCACGACGCTGGAAACGTCGATGAACGCGGCGGCGGCGCGGGCCTGGGTCGTGGCGGCACTGGGCGAGCAGGCCGTGGCGGCGCATTTCGCCGCCTTGTCCACCAATCTGAAAGCGGTCGCGGCGTTCGGCATGGACCCCGGCCGGGTATTCGCCTTCCAGGACTGGGTTGGCGGGCGGTATTCGCTGTGGTCGCCGGTCGGGTTGGTGATCCCTCTGGCTGTAGGTTGGGAGAAGTTTCAGCAGATGCTGGACGGGGCATGGTCGATGGACTGCCATTTCCGTGACGCCCCGTTGCATGCGAACCTGCCGGTGCTGCTGGCGCTGGCCGGGATATGGAACACCAACGCGCTGGGCTGCGCCACCCAGTGCATCCTGGCCTATGACGACCGTTTGCGCCGGTTGCCCGCGCATTTGCAGCAGCTTGAGATGGAATCGAACGGCAAGCACGTCATGTTGTCAGGCGAACAGACCGGCTGGGACACCTGCCCGATTTTGTTCGGGGAGCCGGGGACCAACGCCCAGCACAGCTTCATGCAGCTTGTGCATCAGGGAACCCGGCCGGTGCCGGTGGATTTCATCCTGGCGGCGAATGCCGGCCACGACCGGCCGGACGCCCATCGCGCCCTGGCGGCCAACGCCTTCGCCCAGGCCGAGGCGCT
>JANXLQ010000088.1 GCA_025355085.1 Rhodopila sp.
GTTCGTCCCGCGCGGTAAAACGAACCGGCGATATCTGTGCGTATCGCCCCGCACCCCGGGTGGCTCGCTGGGGTGCGGCCTTCCCTGATACTACTCGAACATTGTATGCCTTGCCCGAGAGGTGCTTTCCTCACGGGAAGCCCCGACGGATTGACCGCAAGGAGCCGTATGGAATCGCGCATTGAGCGCCTGTGTATCGAACGGGGCCTGAAGATGACCGGCCAGCGCAGGGTCGTTGCGAGGGTCCTGTCGGACGCTGGCGACCACCCCGATGTCGAAGAATTGTACCGCCGGGCCTCGGCCCTGGACCAGCACATCTCCATCGCGACAGTGTACCGCACGGTGCGGCTGTTCGAGGAACAAGGCATCCTGGAACGGCGGGACTTCGGCGGTGGGCGCGCGCGTTACGAACCATCCGAGGATGGCCCTCACTACCACCTGATCGATGTCGAAACCGGTAAGGTGGTCGAATTCCAGGACATCGAACATGAAAGGCTAATGCAGGTTATCGCGGAACGCCTGGGGTTCGACGTGGTTTCCCTGCGGCTGGAATTGTTCGGACGCCGCCGCGGTTCGTCCACGCCCGGGCGGATCGCTTCGTTGCACGCAGGCGAAATCCCGCCCGGCCCCAATGCCGCCAACCACGATACGACAACCCACGATACGACAACCCACGATACGACCAGCCGCGATACGACCAGCCGCGATACGACCAGCCGCGATACGATCAGAGGAACCAGCCGATGACCCCGGATCATACCATTGCGCTCCCCAGCCGGCCGGCAGCGGCCGAAACGGGGCGTGGTTTCACAGAGCTTCGAAGCGGCTCCCTCGGAGTCCGGTTGGCGGTTAGCCCTGACGAAATCGATGCCATGCAGGCGCTACGCTACCGGATTTTTTATCAGGAGATGGGCGCACGTCCGGATGCCGCGACCAAACTGTCCGAACGCGACCGCGATGTGTACGATACAGTGGCCGATCATTTGCTGGTCGTGGATCACACCCTGGGCGAGGGACCGGAAAGCGTCGTCGGCACCTACCGTTTGATCCAGCGCGACGCTGCCCACCGGCTGGGACATTTCTATTCCGCTGACGAATACGACATCTCGCGAATCGAGGCCATTCCTGGCGGTATCCTGGAGCTGGGGCGATCCTGCGTGGATGCCGGGTATCGCGGCCGAACGGCGATGCAGTTGTTGTGGCGCGGGATCGCGGCGTACGTTTTCCAGAATAAGATCGAGCTGATGTTCGGCTGCGCCAGCATGCCGGGCACCGACCCGGATGCCCTGGCGTTGGAACTGAGCTATTTATATTACGATCATATGGCCCCGGCGGCTATCCGGCCACGCGCTCTGCCCCACCGCTATATCGAGATGCGGCGCATGGACCGCAGTGACATCGACCCCCGTGTTGCGTTGAACAAGCTACCGCCGCTGATCAAGGGCTATTTGCGGTTGGGCGGTTTTATTGGTGAGGGCGCGGTGATCGATCCGCAGTTCAACACCACGGATGTCGCGGTGGTGGTGCAAACCGACCTCATTACCGACAAGTACCATAAACATTATGAGCGTGACTCGCGTGAGGGACAGGCCTGACCGCCTGCCGATGCGCCGTACCCTGACTAAAGCCCTGACGGCACCGAAGGGATGGCGCATCGATTTGGCTGCCGCCTTGATGGGACCGAAAGGTTGGCGCGCCGATCTGGCTGCCGTCCTGGCGGGCGCGCTATCGGCCCTTGCCCTGCCGCCGTTGCACGCCGTGCCGGCGCTGCTGATCGGTATCCCTGTGCTGCTGCGCCTGATCCAGGGTGCCCGGAGTTACGCTGCCGCCGCCCGGCGCGGCTGGTGGTTTGGCTTCGGCCTGCATGTCGCGGGGCTGTATTGGATCACCGAACCGATCTTGATCGAGGCGGAGCGGTTCTGGTGGCTGGTGCCATTCGCGGTGCCGGGGCTGGCCGCCGTTCTGGCGGTGTTTGTTGCCGTCCCCGCCGCCATAACATGGCACGCCCGCCCTGGCTGGCGGGCAGCGATGACCCTTGCCGGCGCCTGGGTGCTGTCGGATATCGCGCGCCAGTTCGTGGCGTCCGGCTTTCCCTGGAACCCGCTGGGCAGTGTTTGGGAGTTTCCGGGGCGCCCCGGCGACATCATGATCCAGGTGGCGTCACTGGCCGGTGTGCATGGCATGACCCTGGCGACGGTTCTGCTGGCGTCGCTGCCGATCCTGGGCTGGTCCTGGCGCGCCGGCGGCATGGCGGTGCTGGCCGCGTGGTTCGGATTTGGGCTGGTTCGAATCGATCGACCGATGCCGCCCGGACCCGGCCTGACCGTTCTGCTGATCCAGGGCAACGTGGCACAAGGCCAGAAATGGGATCGGACGCTGATGATCTCGATCTTCCGGCATTATCTCGACCTCACCCGGCAGGCGGTGGCGATGGCAGACGGACATCCGGCGGTTGTGGTGTGGCCGGAAACCGCCAGTGCGGCGCAGTTGCAAACGGATGCCCCGGCGCGGGAGGCCATTGCCGAGGCTGCCGGCGATGCACAGGCGCTGATTGGTTCGGTGCGGTTCGATGCCGCGAACCGCCCTCGCAACAGCCTGTTTGCCCTTGGCGCCAACGGCGTGATCGAGTCGGTTTACGACAAATGGCACCTGGTTCCGTTTGGAGAATACCAGCCGGACTGGTTGCCGGGCATTCAGGTGGTCCCGGGCGGCGGATTCGCCAGCGGACCCGGGCCGCGGACCTTGCACGTCCCGGGGCTGCCGCCATTCGGAGTGTTGATCTGCTACGAGGCGATTTTCTCTCATCAGGTGATCGACGAGGCCGACCGTCCCGATTGGATGGTCAATGTCACAAACGACGCCTGGTTTGGCAACTCCGCCGGTCCGCGCCAGCACCTCGCCGCAGCGCGTCTGCGGGCCGTGGAGGAAGGTCTCCCCTTGCTGCGTGCGGCAAACACGGGCATATCGGCTGGATTCGATGCAAAGGGCCATGAACTTGGACGGCTTGGTCTGCAAATGACCGGTATTTTGCAATTATCTTTGCCAACTCGGCTTGAAATGCCGTTGTACGCTCACCTGGGCCTCACCATACCCATCGGAACCGCTTTTTTATTGCTCATTACAGGCTTGTGGCGCAAATTGCGGAGCATACGAATTGCGTACTAATTTTTATACGAATAGAAACATATATGATCGCATTATATAATTTTTCTGTCTTGATTGCAATTTTTGGTTGCAGTTTTTCTCGGAACTATCTAGTTTGCATGACGGTTCCTTGATCCAACCGCCAATGGCGCGATAGACGGGAACCTGAACAGGGTCCGCCCACGGAAAGAGGACAACACAGATGGCAGGCGCTGAACAAGTCGTGGGCATCGAAAAGGAACACCGGCCGAGCCCGATCGACATTCATGTAGGCTCTCGCATTCGCCTCCGCCGGACCTTGCTCGGCATGAGCCAGGAACGTCTCGGCGAGGCACTGGGTCTCACGTTTCAGCAGGTTCAGAAATACGAGCGCGGTGTCAATCGCGTGGGCGCCTCACGCCTGTTCGATCTTTCTCGTATCCTGGATGTTCCGATCAGCTTCTTCTTCGACGATATGCCGGACAGTCTGTCCGCTAATTTCGGCGGTGCTTCGTCCCGGCGTCTTGGTGGTGGAACCGAAAGTCAGGATCCGTTTAGCGACGATACGCTCAGCCGGCGTGAAACGCTCGAACTGGTCCGCGCCTATTACCGTATTACCGATCCGTCCGTGCGCAAGCGGGTCTTTGACCTCATCAAGTCAATGGGTCCGGCTGAGGCTTAACCCGGACGCCGCTAGACCATGATCGTTTGAGGTTGAACCCTTTTCCGTGCCGATCATGGTCCAACTCTATGTTTGATCGCGTGATTGACGTTTGAGGTAAAAGCAACCTAAATAATAGCGCCCTAATGATCGGGGGGTAGCAACGTTGCATCCGCACGCCCGCTGATACCGATTGAGGGCGCTTTCTGACCACTACCGTGGTCGATTTCCTGTTTCTCTCGGTGGATCGTGGTGCCGGGTAGCCACGGTGAACGCAGCGCGACGTTCTTATCCGTCCCGCAGTTGCGGATTGTCGAATTGAGGATTCCTACTGCGGTAAAGCGCATCCCGTAATGCGCCAAACAGCGACATCTTGTTCGGCTCATGCAGGAAGGCCCCCACCTCGCAGCGACGGCCGTTGGAAGTTACCACCACATGCGGGATGCCTTGCCGCTCCTCCAGTTCCACCCGTAGCCACGCGGCCGGCAGCGAAATCTGTGTCCGCCGGCCCGCTGGATCGGTTTGGATCACGGTCAGCGCGTCGGTCGTCAGCATAATCAATTCTGTCGCCCGCGCCCGGCGCGAGTTGAGCGCCAAAAGCACAATGACCGTCGGTATTTCCAACAGGCTGAACGCCGCAACCGGCCACGCGCCCAACAGGCCGAAGTGCAGTCCGATCGCCATGCTGAATAACCCGATGGCACAAATCAAAGCGATCATGCCGGAGCGCGACAAGCTCCGATGAGGCACAAGCAGGGCTTCGAAAACCGGAAGCGGCACGACTGACATCCCGCCAGCCTAGCGAAACGCGCCAGCCGCAGCCAGAGTGTTAGCGGGCGACCTTTTTGTCGCCGACGCCGAAACCGCCGGCCGAATTTGCCAGGCGCTGCAGATCCGTGCGTGACACAAGCAGATCGACCGAATTGCCGCAGTTTCCGGCTGTCCGGGATGTCTCGCTACCCGCCCAATGAATCCGATATTGCAGCGACGGCTGATCCTGACTGCCTTCGACGACCAGGCTGCCACCCTTGTCGGCCATCACGTTGGGATCGAGGAAACATTCGCCAAGCAGCGTACCCGTCGGTGAGACAAACGTCGCCGGGATGGTGATCTGCCACATATCGGTGTCTTGCGATCCTGGCTTGAAAGCAACGATGTCGCCGATTTTCGGCCGGAATTCATCCAGTTGCACCATCAGGAACGTGCTCAGGCACCCGGTAACCGTAATGGCCGTAGCCACCAGAACAGGCAGCCATGCGGCCATAGACGCCCGTTGCGGGGCGCTGTTTCGGCTGGGTTCCTGCGGATTAAACAGTCTCATTGGCCGGCTCGCCCGGGATTAATATGTCGAGAACATTAACATTTTCTGCATATGCTGCAACGCAGCATAAACGCAAGCCCGATGTTTGGCATCCGCACGAAATTGACCGATAGTGCGGAAAATACGTTGAGGAAACATGCAATGCGATACGGATTCAGCCTGCCGGTTCGGGGCAATCTCGCCACTCACGACGGCATCGCCGGGATCGCGCAACATGGGGAGCGGCTGGGTTTCGTGTCCGCCACGATCGCCGATCACGTCGTTTTTCCCATCTCGGTCGAGTCGAAATATCCGTACGACGCCAGCGGCAACCACCCCAGCACGGGCGATGCGATAGAGCCGCTGTCGTTGATGGCGTTCGCCGCCGGGCGGACCTCCACGTTGCGCTTCATCACCAGCGTGCTGATCCTGCCGCACCGCAATCCCGTTCTGGCGGCGAAGATGATCGCCTCTATCGACGTGCTGTCGCAGGGACGGGTCACGCTTGGAATCGGCGTGGGTTGGCTGCGGGAGGAATTCCAGGCCTTGGGGGCAGCGGATTTCGACCGGCGCGGTGCGGTCAGCGACGAATACCTGGCGATTTACAAGAAGCTCTGGAGCCCCGGCCCGGTCGAGCACCACGGCGAATTCTACAGTTTCGGACCGCTGAGGTGCGAACCCCTGCCGGTGCAACGCCCGCATCCGCCGATCTGGGTGGGCGGCCACAGCAAGGTCGCGCTTCGCCGGACGGCGCGCCACGCAGACGGCTGGCATCCGATCGGCACTGTCGCCACCGCCGAACTGCGACCGAAAGAGTTTGGCGGGTTGCTGGACGATCTGAAGCGAATGACCGAGGCGGAGGGGCGCAACTACAACGAAATCACAATCGCGTTCGTGGCCCGTCTGCATGAGGCGCCGGCGCCGATCGAGGCCGCGGATCGCATGCCGTTCTCCGGTTCCGCCGCACAACTGATCGAAGACGTGGAAGCCTACCGCAGGCTCGGTGTGTCGCATCTGAGTTTCGATTTCCGCGCGGCCACGCTGGAGCAAACGCTGGAACGGATGGATTGGTTCGCGCGGGAAGTGATGCCCCATACGCGGTGAATCGCTGGCGAATGCGCACCTATGGGAAGCGGGTGTGCGCTACTGCCGGCAAGACCGCACTGTCTTCGGCGCTTGTGTCCCGATCGTCCGCACGACGCTCTGGGACAAGTTGCCCGCTGATTTGCAGGCGCTAGAGTGTGATCGTTTGAGGTTGCTTCCACCTCAAACGATCACACGATCGAACATAGAGCTAGGCCATGATCGGCACGGGAGAGGATTCAACCTCAAACGATCATGGTCTAATGACCAATTTTTGGGCCGGCAACTTCACGGCCGATCGCAACAACATGAGGGCCACAAAGGCCAAGGCTCGGGGAACGCGTTCACAGATATGACCCAGGATATCGCCCAACTCTACAACGTGTATAGCCCGGTTTCACCGAATCCCAGCGTATCGAAGGTGTCCACGTTCGCCTGCTGCCGCGCCACCTCCATCGAAATCCGCGGTGCGTCGATCGGCTCGTCGGTCAGTTGGAATGTTCCAAAGTGCATCCCGACAGACCGGCGCGCGCCCAAAGCCAGATGCGCCTGGACTGCTTCCTCGGGGTTCATGTGCATTGGTGCCATCAACCATCGTGGTTCGTATGCGCCGATCGGCAACAGGGCGACACTGGGTTCGCCCAGACGGTTTCTGATGTCGTTCCAATGCGATCCAGCCCCTGAGTCTCCGGCGAACAGCACCATCCCGGCCCCGGCTTCGATCATAAACCCGCCCCACAGTGTGCGATTGCGATCCCGCAGCGTGCGTGCCGAAAAATGCCGGGCGGGAGTCGCGGTGATACGGAGCGGCCCGGCCGTCACGTCCTGCCACCAGTCCAGTTCGGTCGCCTGGATGCCCAACCGAGCGAGGGTCTGTGCATTACCCAGCGTTGTGACAAACTTCGGGGCGTAACGGGCCTGGATTGTCCGCAGCGCCGGAAAATCCATGTGATCGTAATGATTGTGCGACAGCAGCACCACATCCGGTCTCGGCAGGTCCTCCAGCGCGATGCCCGGGCGCCGGACCCGCTTCGGACCGGCCCAGGACACCGGGGAGCATCGCTGACTGAAGATCGGATCGGTCAGCACCACCGCGCCCGGTAGCCGGATCAAAAAGCTGGCATGATTGATGAAGGTAATCGCGACTCTGTCCGGTGCGACGGTCAATGGCGGTGGTGCGAACTCCGGGTCCAACACCCTGGCCGGCCAGATTGCGCGCTGGTCTTTCTGCATGCGCCATTGCAGCACCTGCCATAGCCCCCGAGCGGGCTGGCTGGGTCCGGGATTGAAGAAATGCTGCCCATCGAAATGGTCGGAGAGCGGGAATTTTTGTTTCATCGCCGCCATACATGACGGCTTTGCAGCGCATCCGCCAGATGCGGCGCACACGGCCATGTTCCGGCAGCATCCCGGCAATAAACACGTCCGGGCAGTTGATGGGTCCAATCCGACGCGCCGCAGGGTTGCTGCTGGCCTTCGCCGGCCATGACTGTGACGGGTTAAGCCATAGAGCCGTTAATATGACCTGATGCAGTCATATTTTGAGCGTCGCCTTATGCAGTACGCGATGCCGCCCCGCGCCCAATCTCGAAACTGAACAGACGGTCTTTACCAAGCAGAAACACCCGGCCGCCGCGCGGAAACAGCCGGTTTATGGCGGGGTCGAGCACATCCAGGCCGCCCGTGTAAGCACCGAACGCGGGCATCATCAGACGGCGGCCGTCGAACACGAAGCACGGACGGCTGACAGCGCCGGTGCGCGCCTGGATCGTTGCCTTGGGGTGATGGTGGCCGACGACTTCGCCGGGGATGGCGGTGCCGATGCCTTCATGACGGAACACCATAGGGCCGGCGGTGAAGGTCGCGACGGATTCGCCGCCAAGCCCGTCCGGTGGCGAGGGATCGTGGTTGCCAAGGACCCAAACGAACCGGTGCGCCTGCGTCATCCCCTGCAACCGTTGCCGCTCTGTTACCGGCAACCGGCGGGATGCGGCCGCATCGTGGAACGAATCACCCAGCGCAACGACGGTAAGCGGCGACCAGCGGCGCAGCAACAACGTCAGCCGATCCAGCGTCGCATGGGTATCCCACGGCGGCAGCAACATGCCGCGCCGGGCGAACGACGATCCTTTCTCCAGGTGCAGGTCTGAAACCGCCAGCAACTTCTGCTCCGGCCAGAACAACGCGCCCATTGGATCGAGCATCAGCCGCTCGCCCGCCAGATGGATTGGGGCAGCGGTCATGAAAACAGGTCCTGTTGGCGGTGTGGCCGTGTCGTTTGTTTGGCATCGGCCGGGCGGCGCACACTGTTCGCTCGGTGGATCGCCGGGACGCGCGGTTCGGCGTCACCGGTTGCCTCGGCAATGATCGCTTCCGCTTCCGCCAGCATCGCGTCCTCATCGGTATCCGAGCGCACGGTTTCGCGCCCGATTTCCAGCAGCACCGGCACCGCAAGCGGTGAAACCCTGGACAGCACCATATGCACGATATGCCCCTTTACCCGCGCCAGCATGCCGGCAATGCGCCCCACATCGATCAGCCCGGTCGCCGCGTCCGCCCGCGTGGCGCGCAGCAGGATGTGGCCGGGTTGATGGCGGCGCAGCACGTCATAGATCAGGTCGCTGTTCACCGTCACCTGCCGCCGCGACTTTTCCGCCCCCGGATAGTTACGCTGGATCAGTCCGGCGATCACCGCGACATTGCGGAATGTCCGCTTCAGCATGGAGCTATCGGCCATCCACGCTTCCAGATCGTCACCGAGCATGTCTTCGGCGAACAAGGCTGCCACGTTGCGCGGAGGGTAGGCGGACCAGATGCTCAGCACGTAATCGGTCGCAACGAAACCAAGCGGGACGAAACCGGCGCGCTCCATGCGTTTCGTAACCAGCATCCCAAGGGTTTGGTGGGCGTTGCGGCCCTCGAAACAGTAGGCGACGAGATACCAGCGGTCACCGCGAGGGAACGTCTCGATCAACAGGTCATGCCGGCCGGGCATGCGCGAAACACTCTGTTGCAACTGCAACCAATCCCGCACCTGCTCAGGGAACAGGTGCCATGCATCCGGATTCTGCAACAATCCACGCACGCGGTCCGCCAGGTTCGTGGTCAAAGGTAACCGGCCGCCCTGATAGGCTGGCACCATCGGGTCGCCGTCGCCGCCCTCCATGCACTCAGCGGCGGTTGCATTGATCCGGATGAAACGTAACAAGCGGCCGGCGAACATGAAGGTGTCGCCGGCGCGCAGCATACTAACAAAATATTCCTCTATCTCGCCCAGGGTTTGCCCGAAGCCGCGCTTACCGGCGAGCCGGACTTTTAGGACCGGCGCCTCTACGATGGTGCCGATGTTCATCCGATGTGCGGCGGCGGTGCGGGCGTTGCGGACGTGCATACGGCCTTCACTGTCGCGGAACAGTTTCTTCCATTGGTCGTAGGCGCGCAGGGCGTAACCGCCATCTTCGACAAATTGCAGCACGTCATCGAAATCGGTGCGGGACAGCCCGGCGTATGGCGCGGCCCGGATCACTTCGTTGTAGATATCATCGGGAAGCAACGGGGCGCTGCAGGCCAAACCGAGCAGATGCTGTGCCAGTACATCCAGTCCGCCGGGGCGGGGCGGGTCGCCGTCCAGTTCGCGTGCGGCGACGCCCCGGATTGCAGCTTCGCATTCCAAAAACTCGAAACGGTTGGCCGGGACCAGAATGGCAATCGAGGCTTCGTCCATCCGGTGGTTGGCGCGTCCGACACGCTGCAATAAGCGCGATATGCCTTTCGGGGCGCCAACCTGGATAACCTGATCGACGCCACCCCAATCGATGCCCAGGTCTAACGAGGACGTTGCCACCACCGCGCGCAGGCGGCCGGCGGCCATGGCGGCTTCGACTTTGCGCCGTTGGGCGACCTCCAGGCTGCCGTGGTGCAGGGCGATCGGCAAAGTGGTGTCGTTCAGTTTCCACAGCGCCTGGAACATCAGTTCCGCTTGCGCCCTTGTGTTGACGAAAACGATGGTCATGCCGGCGTTTTCGATGTGCGCCATGACCTTGGGCGCCGCTTCCAGGCCCATGTGGCCGGACCAGGACAGGCGGCCGGCGGGTAGGGTGATCGATATTTCCGGCGGTGCGCCGTCCGCTACGTCGATGCGTCTCCCGGCGCCCGTGTACGCCTGGATAGCGTCCGGATGGGCGACCGTGGCGGACAGCCCGACGCGGCGGGCTTTCGGCGCCAAAATTGCCAGCCTGGCGACGCCCAGGGCGAGTTGATCGCCGCGTTTGGTGCCGGCGAGGGCGTGGACCTCATCTATCACGATGCAGGCCAGCGACCCGAAGAACGCCGGCGCGTCCGCTAACGAAATCAGGACGGCCAGGCTTTCGGGCGTCGTCAGCAGGATGTGCGGTGGGTTGGCCTTTTGGCGCGCACGGCGGTTGGCGGGGGTGTCGCCGGTCCGTGCCTCGATGGTGATGTTCAGACCCATATCCTGAACGGGGCGCGTCAGGTTGCGGGCGATGTCGGTGGCCAATGCCTTCAACGGACTGATGTAGAGCGTGTGCAGCCCGGGGCGGGTGTTTTCAGCGAGATCGACCAGGCTGGGCAGGAACCCGGCCAGCGTCTTGCCGCCTCCGGTGGGCGCGATCAGCAGGACGCTTTCGCCGGCGCGGGCGGCATCCATCATCGCCAACTGGTGCGGCCGTGGCGCCCAACCTTGATCGGCGAACCATTTTTCAAAATGTTCTGGTAATGTTCCTGTCATGGGTTCAGATAAGCATGGCAGGCAGGGTGCGGGCAATCAGGATTGTTGGAAGCGCCAATCCATGCCGTGAAGACGGGCGCGGGACAGGACGAGATCGGATCGTGTGTCTATCGCTGATAGCCTCGATCACGGTACCTTTGTCGTATCCGATGTCCGTCAAAGCGGTGTGGATGGCGGCACGTCAAGGTCAACGCCGGTTTGGTATAAGAGCCAAACCGAACATGTGGGCGCCCGGGAATTGCATGGTGTTCGCGACTAAAAATGGATAGCGCGCTTGTAAGCGTCCAGCACAGATTCGTGCATCGCCTCACTGATCGTCGGATGCGGGAAGACCGTGTGCATCAATTCGGCTTCCGTTGCTTCCATAGTGCGGGCGATGGTGTAGCCCTGGATCATTTCGGTGACCTCGGCGCCGATCATGTGCGCGCCCAGCAGTTCGCCGGTCTTGGCGTCGAACACGGTCTTGATCATGCCCTCGGATTCACCCATCGCGATGGCCTTGCCGTTGCCGATGAACGGGAAGTGGCCGACTTTGACTTCGTAGCCTTCTTCCCTGGCCTTCGCTTCGGTGATCCCGACTGACGCCACCTGCGGGCGGCAATACGTGCAGCCGGGGATGTTGCGGACGTTCAACGGATGCACGTCTTTGACGCCGGCGATCTTCTCGACGCAGATCACGCCTTCATGGCTGGCTTTATGCGCCAGCCATGGCGGCCCGGCGAGATCGCCGACCGCATAAACGCCCGGTTCGCCGGTGCGGCAGTATTCGTCGATCAGCACATGGGTGCGATCGACTTTGACGCCGGTGCCCTCCAGTCCAATATCTTCCACATTACCAACGATTCCGACGGCGGAGATCACGCGATCGACGGTAATCTCCTGCGTTTTGCCGCCGGCTTCGACCGTTACAGTGACGGAATCGGCACCCTTCCTGACGCTTTTGACATTGGCACCGGTCAGAATTTTCATGCCCTGCTTCTCGAACGCCTTGTGGGCGAAGGCCGAGATTTCCTCGTCCTCCACGGCAAGGATGCGCGGCAGAACTTCAACAACGGTGACCTGCGCGCCCATGTTCAGATAGAAACTGGCGAATTCGATGCCAATGGCGCCGGAGCCAATCACCAGCAGAGACTTCGGCATCATGGTGGGAACCATCGCTTCCTTGTAGGACCAGATCAGCTTGCCATCGGCCTCAATCCCCGGAAGCTGGCGGGCGCGGGCGCCAGTGGCCAAAATGATGTGCGGCGCTTTCAAGGTAGCAACGTCCTTGCCGTCTTTCGTGACCGCAACGGTTTGCTTCCCGGCCAGCTTGCCGCTTCCGTCGATGACTGTGACCTTATTCTTGCGCAGAAGATGTGCGACGCCGGACGACAACTGCTTCGCTATCCCACGAGACCGCTTCACCACCTTTTCGATATCGAACTTAGGCTGCACCGCGTCGAAGCCGAACTCGGGAAGGTTGTGCAGCAAGTGATTGATCTCGCTCGTACGCAACAGTGCCTTGGTCGGGATGCAGCCCCAGTTCAGGCAGATGCCACCAAGGTGCTCCCGCTCCACAACCACAGTTTTCATCCCAAGCTGCGCCGCTCGGATTGCCGCGACATAGCCGCCGGGGCCGCCGCCGAGGACGATGAGATCGAATGTTTGCTCAGCCATGGGAGAGTCCTTTCGCCAGGGAGACGAGTGCGCCGCCGCCAAGTTGCCGTGTGTGCCAGCCGTCGATCGGTTCGGCACCGAGACGCTGGTAGAAATCGATAGAGGGTTGGTTCCAGTTCAGCACCCGCCATTCGATACGGTCACAGTTCTGAGTGACCGCGCGTTGTGCGAGGTGGCGCATTAAACCTAGCCCGATGCCGGTGCCGCGATGGGCGGGCTCGACGAAGAGGTCTTCCAGGAAAATGTTGGTGCGGGCCGTGAAGGTGCTGAACGTGTAGTAGAACAGCGCAACACCAATTGCGGCGCCTCCGATGTCAGCCAGGATGGCGTGGACGCGGGGCAGGTGGCCAAACAGCGCTTCGTGCAGGTCGGATTCAGAGGCGGTGGCCTCCAGCCGTTCGTACGCGGCCAGTCCGCCGATCAGGCGACGGATGGCTGGTGTGTCGGATTGGATGGCCGGGCGGATGGTGGTGTTACCGGACATGAGGGCAACCTGTGCTGGCGGGCTGCTGGTATGATCGTGCGTCGTCCGGCGGTTGCGATGGGGCAATATTTTTCATTGTGTGTGACGGCCGGGCTTGGCCGTATATGGGTCCATAGACATCATGACAAGGCGCTGGTTGGGGAGGCTCTTCCCATTCGTCATGGCCGGGCTTGGCCCGACCGTGACATAGAAGAAAGACCTCTCCTCCATCGGCCTTAATCTGATGCACATGGGGCTTGGTCTGCCCATCCGGGACTTCAATAGGGCGTAAATGCCGCGAGCGTCGAAAAGGCACACAGCGTAAACCTTTTGTTAACCGGGTGCCTCTAGAGTCGCCAGCATGGATGCTGCCTGGATATACATCATGACCAATCGCCCAAACGGAACGCTGTATATCGGTGTAACGACCAATCTGACCAATCGGGTGAGGGCACATCAGGACGGTAGAGGGTCGATTTTCACCCGCCGCTACAAGCTGTATCGTTTGGTTTACTCCGAGGGTCATGGTGACATCCTCACGGCTATTCAGCGCGAAACCAACCTGAAGCGTTGGCCGAGGGCCTGGAAGGTTCGGCTGATTGTCGCAGGTAATGCTGAGTGGAACGATCTCTCGCCGGGGCTGATGTAAAGTCGTGGGTGGCCGGGCCAAGCCCGGCCATGACACAATTTTAGGGCCGATGCACATGCCTTTACCATGGTTGATGCACATGCCTTTATCATGGTTGATGCACACGCCTTTATCGTGGCCGATGCACACACCTTTACCATGGCCGATGCACACGCCTTTGTCGTGGACGATGCACACGCCTTTATCGTGGCCGATGCGAAAGTCCTGAATGGCGACTGCGGCCACGTCACACCCTAAAGCAGCAGGCTCAACGGGTCCTCGACCACCTGCTTGAACGTCCGCATCCAGTTGGCACCCATCGCGCCGTCGGCGACGCGGTGATCGACCGACAGCGTGCAGGTCATCACCGTGGCAACCGCCAGTTCGCCGTCCTTGTTCACAATCGGCCGCTTCGTGCCGGCCGCCACCGCCAGAATCGCGGCCTGGGGCGGGTTGACGATCGCGGTGAACGCCGACACCCCGAACATCCCCATGTTGGAGATCGAGAACCCGCCGCCCTGGAATTCCTCGGGCTTTAACTTGCCGGCGCGGGCGCGTCCGGCGAGGTCTTTCATCTCCCGGCTGATCGTGGACAGGCCCTTGTGATCGGCATGGCGGATGATCGGCGTGATCAGCCCATCGGGGATCGAGACCGCAACGCTGATGTCGATGTCGTCGTAAAGCACCATCGCGTCGTCGGTCCAACTCGCGTTGATCGCCGGCACTTTGCGCAACGTCGCCGCAGCCGCCTTGATTACCATGTCGTTGATGGTGACCAGATACGAACCCGGCGCGTCCTTCGGCGGAGACTTCGCGTTCAACGTCGCCAGCAGCGCGATCATCGCGTCGATCTCGATGTCCATCGAGACGTAGAACTGCGGGATCGTCGAACGGGCCTCGGTCAGACGCCGGGCAATAACCTTCCGCATCGAACTGTGCGGCACCAGTTTGTGCGGGGCAGTAATGACCGGCGCCGGACCTTTGACTACCGGTGCGGCAACCGATGGGGCCGCAACCGATGGGGCAACAACAACCGGAGCACCACCCCTTTGGGCCGCCTCGATATCCGCCCGCACGATGCGGCCATTCGGCCCGCTGCCATGCAACCCGGACAAATCGATCCCGGCCTGCTGGGCCATCCGGCGCGCCAGCGGTGAGACAAACACCCGTTCGCCAGACGGCGCACGACCGTTTATCGCAGGCGCGACTGCCGGAATGGCAGCAGGTTTTGCTGTCGGTACAGCGTCAGGCGCAGCGGCTGCCAGCGGTTCGGCGCGCGGCGCCACAGCCGCCGCCTTAGGCACTGCAACCGCCGCACTGCTCGGTATTGCCTCGCCGGCATCGACCATCACGCCAATGGGCTCGTTCACCTTCACATTAGCGGTACCGTCCTGGACCAAAATTTTACCCAGCACGCCTTCATCGACAGCCTCGACCTCCATCGTCGCCTTGTCGGTCTCAATCTCGGCGATCACGTCACCGGCCTTGATCGCGTCGCCTTCCTTCTTCAACCAGCGGGCGAGCGTGCCCTCGGTCATCGTCGGGCTCAGCGCCGGCATCAGGATGTTGGTTGCCATAGTAAATCTTCTCCTGCTCAGACGATTTTCTTGACCGCTGCCACGACCCAATCGGGTTGCGGCAGAGCCAGCTTTTCCAGATTCGCGGCGTACGGCAGCGGCACATCCAGGCCATGCACCCGCACCGGTGGGGCATCCAGCCAGTCGAACGCGTCCTCGATCACCCGCATCGTGACTTCCGCACCAATGCCGGCGTACGGCCAGCCTTCTTCGATGGTCACCAACCGGTTGGTTTTCTTGACGCTCTCTACCACCGTCGCGGTATCCAGCGGACGCAGCGACCGAAGGTTGATCACCTCGGCCTCAATGCCCTCCGCCGCCAGCGTTTCGGCCGCCTTCATCGCTACGCCGACCATGATGCTAAAAGCCACCAGGGTAACGTGCTTGCCGGCACGCTCGATCTTCGCCTTGCCGATAGGCAAGATGAAATCGTCATCGACCGGGCAATCGAACGTCTGTCCATAGAGAATTTCGTTCTCCAGGAAGATCACCGGGTTGGGATCGCGGATCGACGCCCGCAACAGCCCTTTGGCATCCGCCGACGACCAGGGAGCCACCACTTTCAAGCCCGGAATATGCGCGTACCAGCTTGCATAGCATTGCGAATGCTGCGCCCCGACGCGGGACGCTGCACCGTTCGGCCCGCGGAACACGATGGGACAGCCCATCTGCCCGCCAGACATGTACAAAGTCTTGGCGGCACTGTTAATAATCTGGTCCATCGCCTGCATGGCGAAGTTGAACGTCATAAACTCGACGATCGGCCGCAACCCGTTCAACGCCGCGCCAACGGCCATACCGGTAAAGCCATGTTCGGTAATCGGTGTATCGATCACCCGCCGCGGCCCGAATTCGTCCAGCAATCCCTGGCTGATCTTGTAGGCGCCCTGGTATTGCGCGACTTCCTCGCCGATCAGGAACACATCGCCATCGCGGCGCATTTCCAGCGCCATTGCGTCGCGCAATGCCTCACGCACCGTGGTCGGCCTGGCCGGTCCCCAATCCTTCTCTGGGGTAGCCGCTGCCTCTAACGCATTCTTGCCGCCCCGTCCTTGGCCACCCTGTCCTTGGCCGCCCTGTCCTTGGCCCCCCTGTCCTTGGCCCCCTTCGTGACCGCCTTGTCCGGCGATGGCGGCGGGACCGGAGCCCGCAGCGGCAATCTTCGGCATGGCGGGCGCCTCGGTTTTCGGTTCCGTATCGGAAACATCCTCGCCATTCACACTAATAATCGCGATCGGCGTGTTAACGGCCACACCTTCGGTACCCTCTTCGACCAGGATGCGGGCCAGCTTGCCCTCATCGACCGCCTCGACCTCCATCGTCGCCTTGTCGGTCTCGATTTCCGCAACCACGTCGCCGGCGCGGATATCGTCGCCCACGGCTTTCAGCCAGCGGGACAACTTGCCCTCCGTCATGGTCGGAGACAGCGCCGGCATCAAAATCTGGGTTGCCATCGCTCAGCCCTCCAACAGAATGTCGGTATAAATTTCGGACAGTTCCGGTTCCGGGCTGCTTTGGGCGAAATCAGCGGCGTCCTGGACGATGGCTTTGATCTCGTCGTCGATCGCCTTGAACACTTTCTCTTCGACATCCAGTGCTTCCAGGCGATGCCGAGCGTTTTCGATGCAGTCATGTTGGGAGCGCATCATCTGGACTTCTTCGCGGGTGCGGTACTTCGCCGGATCGGACATCGAATGCCCACGATACCGGTAGGTTTTCACTTCCAGAAGATACGGACCCTTGCCGGCGCGGCACGCCGCCACGGCCGTATCCGCCGCATCCTTTACTGCCAGCACGTCCATGCCATCCACCTGGATGCCCGGGATGCCCCAGGGCACGCCGTTCTGCGACAGATCCTGGCTGGCCGAGGCGCGCTCCACCGACGTGCCCATACCGTACTTATTGTTCTCGATAATGAAGATCGTCGGCAGCTTCATCAGCGCCGCGAGGTTGAAGCTTTCGAACACCTGACCCTGATTCGAGGCACCCTCGCCAAAGTAAGTCAGCGACACCCGGTCGTTGCCACGATACTGGTTGCTGAACGCCAACCCGTTACCCAGGCTGACCTGGGCGCCAACGATGCCGTGGCCGCCGAAGAAGTTCTTCTCCCGGCTGAACATGTGCATCGATCCGCCCTTGCCGCGCGAATAGCCGCCCGACCGGCCGGTCAGTTCCGCCATTACGCCGCGCGCTTCCATGCCGCAAGCCAGCATGTGGCCGTGATCGCGGTAGGAGGTGATGATCTCATCGCCGTCGCTGATTGCCAACTGCATGCCGACGACGACGGCTTCCTGGCCGATATAAAGGTGACAGAA
>JANXLQ010000219.1 GCA_025355085.1 Rhodopila sp.
AGCCATCCATGCTGATGACGATCTTGTTTTCCAACAGCGTACCAGTAAAGGCGGCGCAGGTGAATTGGCTGCCTTGGTCGGTGTTGAAAATCTCCGGCCGGCCCCCAGTTTGGCCGGCGTCTTCTCACCCTTGATGGCGACTAACGCCACCTTTACCTTGAAGGCTGGGGCATGGATCCTGCGTGTTCGTCTTGCCATGGTCGCTCCTGATCAGCGGCATTCTTGCCGCTCTCAGGCAGGAATTCTACTTATTGACCTGTCCGAATTTGGCCGACCACCTCGTTTTGCTTTCCTGTGATTTCCACCGAAACCGCCGTAACATTATCACTCGCGTTCATCGCCAAAGCGGCGGCGATCATCGTCTGAGTCGGCGGCACCCCGGTCGCCTCCGTCAGCAGGCCCGCGATATCGTCTTCCTTCAGGCATTTGTACAACCCGTCGCTACACAACAAGAACCGGTCGCCCGGCTGAATGCGCCCACTAATCTTATCCAACTCCAATTCCTCCACATCAGCCCCAATCGCTCGGGTAATAACGTTGCCGCGTGGATGGCTGTCCGCGTCTTCCGGCCGAATTACCCCGGAATCGACCATCTCCTGAACCAGACTATGATCGCGCGTGATCTGGCGCAGCGTTCCGTCGCGCAGCAAATAGGCCCGCGAGTCACCCGCCCAAAGACAGGCGTAATGGTCGTTACGCACGATCAGCACCACGATCGTCGAAGCCCCCAGAACCGGCTGATCGTTCTCCCTGGCCGGTGCCCGCAGCGCATCATGCACCGCCCCGACCTTCAACCGGACCTGAGCCAACAATTCGGACGCCGATAACCCCGGCGGCATACCGTCCAAAGCCTCCCGCAGCATACCCGACGCAATTTCGCCGCCTTGGTGACCGCCGGCCCCATCGGCAACAGCCCAAAGCCCAAGGTCGGGCCGGTTGACAAAAATATCCTGGTTATACGGTCGCCTGGCCCCTGGATGAGTCGTTGCCCAGGACAAGAACGGCTCTGTGCTCATCTCAGCGATCCTTCAGTTTGACGGCGAAATCTCTGCCACACAGACGGTCTGCGTTACGGGTCACCGCTTCCCCTGACCCGTAACCCAGACCGTCGCCCCCGTGGAGATACCCAGCATCCCCGCATAAACACCCGGATCAGGCAGAAACCGCATGGTGAAGCGGGTTGTTTCGACACGGGCAGACCCCTCCGTCCACCACTCTGAAATCTCAACCGGCGCGCCGGACGAATCAAATTCCGGAATGCCCAGCAGTGCCGTGATCCGATCCGGTTCCAGGTCCTGTTCAAGCGCCGCACGTCCGGCGTCCTCGGAACGGTCGAGCCACGTTTCCGCCCCGCCCCCCGGCCGCGAACCCGCGCCGTCCAACACCGCCGCGAAGGTCAGCGGAAAATACCGCCCTGCCCGATCGACACTTGGCAACATCAACCCGATCACCGCATGGGCACCGCACAGCCCCGGCGGCAGCAGAAACCGCCAGACCGGCGCCTCCAGAAACGCCGGCAGCCACGCGTCGCCGGCGGTTTCCTTGCTGGCGCTCATGACCTCGGACAGCCAGGCATCCCAGGCGTCGGTGAAGTCGCGCGGCAAACCCGATCGCACGAAATCGGCGCGCGCCGGCAGCTTGCCATAAAACCCAAAGGTCACAGTCCCGGACACCGGAAGTCCCGCAACACGCCAGGGACGAATGGATTGAGCACCGATCCGGCTCTGACCTCGAACACCGCCTGCCGGTCGGCAAGATTGAAGGTCAGCGTGTAGCGATCTGCCGAACCCGCCGACTGAAGTGTACCCTGGCTAAACAGACGGAACAGCGCCCATGGGCCGTTGGCCTGAAGCACCGGCTGCCCGCTGGATGGCGGCGGATCGAACACCAGCCGCGCGTTGTTCATCCGGTTTGGACCCGGCCACGTCACCGACATGCCGCGCAGCGGACCATGCGCATACACCAACGACGTGCCATCGAAGTCCAGCGTCACCTGTTTGGCGCCCGCGTCCACCGACACCGGTTGGACATCGAATCGCACCGTCGGCTGATTGCCACCCGCGCCGAAGAACAGATCGCGGATCGCAGCCGCTCGCTGGAATTGCGCAAGGTCGCCCGCCGAGACCGGAGGTGCCACGCCGGCAATCGACTGCGCCCGCCAGACCGAACCGGAGGTATCGACGAACGGCCGCAATTGTGTGGTGAAGAACTGATCCAGCAAACCATTGGGTGCGAACAGCCGAGCGAAATCATCCAGCGGGATATCGTTCGGCGACGAACTGGTAAACGGATAGCGCCCGGCCACCGCCTGTTTGCACAAGGATGCCGGTCCGCCCGGCGCATTGAAAGCCTCCGCCGCGCCCTTCTTTGCACCGCCGCTACGTAAATTGTTGCCACCACCGGTGATCACCTGAACCCAGCGGTGCACCGGCTCTGGCGCGCGTGACGCCTCGGCCAGCAGCAATTGGGCCGGATCGTCACCGCCAGCCGGAACCGCGGCGCCCTGGGCACTATTCGCCAGTCGCGCAAGTTGCTGTTGCAGGTCGTTCATCAGCTTGAGCACTGCGTCGATCGGCGCGCCCGGCCCCTTGCCGACATAGGCGATCAAGGGGGCGTAATAGGTCTCGACCGTCTTACCGGGCGGTTCCGCAACCACGCCGGTTTTGGCGAACACGTCCTGAAAGCGGGAAGCCGCCGCACCTGTGACAGCAGCCACCGCACCTTGCGCGGCGCCCGCGATACCGGCGGCCGGATCGGGCGGTGGAGGAACCGTCAGCGTGAGTTGGCGGGCAATCCCCACCAGCAGATCGCGCAGCGGCGATTGTGGCGACGACAGAATATACAGGCTTTGCACCGCCTGTTGCATCGAACCGAGCGGCTCGACGTCGATATCGGCGATCAGGCCGTCCCAGGTGCGGATGTAGTCGGCAGTGTAAAGTTTGACGACGTCGCTCAACAGGTTCAGCGCCTGCGGGCTATTCGGATCGACCTCCACCTGCTTGCCCAGCACCCAACTTTCGCTGGCTGCCTGCCGGGTTGCCGCCGGCAATCGCGGCATCAGGACTTTGTAGAATCCGTCAACGGTGAAGAAGCCGGGCACGCCGTCGGTCATGGCCTGACCGGACCGGCGGTGAAAAACCCGAACGCCCGACGCGCCGGCGGCATCGCCAGGGCGCCAGGGCGCCAGGGCCGCCGCCTGAGGCGACCGCCGGATCGCGCTGTACACCCGATCGGCCAGCGAAACACGGCTGAAGGTCCGCTGTGCATCCTCGATCAGGGCGCCATCCAGCGGCACCTTCGGCAGACGCAGATCCAGCAGCGCCGCGAGGTGACGTTCCAGATGGTCTCGCGTTTCGTCCGCGGCCGGGCCACTCAACGCCGCCTGCCAGTCGAAATGCATCCACTCCTTGATCAGATCGCGATCCAGCGGTCCGACGGAGCCGAGTTCGAGATAGACGCGCGTGGCTTCATACAAGAAGGCCGGCTGATTGAAATTCTGCCGCATCTGACTTTCCAGCCGAGCGATCAACCGTGGCAGCAGAACGTTTTCCAGCGCGTGCCGGTACACGATCTGCGATCCCGACTCCAGTTCGGCGGTCTGCGACAGACCGGGGAACCACTGCCCCGAGGCTGCCTCAGCATTCGGTCCGAACGGCAGGGCGCGGGCCTGATCCAGCAGCGGCAGTATCCGCGACAGGTCCGAATCCCGCACCGGATCGAGCGGCAGCACCTGCCCGGCAGCGATATAAGCGGCCAACGCGGTATCGGCCTGCGCAATGACAGCGGTATTCGCACTCCGGGTTTGCAGCAGCGCGCCTACGCCCACGACCGCCACGATCAACGCCAGGGAGGCGGCACCAATGCGCAGGACAAGATTACGGCGCACCATGGCTGGGTCGCGAGACACCAGCATGGATTCGCCGAAGATCACGTCCTTCAGCAGCCGGGTTAAGAAGTAACTGCGACCCTTTTCCGGAATCAGCGACGCCGCACGCACCTGATCGATGCCGAAACTGCGCCGCATGGTCGCGGTCAGGCGGTCCACCGGCGTGCCTTCCTGTGTGCCCGAGGTGAAATAGACACCGCGCAGCAGCGGCGCGGCATCAAGCCTGGAAGCGCCGAACGCCTCATTGACGAAATCCGTAAGCGGCGCCCCAAGGCTTGCCATCTGCGCGGGGAATCCGGCGATCAGTGCCCGGCGATCGGCACCGCGCTCATTCTGCAAACGATCGAGCAAACGGTCGTTCAGGCGCTGCATCAGCAGTTCGAACTCAGCGCGGAAAGTCCCGGCGGGACCGCCTTTCGAATCGGCCAGCGGGAACGTCGTGCCCCAGACCTGGCTCAGTTTCTCCCGGTCCAGATCGCTGAAGAAATCGGTGAAGCCATCGACCAGATCCACCTTGGTGAACACGGCATAGACCGGCACGCGAACACCGAGTTGCTCGTAAACATCCTTGATACGGCGCCGGATGGTGGCCGCGTGCAGAGATCGCTGGGCCGGCGAGGAACCGCCAATGCTGCTGTCGGGTTGCGCGGCATCCTGCAACGCGAACACGACGATCAGCCCGTTCAACGGCTGACGGGCGCGGGTCCGCTTCAGCAGCGACAGGAACGCATCCCACCCCGCTCGGTCCACCGCCTTATCATCCTGCGTGGTATATCGCCCGGCGGTGTCGATCATCACGGCGGTGTCGGTAAACCACCAGTCGCACATCCTGGTGCCGCCAAATCCTGCCACTTTCTGACCCATCTCGGAGGCCAGCGGAAAATTCAGCCCCGCGTTCAGCAACGCGGTCGTCTTGCCCGTCCCCGGGGGACCAATAATGGCATACCAAGGCTGCTCATACAGATAGCCGCGCGATCCCGATGCCTTCTTCAGCATGGTCAGGGCGGTGACCAGCTTCTGGCGCATGGCCACCGCTTCCTCGGCGGATGCGGCGGCGGATGGATCGGACGCGGGTCCGGCCACGCCGGCGACCAGTGCCGCCTCGGTGCGTTTGCGCCGCAGATCGAACGCAAAATTTAACCCGACCCAGATCAGGACCATGACAGCGATCGCCGCACCGCGAACGATCCAGTTCTCCAGCACGGACCAATACGGGCCGAACCACCACACCAGCAGCGCCAGCAGCGCCACGCCGATGAAGGTCAGGAACCAGCGGGAGCCGAAAAAACCCAGAATTGTCCGCATGTTCAGCCCTGCCTGCGCAAAACGACTTCGATGCGGCGATTGTCGTCCCGCCCGTCCGCCGTCTCATTGGAACTCACCGGATCGGCGTCCGCCCGGCCTTCGGTGACAACGCGCCCCTGCTCATTCAACGCACGAACGATGATGGCGGCCGCCGCATCCGCGCGGGTTTTCGAAAGCTGATAGTTGGACGGAAACTGTACCGTTCGGATCGGTTGATTGTCGGTATAGCCGACGACCTGCACAGGCCCCTTCTCGGCTTTCAACGCCTGCCCGATCCGTTCCAGCAAACGCACATAACCCGGCGCGACCGTGGCACTGCCGGACGCGAACAGGCCGCGATTGCGAATACGCACAATCGGCATCGCACGATCGCCAAGCACCGTCACCAGTCCCTGGTCGATTTCCGCCTTCAGAAATACATACAGCGGTTCCGGTTCCACAACGCGCGGCGCTGGCGGCGGCGGCCGCACCGGCGCGGATCGCGCAATAGCCGGCATATGTGCCAGCGGCGCGCCCAGCATACGGTCGAATACCGCGTCGGAGGCGGCATTGAGCGAGGTGGAGACCCAAATGAACAGCCCACCGATCAGCGTCAACGCAGCCGCTCCGAGGACCCAAACTGGAACCACCCCGACCGGCGGCTTAAAGGGAGCATTCTCCCCCTGCCAATGCGGCGACAAGGCCGGGTCCGGCATCTGATGTTGCTTGGAGATAACAGTGTACAGATCCGCCCGAATACGATCCAAAGCGGCCATCGGCCGGGCATCGACCCGGAGTTCGCCCAGGAATCCCAGGCTCAGGCAGAGATACATCAACTCCAGCAACGGCAATTCGGTACCGGGGCTTCGCAT
>JANXLQ010000228.1 GCA_025355085.1 Rhodopila sp.
GCAATTTTACCTCATAGCCGCCGTCCGACCAAGCCGGGGCAACGCCATGACGATGGGGAAACAGCATCAACCTGGAGCGGATAGGTCCAGACAAGCCCTTCGGCTGGCAAGACCCGTAGGGAAAACCAGGTGCCACTCCTACTCACCCGATTACACGGACCGAAACAGCAGCAACAAACCTTGACTTATTTCCTATATTCACCTACCATCCAGGAATGGAAACCCTGCCCTCGCCGCGTCCTGCCGTCGATCCTTTCACGCACCTGCACCACCAGATCGTCTATACCCTGATGGGCCTGTTGCCGCCGCCAATCGATGACTCGCCCGAATCGCTGCGCGCCAGAAACCATGCCGCCATCGCCAAGGTTGCGGCGCTGCTGCCGGTCAACGCGAATGAGGCCGATCTCGCCGCCCAGTGCATCGCCGCGCGCGCCCGGGCCGAGGAGATGCTGCGGCAGGTGCGCCAGCACGCGGGCGACATAGAGTTGGTGATGAAGCTGAATGCGCAATACGGATCGATGGTGCGGACCTCGCTTTCCGTGCTCGGGAAGCTGATGCGGGTGCAGGCTGTGCGTCAGAAGCGGGAAGCGATCGAGTGCTCGGCGACCCCGGACGCGTGGACTGCGCATGTGACCGAGCGGTCTATGCTGAAGGTGGTGGATCCGAACGCCAAACCGCAGCAGGCCGCGCGGCCCGAAGCGGCACCTTGTGCGGCGCCCCTAGGGGCGTCGGCGGTATGTGTGGACCAGAGGATTGAGGAGAATGTCTCAAAATACGAGCCAAATTCTCAGGGTGTGGCTTTTGAGACGTGGATGAGCGAGCAACCCTGGAACCCGGGGGTCAGAGGATCGGGTAAAACGGGTCCGCGCGAGGTTGGGCGCGCGGCGATGGCCAAATCGCTTTTGGCGCGTTTGCGGGGGTGGGAATTGCCTGCGAACGGTCGCGAAAGTTCCCGGAGGGCGGCCTAGCCTAGTATGTCGGCTGAATGTCCGGATAGGGCGCGAAGCAGCCGGCGCCACGCGCTCTGCCGATAGCATCGACCTTCGAACAAACCAAACAAACGCGCGCCAGTCAGCCTCACCCTTGCCCAGACTTCCGCCCCATGACACTACCAGTCCATCAAGCGCATCGAATGGACCAAAGATTGGAACGATACGGTACCGCACCCAATCAGGTGCCAGAACATCGCACATCGTCATCAGCAGGATCAGCCATCCCGGACCGGACGCCGATGGCTAACTCAGGAAGGCGCTACGCCGGGACCGGCCTCAATCGGCGTCCCTTCGGCGGCAAACCAGAGTGAAAACCGTCACCTTCTCCGCCGATGATTTCGGTCTGACGGAATCCGTCAACGAGGGCATCGAACGCGCCCACCGCGACGGCGTCCTGCAAGCCGCCAGCCTGATGGTCGCCGCTCCCGCCGCCGCCGATGCCGTCCGCCGGGCGCGCGCCAATCCCTCGTTACGGGTCGGATTGCACCTGGTGGTGATAGAAGGCCCAGCCACCCTGCCCCACGCCGAGATACCCGGCCTCGTGGACCCCACCGGCCAATTCCCCTCGGACCAGTTGAGGCTCGGCCTCAACTACTACTTTCGCCCGCGAATCCGCCGGCAACTCCAGGCCGAAATCCAGGCGCAATTCGCCGCTTTTGCCGCCACCGGCCTAACGCTGGATCACGCCAATGCCCACAAGCACATGCACCTGCACCCGACCGTCGGCGCGATGATGCTGCGGGCCGGCGCGGCGCATGGACTACGCCGCATCCGCATCCCCGCCGAACCGCCATCCGTCATGGCACGCTGCGGCACCAAACCCACCCTCGGCGACTGGTTGCTATACTATTGGACCGGCCTGCTACGGCATCAGGCCCGCGCCGCCGGAGTCGCCACCAACGACCACTGCTTCGGTCTAGCCTGGAGCGGCCACATGACTGCCGATCGCATCCGCCGCCTGTTGCCCAACCTGCCCGGCGGCGACAGCGAGATCTACTTCCACCCCGCCGCCCGCCGCGACCCTGTGCTGGATCGTTTGATGCCGAACTATGAACATGAGGCGGAGATGATGGCATTATTGGAAATCGGCCGCCCGGGTTAGCCTGAAGGCACGACAGACACACACAAGCCAGAACTGGAGAGATCGCCGTGGCAAAGACCGCACCGAAGAAGGCCGCCGCGAAAGGCGTGCTCAGCCTCAAGGTAACTCTGAAGAACACCAAACCGCCAATCTGGCGCCGGATTCTGGTGCCGGACAGCATGAACCTGGGCGACCTTCATACGGCCATCCAGATCGTCATGGGTTGGAACGATTGCCATCTGCATGACTTCGATGCCGCTGGCGAGCGGTATGGCGACCCAACTAACACAGAGGAAGTCGCAGATGAGCGCCGCCTGAAATTGAGCGCCCTGGTCAAATCCGGTGTCACCCGCTTTGCCTATAGCTATGATTTTGGCGACAACTGGGAACACGACATTCTGATCGAGAAAGCCCCTCCGGCCAACGCTCCTGGCGCCTACCCGGCCTGTGTCGCCGGCAAGCGCAACTGCCCGCCCGAGGACTGCGGCGGTCCCTGGGGTTACACGGAACTGCTGGCAACCCTCGCCGACCCCGCAGACCCTCAACACGAAGAACAACTCGAGTGGCTCGGTGGCGACTTCGATCCGGAAGCGTTTTCCGTTGCAGCCGCCGATGCCATGCTTGCCGCCGGGTTCCACCGAAAGGAGACGCCTTGAAGCAGTGGGGGGCGATTTACAACACCCCGATCTCCTGTGAGGGCAACTCGGCCAGCAGCACCGCCGCCGTTCGGCCAGGCAGGCGATGCACCCAATCCGGCAGCCGGTGGTGACTCACAACACCCTGATCTCCTGTAATGGCAACTCAGCCAGCAGCACCGCCGCCGTTCGGCCAAGCACGGGATGCACCCAGTCCGGCGCCACATCGGAAAGGGGTGCCAACACGAACGCGCGCAGATGCGCCCTCGGGTGCGGCAGGATGGGGTCCGGTGCGTCGCGCACCATGCCGCCGATCGCGATGATATCCAGGTCCAGGGTTCGCGCCGCGTTCGGCGTGCTGCGTGCGCGGCCGCACGCGGCCTCAACCTCCATCAAGCGGGCGAGCAAGGCCGCTGGATCGATCGTCACACCTGGATCGGCGGCCAAAGCCACGACAGCATTGACGTAGGGCGGCTGACCGGATGGCGGCATAGGCGCCGACTCGTACCAGCGCGACACGCCTGCGACTCGCATGTTGGGGAGTAAACCCATCATCTGAATGGCTGCTCGGCAGGTTTCCAGCGCCGAACGCCCGTCCGGACCGGGCAGATTGGCACCTACGCCGATCAAGGCTAGACAACCGGGGGCGGTGCCGATACCGTTTCGATGTTCACAATACTGATTCATAGCTGTCGTGACCGCCTCCCCTAACCCGCCGATTTAGCCGGGACGCACTGGTTTCAGGCGCGGCCCACCCATTTGCAACCAGTATCGCAAGGTTTACGACGATGCCTCCATTTCTACCGAACGAACGTGTCGCCCTATTCATCGACGGCGCCAATCTTTACTCGGCCTCGCGCAACCTCGGGTTTGACGTCGATTACCGCAATCTGCTGGAATACTTCAAGAAACAGGCCAACGTTCTGCGCGCCTATTACTACTCTGCGGTGCTGGAGACGGAAGAGTATTCGCCGCTGAAGCCGCTGACCGACTGGCTGGCCTACAACGGCTACGCGCTGGTCACCAAGCCGGCCAAGGAATTTACCGACGCCACCGGCCGCCGCCGGGTCAAAGGCAACATGGATATCGAAATCGCGGTCGATATGCTGGAGATCGCGGATCGGGTGGATCACATCGTCCTGTTCAGTGGCGACTCCGATTTCCGCCGTCTGGTGGAGGCAGTGCAGCGTAAAGGTGTGCGGGTGACCGTGGTGTCCTCGGTTCGCTCCAGCCCGCCGATGGTAGCCGATGAACTGCGCCGCCAGTGCGATAATTTCCTGGAATTGCAGGATATCGCGCCGGAATTCACCCGCCGCCAAACCGAACCGCGCCAGCGCCCAATGGGTATGCGGAGCACACCGGCGGAACCGTTCGCCGATCCGAGTCCGCACGACACCAACTGAATCAGAAGCGTGACCTACCAGCCTCCGGCGGCCGGCTGCGCGTTGTGCCCGCGTCTGGTTGACTACCGGCGGGCCAATCAGACGGCCAACCCGGCATGGTTCAACGGCGCGGTCCCCAGCTTCGGGCCGTTGGATGCCCGGTTTTTGGTGGTGGGACTGGCGCCGGGGGTGCGCGGGGCGAACCGGACCGGGCGGCCGTTCACCGGCGATTTCGCCGGGGTACTGCTGTATAAGACATTGATAAAGTATGGTTTCGCCACCGGTGAGTATGGCGCCGACCCGACAGATGGGGTCACGCTGCGCGATTGCCGAGTGACCAATGCCGTGCGCTGCGTGCCGCCCGGCAATTTGCCGGCCCCGGCCGAGATCACCGGCTGCAACCCATTCCTGACCCACGAACTGGCGGCGATGCCGGCGCTGAAAATCGTGCTCGCGCTGGGCGGCGTGTCGCACAAGGCGGTGCTGCGGGCACGCGGCCTGCGGGCGAGCCACACCGCGTTCGTCCATGGCGCTGTGCATGAACTACCCGACGGCCTGCTGGTCGTGGACAGCTATCATGTGTCCCGGCTGAACACGAATACGGGGCGCCTGACGATCCCGATGTTTGAGGCGGTCGTCGCGGATATTATTGCCCGTCTGACATCGCCCGGCGGGTCTTTCATTGCATCTAATCAACGCTAGTGAAGGAAATCTAACGGAAAGAGCCGTCATATATCACCACTATTACACGCTGCTGGGTCAGTAGTCCTCATTTTGGCAAAGCGGCGATTGCGCCCCCCGTTGTCCTAGTGCGCGAAGGCGCCCCACGTCGATTGGGTGAGCAAAGGCGCGCCATCCACGTCTTTATCTGTTCCAGGGCGCCAAAAAACGTGGCTGGCGCGCCTTCGCGCACCATGACGAGACGGGTGACAGCCGCCACGAACGCCAAAATGAGAGCTTCTGTCGCTGGATATGACGACTTGCTTCCACGGGTCCATGAAACGCGCACGCCGAACGCACGACGTAACCCAATGGGTTCAAACCTCCGGCGAGGTGTCCCAGCCATTGAATTGGTGGGCCGATTTACCCCGCGCTTGGGACGTAAGCGTTGGGATCGGACCATTAAACCGATCGTCCGAGAGCTGCGTCGATAGCCTGTAACAGCACGGAGCCATCCGGTTCGGCGTCCGATCCAAACGTGCCGGCGATCCGGCCGTCCCGTCCGATCAGCACCTTGTTGAAATTCCAGGCCGGCTGCCATTGCGTCTGCGCCTTCACCCAGGCGTAGAACGGCACGGCATGGCCCCCGCTAACGTGGGAGACAACGCTCAATGGGAAGTCGATACCGAAACGGGTCTCGCAAAATGTCTTTACCGTCGCGTCGTCAGCATACTCCTGATTGAAATCCCGGCTCGGTATCCCAATCACCGTCAGCCCTACAGGTGACTTCGCGGCATGGAGTTTCTCCAGGCCGTCGTATTGATAGGTATAGCCGCAGAAGCTGGCGGTATTGACCACCAGCAAAACGCGGCCCTTCAAGTCGGCGAGATTCAGAATTCCGCCCTCGATGGACGGAAACTTAAACGCCCAGGCCAACTGATCCTTGTCCGCCGCCATCACTAACGCTCCGCCGGTAATCGCCAGTATTGCCCGCCGCGTTGCTTCAATCATAGCGTTCCTCCAGCCAGGGATCGCCGTTGTTGTGGTAGCCGCGCACCTCCCAAAAGCCGGGATGGTCGCTGATCGTGAAGTGAATCCGCCGCAGCCACTTGGCCGATTTCCACAGATACAGTCTCGGGATCAGCATGCGCACCGGACCGCCATGCTCGCGGGTGATCGGCTTACCCTCCCACTGGTGGACCAGGAACACATCGGGCTGGTCGAACTGACCGAGCCGGATGTTGGTCGTATAGCCGTCGTAGGCGGTGAATATGACGTGGTTCACGTCCGGCCTCGGTTGGACGATCGCCAGCAGCGCCTGCGCCGAGACGCCCTTCCAATGGTTGTCGTAGCGCGACCATTGGGTGACGCAGTGCATGTCGGACAGGCTTTC
>JANXLQ010000238.1 GCA_025355085.1 Rhodopila sp.
GGGCGGACGATCAGGTCCACGCCGTGCAGGACGGTGATCTTACCGTAGCCGGCGACCAGCCCCGCCACGGATAGCAAGGGTTCAGGCGCCGAGATAGGCACTAACGACCTCCTTGTGTGCGCGGATTTCCGCGGGGGTTCCCGCCGCCAGTTCGCGGCCGAGGTTCAGGACTGTGACATGATCGCAGATGTCGAAGATCAGGTCGGCGTGATGTTCGACCAACAGCACCCCCGTCCCAGCTTCGGCGACGGCTTTGATAAGGATACCCAGGCGCTTGATTTCCTCGGTGGACAGCCCGGCGGCAGGTTCATCGAGCAGAAGAAAAGCCGGGCGGCCGGTTAGCGCGCGGGCGATTTCCACGAAGCGGAGTTCGCTGTGCTGCAAACGATCGGCGCGAACAGCGGCGAGCGATGCCAACCCAACCACTTCCAATGCGTCCATGGCGCGGGTCGTCATTCGTTTTTCGTCCGAACGGTGACGCGGCAGGGTCAGGGCGGCTTCCAGGAAACTCGCGCGGCCGTCGATCGTGGCTCCGATCATGACGTTTTGCAGAACGGACGCCTCCCCGATTACACGCGGGGTTTGGAAGGTGCGCGCGATGCCCAGTGCCGAACGGGCTTGTGGGATGCCATGCGGAAGAACGCGAGTGCCGAGAAACGCCTCGCCTTCCTGCGGCGCATAGTAGCCGGAGATCACGTTCAATGTGGTGGTCTTGCCCGATCCGTTCGGTCCGATCAGGCCGTGGACCTCCCCTGCCCTGATGGTCATGTCCAGCCCGTCGATGGCGCGGACGCCGCCGAATGCCAGGACGACCTTGCTCAGGACGATGTTGTCCCGAACCGGACCGTGGTCGAGCAATGCGCGGACCCGGTCTGGTTGAGGTACAATGGAGCGATTGCTTTCCAACGGCTTTCGGTTGCGGAAGTCCAGCAGGGCGGCGATTCCGCCGGGCATCAGCAGCACGATCGCCAACAGCAACGCGGCGTACAGGAACGTGGACCATGCGACCAACGGGGCAGCGAATTCCGGCAACAGCGTTAGAAGGACGTTGCCGAGCAGCGGACCGATGATGGAGCCTCTTCCGCCCACGAGGATGGCGATGAAGAAGGTTACCGACAGGTCGAAGCTGAACGCCTCGGGCGTGATGTAGGATTGCAGCGTGGCGAACAGGCCGCCCGCGACGCCCGCCGTGAAGCCGGAGAACAGGAAAACGATGATCAGCAGCCGGGCTTTGGAGATACCGGTTGCCTCGGCCGCGACTTCTGCGTCACGGATGGCGACCAGGGAGCGGCCGTAGCGGCTGGAGGCGACGTTGGCGGTCATCCAGGTAACGACGGCCGCGAAACCCAGGCACAGCAGGTAGAAACCCCAGGCGGAATCGAACGGTGCCGCCAGCATTGGGCCGGGCAATCCGATGCCGCCACCGGTGACGCTCTGCCATGCCAGCGCGATCTGGGTGACGATGGTGGCGAAACCCAATGTGGTCATTGCGAAGTAAAAGGTGCGCAGACGAAGCGCCGGCAGACCCACGACGACGCCAGCCAAAGCCCCGACAACGCCGCCGGCTGCGTAGGCCAGGAATGGGTCGAGATTGAAGCGGGCGACCAGGATGGAGGCGGTGTACGAACCCAGCGTCAACAGCGCCACCCAGCCGATGGCGAGTTGTCCGCCATACCCGACCACCAGATTCAATCCGGCAACCAGCACCCAGTACACCGCCGCTCGTGCGCCAATCACCGCCCAGTAGTCGTTGGCGAACAGCGGCAACAGCAGGGCCGCGACGAAGATCAGAACATAAGGGATCAGCGAGCGCATCGTACTTTATACCCGCCGTGCTGGTGGAGAACCGAAGAGGCCTTGCGGGGCCACAAGCAGGACGACGATGAAAACCGCAAAGACCGCAACCCCAGCGACCACGCCCCCCATCAGGAAGTTCGCTGTCTGCTGGAATACACCCAGCGCAAGGCCGCCGATGACGGCGCCTCGGTTATTGCCGAGACCGCCCAGTGCCACCGGGACAAACCCCAGGAAGTTCAACATCGCGCCATTGGCGAAGAAGGCCAGCAAGAGTTCTCCGCCCGCGAAACCGGCCAGACCGCCGACAACTCCGGCTAACGCGAAGCTGGCCATGCGCAGGTTACGTTCCGGCAGGCCCAACGCGCGCGCTGCGAAATTGTCCTCGGCGATGGCGAGGAAGGCGCGACCGACCAACGTGCGGCGATACAGCAGTTCCAAACCAACGATGGTGGCGAAGCAGGCGACTACGGGGAGCCAGAATTTCTCGTCCCACGGGCCGCCCTCACCTATTCCGATCAGGCGTGGGAACGGTTGCGGTTCGGTGCTCCATTCGATCGCGGTGAAGGTCTGGATCATCAGGGCGAAACCGAGGGTGGAGAGAACGTACAGGTGTTGATCGAGGGCTTTCAGCACCGGCCGGACAGCGACGATTTCAGTAATCAGCCCGACCAGGGCGCAGCCGGCCATGGCCAGGATGAAGCCCGGCAGGATCGGCAAACCCAGGCGGGTGATGCACAACGCACCAAACACGCCACCGAGCATGCCGAGTTGGCCGGAGGTGAAGCTCATGACCCGAGAGGCTGAGAACATGATGTTGTAGGTGACGCCGATCAGCGCATAAATCGAGCCGACTGCGAGACCCGCCGCGAGGATTGCCGCTAGCATTTAGACGATTCCACGACGGGGCAGACACTGCCCTTAAAATTCGTATCATGGGCGGGCCTGGCCCCTAAAGCGCCCGGATAGGACGTGCCATGGGCAGGATTTTCCGTTTTGTCGTAGCCCACGACTTCTCTGGTAGCCGCATCGGAAGTCGTGGACGGCCCGGCCAAGCCCGGCCATGACGGGGAAAGTGTAGCGGACTCGCGAGAAAGAGCCTTCTCCATCCCCTGCCTAACTTGACGCCAATGAGCCAACCCCGGCCACGACGCATTTGTAGATGCCACGCGCATGTTTTTAGCGGCCGCTGCCATATCCAGCGTTCCGGTTACGCGTAACCCGGGGCCAGGTCGAACGCGCCCTCTCGCGCCGTGTTCGCCTTCGACATCACCACATCGGTTCCGAGAAACCCGTTATGCTCGGTTGGACTGAACGAGTAATGACCGTAGAGACCCGGCCACATCTGCAACGTGTTCCAGTAACCAATGATCTTGTCCGCATCGGATGAACCGGTCTTGGCTACCGCCTCGGCGATCAGCCGGATGGCATCCACACCGGACGCGATCCACCACAACGACGTATCCTGCAACGGAAATTTGCCGCGGACGCTATCGACGAAATCCTGGCTCGCCTTGGGCAACTTACCGTCGGCGCCATAGCTGCAACTGCGGTAGCCGACCTGATAGACCTTGTCCCAATACTCCGGCTTGTTCACCAGCTTGCCGATTTCGCCGGTACCCAGTGCGGGGTGGCCGGCGATCGGCACGTCCCAGTTCAGTGCGGCCCGTGAATTCATCATGCGCGCGGCCATGCCGGAGGATACAGTCCAGGAGACGATGACCTCGGCCCCGGCGTTCTTTGAACGCAACATATCGGGCGTAACGTCGGGCTGGGCCGGGTCGATGACAGCGTCATAGACGACCTCCATCCCAGCCTTCTTGAAGCTGGCAACGGAATCGTCGTGCGCCGAGGTGCCGTAGCCCGTGGCATCGGCGGTGATGGCGACCTTCTTTACTTTCAGAATGTTCTGGCAGTAATTCAATACCGCACCATCCCACTGCGCATTCGATGGCGTAACCCGAAATGCATTGGGGAATTTTACCGGATCGATCAGGGTGTTTACCACGCCGGCCACAAGACTGGGCACCTTGGCGCGCGACATGATCGGGGTCGTGGCGAGCAACTCCCCAGAGTTAACCGGGCCGAAGATCGCATGCACTTTCTGACGGCTGATGACGTCCTGGGTGGCGTTCACCGCCTTGGTCGGGTCGCCCTGGGTGTCGCGGGAAATGACCTCGATCATTCGACCGTCGATGCCGCCCTTGCCGTTGATCTGCTCGACTGCCCATTTCACGCCGCGGTCGAAGCCGATGGTCGGCGAGGACAACGGGCCGGTAAAGGTTGCCAGCCAACCAATGCGAATCGGTTCGGCCTCTGCCCGGGCGGACCGGATAATGGCGGGTGCAGCCAACGCCGAAGCTGTGGCGCGGACAAGCGTCCGGCGGGTCAGTGTGCTTCCCTTGGGGGACATGTCGTTTCCTCGGTGGCTTGTTGATTAAGGGCAGCTTGAGAATGAGAATACAGCGTGGGGGTTTGGAAGCAAGGCCGTGGTTGCATTTCAATTGTCCGATCGGGCGCCGGTCTTTGTCTTTGCGGCCCCACCGGGTCACTCGGGTGACGACCGCCTCGACGCTTTGTCTGCGTCTGGTGCTCACTTTAGGAAGCGCCGGGGATTTCAGGAAATGCCGGAGACCCCGGCCGACTGGACCTTTAACGCCAGAAAGTTCGCCAAAGCGACGTTGACCGCAACTGGATTTTCCTGCGCCATCCAGTGACCGGATTCCACCACGACCTCGGTCAAATCGGTGCAATGTTCGCGCATGGGGGCGGCCAGACGGGAATCGATCGTCTCGCAGGTGTAATCGTAGGCACCATGCAGGAACAGCACGGGCATCGCCAGGCGCCCGTTGTTCCCGGCTTCCAGGGCATAGGCAATGTTGCCGGGGTGGTTCATGTACCAGGAATCGGGGCCGAAGAATCCGGTACGCTCCAACGCCGCGACGTAGGCACTTAGATCGGCCTCGGTCAGCACATCCGCGTCTCTCGGCACGGCCGGCGCGCGACCCGCCCCGCCGAACCAGCCGTTGTCGCGGCGCACCAGGGCGGTGCGAGAGGGTTGCCCTTTGCCGGCGGCACTTCCTTTGCGGAACAAAGCTTTGACCGTGTCCGAAATACTCGCTTCAAATGTAGCACCAGCTTTGTCGAAGTTATCTTCGTAGAAAAGTTGATATTCCCATTGGCCGGCTGGAAACTCGGCCTCGGGATACACCGACCGATCAACCAAGGGGATCGTCGTGGCGGGGGCGAATCCGCCGGGCAGGTACGGCACGCACAGATTGACGATGGCGAGACAGCGGTCGGGGTGGTGGCTGCCCAGGCTCCAGACTACCGGGCTGCCCCAGTCGTGGCCGACCCACACTGCCCGGTCATGACCAAGCGCATCCAGTAGTTCGATCATGTCGCGGACGCTGTTGCGCACCGCGTAGCTGTCGTGCGCCGGATAGACGGTGGACCGGCCATAGCCGCGCATATCGGGGGCGATACAGTGAAAACCGAGAGCTGCGAATACCGGCAATTGGTGACGCCAGCTTATCGACAGCTCCGGCCAGCCGTGAACGAAAATCAGGGGAGTCGCATCCGGGCGCCCGCAGCTCAGGTAGAATGTCGTGTGCCGTTCGGTGCGAACGTAGTGCTCGGTGATCGGGAACATCGGCGATTTTCCTTACCAGAATGGGGCAGCCGGGCCTTTGCGTGACATATTGAAGAGGGGGCGGCAGGCCGGTTTGCCAAGTCTCAATGAGCGCCAGACATCATGGCCCGCGCTCTAAACGCCCCCGCCCGGGATGCCTGCGTTCTGGATGCCTTCGCTTTGGCGAAACCGGGCATCGTAGGTCTCAGGCTTAAAGCCGACGATCAGCGTGCCATCCATTTGCAGTACGGGGCGCTTGATCATGGATGGTTGGGCGAGCATCAGCGCGATTGCCTTCCCGCCATCCAAAGCTGCCTTGTCTTCGTCCGGAAGCTTGCGGAACGTCGTGCCTGCGCGGTTAAGCAGTGTCTCCCACCCCACCGACCGCATCCACTCCTCCAGCAGGTCACGTTCGATCCCACGGGCTTTATAGTCGTGAAACGCGTACTCCAGTCCACGATCGTCAAGCCACGCCCGCGCCTTCTTCATCGTATCGCACGCCTTGATGCCGTAGATCGTGATCGTCATTGCCT
>JANXLQ010000262.1 GCA_025355085.1 Rhodopila sp.
GTGCCCCAAATGGCGATATCCGCGCCCGCCTGAGCCATTGCCAGGGCCATCCCCAGGCCAATACCGCTGTTGCCGCCGGTGACCAGGGCCACCTTTCCCGTCAGATCGAATGGGCTGTACGCCAAGGCGCGTCTCCTTTCCTGTGTTTCCAGGAACTGACTCTAACAGGTGAATCTTGGCAGGTGAACAGATCAGGGTTACGGTCGCCCTTAAAGGAGATCGGACCATGATCGTTACCGCTGACAGCATCGTCGCGCATAACACCAACCGGCGCAGAACCCCGAACGGCTGGAACACCACCTTCATCGGCAAAAACCGAGGCACACTCCAGGAAGGCGAACAGGCCCCGTCGTCCGAAGGCGTCTATCCAATGGCATTCCTGGTCGAGAAAGACGCCGCCGCCGTCGTGCATCCGCATTTCCATTCGGCCGACCAGTATCAGGTTATCGTCCAGGGATCGGGCAAGCTAGGCGTCCACGACGTCGCCAGTGTCGCGGTGCATTATACCGACGCTTACTCCGCCTACGGTCCGATCGTCGCAGCCGGCGAAGGCATCTCCTGGTTCACTCTCCGCAACGCCTGGGACCCCGGCGCCCGCTACATGCCAGCCGCTCGGCAGGAACTGCGGGCAGCCCGAGCGAAATTCCAGCACCGGGAGGCGACCTGCGGGCCGTTGCCGCCGTTGACCGATCGGGAACTGACGGCGCTAACCGCCCCCACCGGAGGCGCCGTCATCGCGGAAACCCCGGACGGTCTGGGCACCTGGCGCTACACCGTTCCCGCCAACGGATCGGTTGCCGGCCCTGCCCCATCCGGCGGTGGCGGTCAGTTTTGGCTGGTCTCTTCAGGTTCGGCATCGGTGCCCGGCGGCGCGCTGCTACCACCCCAGTCCTGCGTGTTCGTGGGACCGGAGGATGCGGCGGCATGCCTGCTCGCGGGTCCGAGTGGAGCGGACCTGATTTGCATGCAGTTTCCAAAGCGCGCTCAGGACTAAAACGCGAGGCGCTTAATACCGGTCCGCGTTATCGCACTTGCCCCTCATGAGTCGGGGTGCCTCGCTACCGTCTCCAGCACATTGGCCGGACAGGTGGCGAGGATATCCCGTACCATGACGATGAGGACCGGAAACGGCAGAACCGGTTGGTTTTGCAGGTGAGGAACGAACGCGAATTGCTCGACCGTTCGCTGTTTTCTTAAATTTTGCACGGAGGCAATCGGAGGACCGCAAAAAAGCGTTTTGCGTCCCACGCGCGCCGGCCGTTCAGCCCGTTTTCGCCTTCTCGCAGAACGCTTCCAACGCCGCAGTTTCGGCGCGCGGCCCCTCAAAGTCAGCCGCGATCGCTTCATAAAACCGGGCGGCCTCCTGGTAGAACCCCGATCCGGGATTGTCCTCGCCAATGAACGCGGCGATTTCTTCCATCTCAGCAATCCAGCGATACGCCTTGCTTGGCATTTTCGGCATCTGCGGCGTCAGCCATTTCAGCAACGCCGGCTGGCTGACCTTCATCTCCGCGATCAGCGCATCGGCAGTTCCCGCCCGCGTAGCCGCCAACATCATCGTCGCGCTCAACGCCGTAAACCCCTTGGTAATCCCTGCGTATGACATCTTCATCGCCGAGGCCGCACCCACCGGACCCGGCTGGACGGGGGTCGAAAGCCCATACTGTTGCAGCACCGTCACTTTCTCGGCATCCGGCCCGGACAGGTATATCCGTGTCTTTATCGAATCGATATCCGGCGGCGGCCCAATGATGCCGCCATCGACGAAGACGGCTCCCGCTTCCCGCACCACACGATCGATCAGCAATACGGTCTTGGGACTGACGGCATTGCAGTCCACATAAACCGGTTTGCGCTTCGCACCCCGCATCGCCGGCACCAGTCGCTCGGCCAGCGCCAAAGCCTGACCAGGAGGAACGATCGACAGAATAAAATCCGCCTCAACCAGTTCCGCATCCGTAGCATCGGTCATGCCGGCCGCCTTAGCCCGCACGATGGTGGGGGCCGACCGTCCCGTCAGCGACGTTCGGACCTGAACGCCCGACGCGGTTAGCCGAGCGGCGACGGCGCTTCCCATCATGCCCGGGGCGATGACCGCTACGATTGGTGGCATTTTGCCGGCCCTCTTCAAATTACCCGGCAATAATGCCTCCGAACGCCCGTCCGGGGAAGGTCCCTCCTGAATGGCTCAACCGGCCAGACGGCTGAGCTTCTTGATCCGCCGCTTCTTGTAGGCAGATATCTCACGTGCCAGCGGAAGCCGGTGGTCGAAATCCAGATGGGTGATCGAGGTAACAATTACCTTGGCGTCTTCCGCGCTTCCCTGACCCTGAAGCTTGCACATAATACCTCCCTCGTCTCCACTGTTATAGACTGCAACCACCTCACAGTTCTTCGGGATCGGGGTTTCCGGCGCTTGTTTGCGCAGTATCTCAGACAGACGCGGGGTAATCAGCGCGGGCAACGGCAATCCCGCCTGCATCTTCGCCAAAAGTTCAGCGGTCAAACTTGGATTGTCGATCATAGGCGACTCGTCCCTGTCAGGTGCCGATAGCATTGTATCAGGACCATGCGATTTTTGAGGCGTGCGAGTTGCCGGCATCCCCGAAGGGGCGGTAGTTTCCGCCGACCAACCGGAAAGAACCTGTCAACCGATGGCCAAGCGACCCAACCCCTCCATAGTGACTGACGCCAAAGCACGGGAACTGCTGCAACGCTTCGAATGCCCGTTGCCATTCCACGCGGTCCGCACCCGGTTGCTCGGTTCCATCGCCTCGCTCGATCTGTTGATGACGCCCATGCGAGCAGTAGAAAGGCTGTGGGGCGGCGAACTGCCGGTATTCGACTCCACGGCCGATGCCAACGAACTGATCGGAACATTGGTCATGGGGCTTTGGAACCAACTCGCCGAACACCAAAGCCGCTCCGCACCGTTTCGCCTGACCAGGATCGAGGTCCCCGCGACCCGCGAAGGTGTCGCCACCTTGCTTTTGATGCGCGACCAAGAGGTCTGGAACTTCTGCCTCGGTTTGGTCGGAACCGACCCGGACCCGAAGTTTCCCGATCGGACGATGAGAACAATCGCTGTTTTATCCCGTGTTCGCGACATGTGCGAGCGTACGCGCGAACTCGCTGAAGATCTGGAGAAAGATTTTTCGATGGAGGACTCTGCCGGCCTGATCCAGCAGTTCCGCGAGGTAACCAAAGTCGCGGAGCATGAAATACACGAGGCAGTGCTGTCCTGCACAAGAGCGCGGCGAGCCATGATGCAAGGGATGCCGCCCGGCCGGCCGGCAGCGCATTGATCGCCCGGACCGGCTGACGCGATGAAAACCCTGCTGATCGTCTTCCACTCACTGACCGGCGGCGCCAGACAGATGGCCGAAGCGGTGGCCGAGGGCGCCTCCTGCGAACCCGAGGCGATGGTTCGCCTGCTGACCGCGTCCGGCGCCGGACCGGAGGATGTGCTGGCGGCGGACGGCTATATCTTCGTTACTCCAGAGAACCTGGCGGCAATCGCGGGGCAGATGAAGGACTTCTTCGACCGCACGTATTATCCCGCGCTGGACCGTATCAACGGCCGTCCCTACGCGACCTTGATCTGCGCCGGCTCCGGCGGCCAAAACGCCGCTCGGCAGATCGCCCGAATCGTCACGGGGTGGCGGCTGCGTCAGGTCGCCGATCCGCTGATTATCTGCACGCACGCGCAAACGCCGGAGGCGATCCTGGCACCGAAACTTATCGGCCCGGCCGATCGGCTTGTTTGCCGGAATATCGGCGAGGCAATAGCGAACGGACTCGCCGCCGGCATATTTTAAGCCAACCGCACGGTGTTATCGCGGACACGATACTCATCGCCGTATCCCAATAAGCGAAGTATCCACCCTCGGCGCGGCACAGGTATATTGGCAATCGGCAGGACGAACTACCCTCGCGACCCGTCCCGCCCGGTTGACGCCATACCATCACAGACCCACAACGACACCCAACAGGTGGTGGCGATGACGAAGGCGAACCGGACACTTTTCTGGATGTGCGTGCTGGCCGGCATCAATCAACTCGGTTTCGGCGGAGTCCTGCCCGCCCTGCCGCTGTACGCAAAATCCTTCGGCGTCTCCGTCTCCGCCATCGGCATGGCGGTCGGCATCTACGGCCTCGGCCGCCTGACCGGCGCCGTTCCCGGCGGCTGGCTGTCCGACGCCATCGGCCGCCGCCCCACCCTGGCATTCGGCGGCGTCATCACCGCCGCCGGCAACCTGTGGTGCGCCCTGGCCACCAGTTACCCGGAGTTCATCCTCGCCCGCCTGTTGGCCGGTGCCGGAGCCGGCCTGATCGTAACCACCGGCCAAATCGTCCTCGCCGATATCACCACCCCAGAGCGCCGAGGCCGCATCATGGCGATCTACCAAGGCGTTTTCATCTTCGCCGCCGGCGTCGGCCCACTGCCCGGCGGCCTGTTGTCGGAGGCGTACGGCCTCACCGCCCCATTCTACGCCTACGCCATCGCAGGCATCTGCGCCGGAACAGTTGCCACACTGGCAGTCGGCGAAACCCGGGACGCCACCCACGCAGCGGTCCGCCGCAGCGGCAAAGCAGTCTCGACCCTCGTGCAAATGCGGCTGCTCGCCAAACAAACCGGATTCATGCTCGCCTGCATGGTGTCCCTGGCCAACGCCGCCGCCCGCACCGGAGGCCTGTTCAGCGTCGTCCCCCTGCTCGGTAGCATGCGCCTCGGGCTATCGGTTACCGAGATCGGTTTCGCCCTGGCCGTCGGTACAACAGTGGGCCTGGTGGCGGCCTATCCCAGCGGCATGCTGGTGGATCATTTCGGTCGCAAAGCGGTCATCGCACCGGCCACGATGATCGCGGGCGCGTCGATGCTGCTGTTCTGCATCGCCCCGACCTATCCTTGGTTTGTGGCGGCAAGCGTCGTCTGGGGTATCGCAGGTTCGGTTGGAGGAGCGGCCCCCTCGGTCTATGCCGCCGACAGCGCCCCGCCCGGCCTAAATGCAACGACGGTCGGCATGTTCCGCATGGCCGGCGATGTGGGCTATGTGCTGGGTCCGCTGGCTTTGGGATTGATCTCGGACGGATTCGGCGCGGTAGCGGCGCTGGTGACCGCCGCCGGATTATTGTTCCTGGCCGGTGCGCTGTTCGCGGCGTTCGCGCCCGAAACCTATCGCGGACGCGCCCCGCAATGATCCAACACATCTGAAGAAATGGGATGTCAGCAGCGAGCCTAACCCGAACGAGGCATCCGCCAACGCCATCGGCGTGACCGCCACGCCTTACCAAAACCCGGCGGCAGAATGACAGCCATGGCACGGCGGTAAAGGCACTCAGCCCGGATGGCGCACCAACCACACCCCCTGTATAGCCACCCGCAATGCCCATCGTCCCCAAGAAAGTCGCTGTCGTCCTACCCCCACGCGAAGGGTTCGGCCCCGGCCGCACGGGTGCCATCGGCCTGCTCGCACGCCGCCTGACGCAAACCCCCGGCTTTGAAACAACGATCGTCGGCGGCAAACAGGACGGCCCGATTTTTCCCGGCATCGACTACCAAACCGTCATTCCCTCGCTCTGGTCCCTCGGCAGCACCAACCTGCGCTATGCCGGCGCGGTGGCCGGCCTGCTGCGCCAATCCCGCCCTGCGCTGATCGAAGTCCATAACCGTCCCGAAATAGCCCTGAACCTGGCATCGAGGCTGCCCGGCATCCCGGTCGTCTCGTTCCTGCACAACGACCCGCAGAGCATGCGTGGGGCCGCCACACCGGCCGAACGAACCAATATGCTGCGCCGCCTGGCCGGCGTGATTACGCCATCGAACTACCTCCGCCAGCGAGTCCTCGACGGCGTGGAAACCCCGGACAAGGACCCCGTCGTCCTGCCCAACTGCCTGGACCTGACCGAATTGCCGCCGCATCGCCGCCGCGAACGGCTGATCCTGTTCGCCGGGCGGGTCGTCGCCGACAAGGCGCCGGATGCGTTCGTCTCCGCCTGCGCCGCCGCGTTGCCTTACCTGCCTGGCTGGGGTGCCGAGATCATCGGCGCCGACCGGTTCAGTTCCGACAGCCCCGACACCGGCTTCGTCCAGATGGTTCGCGCCGCCGCCGAGGGCGCCAACGTCCGCATGTTGGGATACCGCGACCATCCCGAGGTCCTGCAGGCGATGGCGCGCGCGGCTATCGTCGTGGTGCCCAGCCGCTGGCCCGAACCATTCGGTCTGGTGGCGCTGGAGGCGCTGGCCAGCGGCGCGGCGCTGATCTGCTCACCGCGCGGCGGTTTGCCGGAAGTTGCCGGCGATGCCGCGATTTATGCCAACCCTGACGATCCGGCTGAAATCGCCGCCGCGATCCGCTCCCTCGCACGCGACGAAACCCGCCGTTCGGCGCTGGCCGAGGCCGGATGGCAACGCGTCCAGCAGTTCGATGTGACCAGGATCGCCGTCCGGTTGGCAGCCCTGCGCGACGGCGTGGTGCAGCGGTATGGTTGACGGGTCGCGCCACACCTATATTGCTGCCCCAAACCTCTCGCGGTTCGATCCCGATGCCGTTGCGTGCGGCGTCAGGTCCGGATCGCCAACCCAAGGAGCCGGCCATCATGGCTGAGACGATCACACAGGTGCCGGTAACGGTGCTCACCGGCTATCTGGGCGCCGGCAAGACGACTTTGCTCAACCGCATCCTGACCGAGAACCACGGCAAGAAATATGCTGTTATAATCAACGAGTTCGGTGAATTGGGCGTCGATAACGACCTCGTCGTGGACAGCGAGGAGGAAGTGTTCGAAATGAACAACGGCTGCATCTGCTGCACCGTGCGCGGCGACCTGATCCGCATCGTCAGCGGGTTGATGAAGCGGCGCGACACGTTCGATGGGATCATCATCGAAACCACCGGGCTGGCTAATCCCGCCCCGGTGGCGCAGACGTTCTTCGTCGATGACACCGTAAAGGCGCGGACCCGGCTGGATGCGATCGTCACCGTGGTCGATGCGAAACACCTGCCTGCGCGGCTGGCCGACAGCAATGAGGCAGCGGAACAGATCGCCTTCGCCGACGTGATCGTATTGAACAAGACCGATCTGGTGACGCCGGAGGAACTGGAAGCGGTCGAGGCGACCATTCGTGGCATCAACCGCTTTGCCGTCATTCACCGGACTCAGCGTTCCGCGGTGCCGATCGAGCAGGTGTTAAATCGCGGTGCATTCGATTTGTCGCGGATATTGGCGATGCATCCGGATTTCCTGGATGGCGGCGACGACCACGAGCACAGCGAGGATATCTCCTCCATGAGCTTCGAGGTCGAAAAGCCGATCGATCCGGAGAAATTCAACGCCTGGATCGGTGTGCTGCTGCAGGATAAGGGCGCCGATCTGCTGCGGACAAAGGGTATCCTGCATTACGTTGGTGAGGATCGGCGCTTCGCCTTCCAGGCCGTGCACATGATCGCCGACGGCGACTTCATCGGTGTGGCCAAAGACGGCGATCCCAAGACCAGCCGGCTGGTGTTCATCGGCCGCAACCTCAACCGCCCGCAACTGCGACGCGGGTTTGAAAGTTGCGCCGCGGACTAAAAAACCTCGCCGGATATGACGACTAGCTTACACCGGCCGATGAAACGCGTACGCTGATCGCACGATGTAACCCAAAGGGGTTTAAACCTCCGGCGAGGTGTGCCGGGCGAGGCACTTTCCCGCACCCGCCAGGGTCTGGTGCGGGAATAGGGCATTGGCCGCTGGAACTCTTACCGTGAAACCCGGGCCTGACACTATGGCATGCACACGTCCCTTCGGAGGATGCCCAAACGCGCGTGCGGCCCCGGCCGGATGGCAGGTGCCAAAACGGCCCGTCCGGTGCCCGAACCACCGCTACACTTCACGCAGAGATCGCGGAGCGGGGCGCAGAGACCGCAGGGAAGACTTTCCACCCGAAAGTCGCGAGCGACTCGAACGTGGCGTGCTGTATCTGTCGGACAGAATTCCAGTATTATGTAGCATGCGCCACCAGCCGAGTATTTTCAGTCATTCCTGAGCCGTTTATTCTCCTGACGTCAGTTATTGGGGGGGAAAGCGGGCATGGCCGAGCCGCACGTCATCGGAGCGTTACGCAACAAACGGGCTGAACTGGCAGGGGTGGTCAGCCAGCTCGTGCGGCAACTGCCGAGGCTTGCATCCACGATCTGGTGCAGCGGACGCTGCTCGCGTCGCTCAACCGGGCAAAGAATACGATTGCGCGCAGCGACGCCGGGGGCGTTGTCGCCTGGCGATTGATTTAGGCGGCACGAGCGCGTTGCCAGTAGCCGCAAAAATCCACCGATGGGCGGCATCGCATCGCCAGACTGGCGACGCCGTGGACCTGATCGCCGTTGCTGAGGCGGCGCAGGTCCTCACGCCAAGCTGCTTCCTGCGCGTAACGAACAAGATATGGTCCCGCAATGTGGTGGCGATGTCCCACTTCGCCACGGCGCAGGCGGCAGAAGTAGGGTTCCGCGCCGTTTGTGCAGGCGCCGTCTATACTGTAGCCGTCCTGATGATTGATCCGCCGCATGGCAAAGCTGGCATACAGCGTGTTCCAGGCAGGGCTTTCATCCGCCCAGACCGTCATGCGAATACCAGGGTCCGGCACGGGCACAGGCACCAGTGGGAATCCGCGTCTTTTGCTTGCCTGAACAAAGACACGGATGGTGCGCCTTCGCGCACCATGACGACGTGAGTCGCAATCCGCTTTGCCAAAATGAAAACTGCTGATGGATGGGGCGAACGGCGTGTGTCTTTGTCTGTGCGGGTTGGTATAAGACCGCATCACCCGCACCGGGTTATCGACATCGACCGGGCATCGCGGGGCGATCGGGCTGGGGAACCGGGGTTCGTGCCGGTCTCCCCAACCTTTTAACGGGCTGAATGCAATCGAGACAAACAGTCTCTGTCATCAAACCGTCATCAAAATGCAACACGGGCATCATCGATCCTACTTAGTTTCCTGGTGCGTCAAGCGCAGAGACTCCTTAGGAGAAAAATTGATGAAAACCGTCGTAACGGCCCTGGCCTTTGGCCTGGCCGGCCTTGCCGCAACCACTGGTTTGGCTCAGGCCCAGCAGATCACCGGCGCAGGGGCAACATTCCCGGCCCCAGTGTACGCCAAATGGGGCGAGTTGGCCAAAGTAGCCACTGGCATCGAACTGAACTATCAGGCGATCGGGTCCGGTGCCGGACAGAACCAGATTCTGCAGCGCACTGTCGATTTCGGCGCCTCCGACGCCCCGATGGACCAAGCCAAGCTGGACTCCGGCAAGCTGCTGCAATTCCCCACCGTGATGGGTTCGGTCGTAGTGATCGTGAACATCGCCGGGGTGGAAGCAAATCAGCTTAAGCTGACCGGCGAACTGCTGGCCGACATCTATGCCGGCAAGATCACCAAATGGAACGACCCGAAGCTGACCGAAGCCAACAAGGGCGTCACGTTGCCGAATCTGGCCATCGCCCCGGTTTACCGCGCTGACGGGTCGGGCACGAGTTACGTTTACACGTCCTACCTCTCCGCCGTGAGCCCGGAATGGAAAGACAAGGTCGGTGCCGCGACCAGCGTGAAATGGCCGGCCGGTGCGGGCGCGAAGGGCAATGACGGTGTGTCCGCCACGGTCCGCAACACGCGCGGTGGCATCGGCTATGTCGAATACGCCTTCGCCAGCCAGAACCACCTGATCACCGCGCAGCTTCGCAACAAGGCCGGTCAGTTCGTGAAGCCGACCATGGAATCATTCCAGGCCGCCGCCGCCAATGGCGACTGGGGTTCCGCCAAGAATTTCGCGGTCAACCTGATCGACCAGCCGGGTGAGAAAAGCTGGCCGATCGAGTCCGTGACGTTCATCGAACTGCCGAAGGACCCGGCCGACGCTGCTCGTTCTGCCGCGGTCATGAAATTCTTCGATTGGGCCTACAAGAACGGTGACGCGTCCGCCACGGCGCTGGAATACGTGCCGCTGCCGGAGGCCGTCAAAACCGCCGTTCGCGCCGCATGGCATGCCAGCATCATGGGTCCTGACGGCAAGCCGATCTACTAAAGCTGACGAAAATATGGGGCTGGCGGGTTCGCCGGCCCCATCTCCGATAGCACAGACCAGGATAAGATCGTGCAGCAGGCTGTCACCGCGGATATCAAGACCACAAAACCCTCTTCGGGCCTGGGCGACGCGATCTTTGCCTTCATCGCCCGCTCTGCCGGCCTGCTCGTTCTTCTGCTGCTCGGCGCCATCATCGTGGTGCTGTTCCTGGGCGGCTTACAGGCATTCCGGGCATTCGGTTTCGGCTTCGTGGTGTCGGACGACTGGGATCCGGTGCAGGAGATCTACGGTGCAGCCGTTCCCGTATTCGGCACCGTCGTGACCGCCATTCTGGCGCTGGCGCTGGCCGTGCCGCTGGCGTTCGGCATCGCGTTCTACCTGACCGAACTCGCCCCGGCCTGGTTCCGCCGCCCCGTCAGCACGGCGATCGAACTGCTGGCCGCGGTCCCGTCGATCATCTACGGCATGTGGGGTTTCTTCGTGATCGTCCCCATCATGGCGGAATACGTTCAGCCAACCCTGATCGACAGCATCGGCGATTGGCCGGTCATTGGCTTCCTGTTCCAAGGCCCCCCGTTCGGCACCGGCATCTTCACCGCCGCCCTGGTTTTGGCGGTCATGATTATTCCCTTCATAGCCGCCACCATGCGCGACGTGTTTGAAACCGTCCCGGCAGTTTACAAGGAATCAGCCTATGGGCTGGGCTGCACGACGTGGGAGGTCATGCGTTCGATCGTCATTCCCTACACCAGGGCATCCGTCGTTGGCGGCATCATGCTGGGGCTGGGCCGAGCACTGGGTGAAACGATGGCGGTTACTTTTGTTATCGGCAATACCAACCGGATTACGTCGTCGCTGTTCGGGCCGGGCAACACGATCGCCTCTCTGGTGGCGCTGGAGTTTCCGGAAAGCCAAAGCGGCAGCCTGAAACTGTCGTCGCTTCTGGCGCTCGGTTTTATCCTGTTTGTCATCTCCTTTATTGTATTGGCAATATCCCGACTGTTGCTGCGGCCGAGGTTGAAGACATGAGCGCGACAACCCTTTCCCCGGGTCCGGCCCGCGACATGCCGGTTGCCCGATCCCTTGGGCGGCGGCGGTATCGTATCAACACCGTGATCAAGGTGCTGTGCGTGCTGGCTACTTTCATCGGGTTGGCGATGCTGGCCTCCATCCTGTTCACCCTGCTGTATCGGGGCGTTGGCGGGTTGGCGCTGTCGGTGTTCACGACATCCACCCTGCCCCCCGGATCACATGGCGGACTGCTGAACGCCATCATCGGCAGCCTGATACAAACCTTGCTCGGCGCGGCCATCGGCACGCCGATCGGGTTAATGGTCGGCACCTACCTGGCCGAGTATGCGCAAGGGTCGCTGATCGGCAATGCGGTGCGGTTCGTGTCGGACGTGCTGCTGTCGGCACCGTCCATCCTGATCGGGTTGTTTGTCTATCAGATCGCGGTCTATCCGTTCGGCGGCTTTAGCGGCATCGCCGGCTGTTTGGCACTCGCGGTCATCGTCATCCCCATCGTGGTTCGCACGACCGAGGACATGCTGCGGTTGATTCCGGCCACGCTGCGGGAAGCGGTGATCGGCCTGGGAGCGCCGAAATGGAAGATGATCGTTCTGATTTGCTACCGAGCGGCGAAGCAGGGAATCGCGACGGGCATTTTGTTGGCGGTGGCGCGCATCGCCGGCGAAACCGCGCCGCTGCTGTTCACCAGCCTGGGCAATTTTAACTGGTCCGTCAGCCTGGACAAGCCCATGGCCAGCCTGCCCGTTACAATCTACCAGTATGCCGGATCGGCGTTCGAAGACTGGGTGCAACTTGCCTGGGTCGGTGCCCTGTTGATCACGTTCGGCGTGCTGGCCATCAACATCGCGGCGCGGGTGCTGCTGCACCGCGCAAAATGAGGTGAACATGAGTGCGACCGCAACTTCCAGCCAGGGGTCGAACGCCAGCTTCAGCGGCGTTGAGGCCCGCGGGGCGAAGACCCTGAATTCGGCTGCGATCTCCATCAGCAACCTGGATTTCTTCTATGGGGAAAACCGCGCGCTGAAGGGTGTGAACCTGGATTTGCCGAACCGTCAGGTCACCGGCATGATCGGGCCGTCCGGATGCGGCAAATCGACGCTGCTGCGGGTGCTGAACCGGATGTACGATCTGTATCCGGGACAGCGCGCAACGGGCGAAGTGATGATGGGGGAAGACAACATCATCGATCCCAAGATCGAGGTGAACGCCCTGCGCGCCCGCGTCGGCATGGTATTCCAGAAGCCCACCCCGTTCCCGATGACGATTTTCGAGAATATCGCGTTCGGCGTGAAGCTGCATGAGAAACTGTCGAAGTCGGCTATGGAAGAACGGGTCGAATGGTCGCTGACTCGCGCGGCCCTGTGGGGCGAGGTCAAGGACCGCTTGCAGACCAACGCCATGGGCCTGTCGGGCGGCCAGCAACAACGTTTGTGCATCGCGCGGACTATCGCCGTGCGGCCGGAAGTCATTCTGTTGGATGAGCCGACCAGCGCTTTGGATCCAATCAGCACCTTGAAGATCGAGGAACTGATCGATGAGCTGAAGCAGGACTTCACCATCGCCATCGTCACCCATAACATGCAACAGGCCGCGCGCTGCGCCGATCAGGTGGCGTTCTTTTATCTGGGCGAGATGGTGGAATGCGGACCCGCGGCACAGATTTTTACGTCACCGAAGCAGAAGCGCACCCAGGAATACGTCACCGGCCGGTTTGGCTGAGCCATAAAGGACTTATACCATGACCGGAACGGCTGAACATTTGGTCAAGAGCTTCGACAACGATCTGAAGAAGTTGCGGGATATGCTGACCGAGATGGGCGGCATCGTGGAAAGCCAGTTGGTAATGGCGGCCGCGGGGATCATGAACCGCGACAACGAGGCAGCGGCCCGGGCGGTTTCGGAGGACCCCAAGGTCGATGCGCTGGAGCATGAAATCGAGCAGTTCGTCATAAGGATGCTGGCCTTGCGCCAGCCGATGGCGGCTGACCTGCGGCAGGTCGTCGCAGCCCTGAAGATAACCGGCGACCTGGAACGCATCGGCGACTATGCGGCCAACGTCGCCAAGCGCAGCATTGTTCTGGGGCAGTACAATCTGCCTTACTCGCTGGCCGGGCTTGGGCATATGACGCATATGGTGCAGGAGCAGTTGAAATCGATCATCGATGCACTGAGCAGCAACGACACCGCGAAGGCGATCGAGGTATGGCGTTCCGATCAGGTGGTCGATGACATCTACAACGCGCTGTTCCGCGAACTGATCACCTATATGATGGAGGATCCGCGCAACATCACGCCCTGCACGCATCTGCTGTTCATCGCCAAGAACCTGGAGCGGATCGGCGACCACACCACCAACATCGCCGAAACGATTTATTACGCGGTCGAGGGCGAGGTTATTCCGGATGTTCGCCCCAAGGGCACGTCCGCTGCGTATGCCGTCGTTAGGCAGAAAGAATAACGCTGTTCCCCGTCGTCATGGTTCGGCTAGTCCGGACCAGCCGGGCGATGACGAAATGAATGGTCTGACGGCTGTTTCGCTTGAGTGTTGGGAATCGCCTAGCCGATCGACTAACGACGACACCACCATAGTCTGCCTAAAGACGCAACACAGGACACTGTAATGCTCGACGGTACATCCAGTTTACCCAAGCCACTGATTCTGGTGGTCGAAGACGAAGCAGCACTTGCGACCATGCTGCGTTACAACCTGGAAAAGCAGGGTTTCCGGGTCGAAGAGGCCGGCGACGGTCAAGAGGCCCTGACCCGCATCGCCGAAACCCAGCCGGATCTTGTTTTACTTGACTGGATGCTGCCGGTCATGTCCGGGATCGAGGTCTGCCGCCAGATCCGCCGCAAAGCCGCAACCCGCGACCTGCCGGTGATCATGGTGACGGCGCGAACGGAAGATCAGGACGCGGTGCGTGGCCTGAATACCGGTGCCGACGATTACATCACCAAACCTTTCAGCATCGAGGCATTGCTGGCCAGGATGCGTGCACTGCTGCGGCGGTCCAACGCGATGCCGGTTAAGGGGCAACTGACGTTCCACGATATAGAGATGGACCTGGCCTCGCATCGCGTGTCTCGTAACGAACGCCGGGTGCATCTGGGTCCGACGGAGTTCCGGCTGCTGGAATTCTTCATGCAGCATCCGCGCCGGGTGTTTTCGCGTGAGGAACTGCTGGATGCCGTTTGGGGCAAGGACATCCATGTTGAACCAAGAACGGTCGATGTGCATATCCGGCGGCTGCGCAAGTCGATCAATGGCGAGGCCGAACTGGACGTTGTCCGCACCGTGCGGACGGCGGGGTATGCGCTGGATACCGAACCGCTGTAATAACGGCCGCTGCTGTTCCTGCCGTCCCGGCCGAGGTGAGAACCTCGATCGGGGCGCGGTACGCCCGCTTTGGTATCAGACGCCAGCCGGTATCAGTCGCTGGCCGGTATCAGTCGCTGGCCGGTATCAGACTGGCAGATGCAGTTTCGCGCCGGTGCGGGCCTGCAGGTCTTCCAGGCTAAGGCCCGGCGCCATGCCCAGCACCACAAATCCGCGCTCGGTGACATCGAGTGTCGCGAGGTTGGTGTAGATGCGTTTGACGGCGCCGGGTGCGGTCAGCGGGTAAGAACACTTCGTCACCAGCTTGGACGAGCCGTCCTTGGTGGTATGTTCCATCAGCACCCACAACCGCTTGGCGCCGGCCGCGAGATCCATCGCGCCGCCGACTGCGGGGGCGGTGTCGTTCTCACTGGTTGCCCAGTTGGCGATATCGCCGTTGCCGGCGACCTGGAATGCGCCGAGGACGCACAGATCGAGATGCCCACCGCGGATCATCGAAAAGCTGTCGGCGTGATGGCAGAAGCTGCCGCCCGGAAGCATCGTGACGTATTGCTTACCGGCGTTGATCAGCCAGGGCTCGATTTTGTCCTTCTCGGGCGCCGGTCCCATGCCGAGAACGCCGTTTTCCGAGTGGAAAATAACCTCCCGCCCGACCGGCACATAGTCGGAAATCATGGTCGGGATGCCGATGCCGAGGTTGACGTACCAACCTTCTGGGATGTCGGCGGCAGCACGCTGCGCCATCTGCGGACGGGTGAACGGCTTGAAGGCGGAGGTAGCGGTTTCAGACATGGTTCGTTTCCTGCCTCAGAAGCCGGAGGGATCGCCGTATGGAACGTGCAGCACACGGTCCACGAAGATGCCGGGGGTGACAACGTGGTCGGGATCGATGCCGCCGAGTTCGCGGATGTGTTGCGCCTGCACCAGAGAGAGAGCGGACGCCATGGCGCAGAGCGGATTGAAGTTCCGGCCGGCCTGTTTGTAGGTCAGGTTGCCCCAGCGATCGGCTTCCCACGCTTCCACCAGTCCGACATCGCCTTTCAGCGACTGTTCCAGAATATAGGTACGGCCGTCGATTTCGCGATGTTCCTTGCCCACCGCCATTTTCGTGCCGACGCCGGTCGCGGTGAAGAATGCCGGCACGCCCGCGCCAGCCGCACGCATGCGTTCGGCGAGGGTTCCCTGCGGCACGATCTCCAGCTCTATCTTGCCGGCGCGATACAGCGTTTCGAACACGACAGGATCGGAACTGCGGGGAAAGGAGCAAATGATTTTGCGGACGCGGCCCAGTTCCATCAGGCGGGCGAGGCCGACATGGCCGGCGCCGGCATTGTTGGCGGCCACGATCAGGTCCGTGGCACCTTGCTCGATCAGTCCGTCCAGCAAGGCGTTGGGCTGGCCGACGGAGCCGAAACCACCGAGCAGGACGACGGAGCCGTCCTTGATGCCGGACATCAGGTCGGCCATGGACTGGACGATCTTGTTGATCATGCGAGGCGTTTCCTCAAAGCGCGTTGTAGGTTCCGTGTAGCGCCCCGGAACGCCTGTGCCAAGGCGTGTGCCGATTGCCGGGTTCGGCATGGCCCGGGCTGCGGGTTTTTTCGGTCGCGGCCTTGATATTGCCAGTCCCGGGACCACTTATGCGAAAACGATCCGGGCCCCTCTGACGAGGATGACGACATGGTGTCGCCCAACCTCGTGATGTCGGATCGCCGTGTTCCGCGCCGAAATGCGCCGGGTCCGGCTGATGTGCGGGCCTAGTGTTCAATCCCCACAGTTCAATCGGTTCGCCACACGGCTCATGAAACAGGAGCCGTGCCTTTGCATGTTCAAATCCCTGGCGGGGCGCCGCCTTCCGCCGTTGAAAACGATGACCGGGAGCGCCGGATGGGACTGCTGGTCCGTCATCTGCCGCAACGCAGCCAACGGATGATTCGCTGGCTGCGGCAGCCGTCCGCCCGGTGGGCGCGCATTCCCGCCGCGACACTGTTGATCGCCGGCGGTTTTTTGAGCATCCTACCAATTCTCGGCCTATGGATGCTGCCGCTTGGCCTTGTGCTGCTGGCTGAGGATATCCCACCGCTGCGCCGCGGCACCGACCGTTCGCTGACCTGGATCGAGCGGCACCGGCCCCACTGGATGGGGCTGCCGCGCAACCATTCCGATGTCTTAAAAGGGTAAAGCCATGAACATCGATACCTACCCTCGGCCTGCGCCGGACAGCGCCGGAGCCGGCATGGAAAGCATCGATGCCGGCCTTCGGCGTTATATGCTTTCGGTTTACAGCTACATGGCAGGCGGCCTCGGGGTGACCGGGTTGGTTGCTATCGTCGCGGTCGCTGACATGCAGCCGGATCGGCCGATCTGAGATGGACTGGATTCTGGATCCCCAAATCTGGGCAAGTTTCGTCACCCTGGCGACGCTCGAGATCGTTTTGGGTGTCGATAACCTGGTGTTCATTGCTTTGCTGGCAGGCCGCTTGCCGCTGGAGCAACAGGACAAAGCCCGTCGCTGGGGTCTGGGCTTTGCTTTGGGCACGAGACTTGCCCTGCTCGGCTCCATCGCCTGGATCGTCCACCTGACCGACCCTGTTGTGTCGGTGGCGAGTTGGACATTTTCCTGGCGCGACCTGGTCCTGATCGGCGGTGGCGGTTTCCTGCTGTTCAAGGGTACGCGTGAAATTCACCTGAGCATGGACAGCGAAGACGACGATGAGCCAAAAAATCGCCAACAGACCGGCTTTATCGGTACTATCTGCCAGATCGTTTTGTTCGACATGGTGTTCTCACTTGACAGCGTCATAACGGCGGTCGGGATGGTCGATGAAATCTGGGTCATGGTCGCGGCGATCGTGGCTGCGATGATCGTAATGCTGGTTGCATCCAATCCGCTTGCCGCCTTCATCGCCCGGCATGCATCCGTCAAGATGCTGGCGTTGTCATTTCTTTTATTGATCGGCATGATGCTGGTAGCGGACGGCTGCGGATTCCATGTTCCGCGTGGGTATGTCTATGCGGCGATGGGATTTTCGGTGCTGGTCGAAGGTTTGAATTTGCTGGCCGCACGACGACGGCGGCGTATACGAAAGGATCAAATGAAACAAGATGTCCAGATCGCCTCGTCGCAAACGGGACAAACGCGATGACAATAATGCAACCGCCTGTCCGTCATTCGCTGATCGAACGCAGTATCGAGACGCTGATTTTTGCCTGCCGCTGGCTGCTGGCCCCCATCTTTATCGGGCTTGCAGTGGGAATTGTCGTCCTGCTGATCAAATTCGCGCAGCGCACATGGGAATTGCTTACTCATGTTTTGACGGCGGACGGCGACAGTACAATCATTGGCATACTTGGCCTTGTCGATCTGGCGCTGATGGGCAGTCTGGTTATTATGGTCATGTTCGCCGGCTATGAGAACTTTGTCTCGAAGCTGGACCTTACCGACCATAAGGATAAGCCGAGTTGGATGGGTCATGTCGGCTTCGGCGATTTGAAGCTGAAGCTGATGGCTTCCATCGTTGCGATTTCGGCGATCCATGTGTTGGAGAGCTTTATGAATGTGGAGCACCTGAGCAACCGGGAACTCGGTTGGAGTGTCGGTATCCACCTGACTTTTGTGGTTTCCGGCGTACTGCTGGCGGTGATGGATCGCCTGACGGTAAAGGCGGTCGAATGACCGATGGTGGCGGGCATTCGATGCCTGAGAGGACCCGGAGGTGGCCCGGAAAATCTGCACTGCACGATAAGTGGAGTTTCTGGTTGAAGGCCGCGTGATCGCCTTCGTGCAAGGCGGCGTCGCTGATTTCGCGCAGGCCTTTCAGATAACCGCCCAGGGTCCGATATCGGACCAGGTGACATCGTCCGGCCCCAGGTTGAAGTGATCAACGCTCAGGGCAGTAAGTCGGGCCAGGATCGTTTCGCTTTTGTCCGAGGGTTGTCGCATCGGGGTAGCTCCGTCTTGGTGAAGTCATATTGCTCAGAATCGATACGGAACCAAGCGGTTTGGCTGATTGTTTCATTGCTTTTAGAAGCCCAACACTGCGCCAACCAGGGTCGGCCGTGCGCGGCAAGTTTTGTCCGGCCGCCCGTTCACGATAGGGACCCGTGACAACAACGCCGCAGCGCATTATCTTACGCGTATAATAAAATCGTGCGGGCAGACAGCAAAATAGTCATTCGATCAGGGAGAACATAATGCAAACGGGACGGACCGCCGCCTGGCTCCTCGCCGGCGCAATGACAATGTCTATCTGCACCCCAGTCCGGTCCGCAGCGAAAGACGAAGGTCGATTTAACACCGAGGCAACGATCGTCTATTATGATTCTTCGGGAAACGCGACGTTAGATCCCGCGGAGCCGCAAAACGGCAGCAGCTATTCCCACGAAACGTTGCTGGCGATCTACGACACGCTGATCCGCTTTGACCAGGATGGACGCCTGACGCCGGGCCTCGCAGAATCGTGGAAACTCAGCGATGACTTGACCGAACTCACGCTCAATCTGCGCCATGGCGTGACCTCCCATGACGGCACCAAATTTGACGCCGACGCAGTCAAGCGTAATTTTGAACGTAGTACGGCACTGGGCAAGCGGGCCGGCAACACCGTTGCCGACACATTTCGTCAGATCGTTGCGATAGAGACGGTCGGCGATGACGTGGTGAAGCTCAAACTGAAGGAATCCAGCGGACAGATCGAATTCCGACTGGCGTACAACAGCGGGATGATGGTCAGTCCCGCTGCTTTCGCACCGACCGCCTCCGGGGAACCGGCGTTCGGTGCCACCCTCCAAGGCATCGGCGCCGGGCCGTACAAAGTGAAGTTATTCGAATCGAACATCAAGACCGTGATGACCCGCTTCGACGATTACTGGCGCAAAGACCCCGGCCGGCCGGCTGGGTTCGAGAACCATTATGTACCGGAAGCGCGTGCCCGCCTGAATGCCGTGCGGTCCGGTCAAGCCACCATCGCCCTGATTGACCCCAGGCAGATTCAGGAGGCAAAGGCTGCTGGCCTGACGATCCTGGCGGCCGAGAAAAATGCGCTGTGGGATATTTATTTGAACGTTTCCCGGCCGGGCCTCTCCGACGTCCGGATCCGTCAAGCGTTGATGTACGCACTCGACCGTGAGGCGCTGTCGGACGCGATTGGTTTCGGCACCGCGCGCCCGACGGAGCAGCTTTGGGCCACGACATCACCGTTCTACATCAAGGATCTCGACAGCCGTTATCCCTATGATCCAGCCAAGGCGCGCGCGCTGATCGCGGAAGCCGGTTTCAAGGACGGGGTGGACATTACCTTGCTGTTGCTGAACACGACAGAATACAGGCAGTTGGCTGAGGCGCTGCAGGGCCTCTGGGCCGAGGTCGGCGTGCGGCTTAAATTCGAGGTGATCGACGTGTCGCAATATAATCAGTTTTCCCGTCCGACTCCGCGCGGTGACATTATGATCGGCCGTAACGGCGGCCGGGGTGACGCAGTCGAAGGCCTCATGCAGATCGTCGGCACCGGCGGTGGCGTCAATCCCGGCGGCGCCGCCACCCCGCGGATCGATGAATTACTGGGCGAGGCGCGTCGTCTGGAGGCTACGGACCCGAAACGCTTGGCGGTCATGCTGGAGCTTTCCCGGGAAATTTCTGAACAAGTGGCAAATATCCCAGTGATTACCCGGGCCAATGTCTATGCTTACAAGCCTGGCTGTATTCTTGATCTGAAACCGTACATGCCCGCAGGGGACGAGCGGTTTAACGATGTTCATGTCGGAGCAGGTTGCAGGTGACGAGCCGGCGTTGGATGTGAGCGGTCCGCCCTGACGCTTCAGCGTCAGGCTAGCCTCTTCGTCTAAGCGATGCATAGTGCTGCGCGACAATCGAGGTGAGAAGGGCAGCGAGAGACCCGTCCATCGCATCCCCGCTGCCCTCGCCGCGGCCGCCGCTCCCATTCTAGGCGGCCAGAACGGCTTGGTGAAGATCGTCAGTGCGTCTCCGCCCGACCGGAGCGACACCC
>JANXLQ010000263.1 GCA_025355085.1 Rhodopila sp.
GGCCGCGCGGCCCTGGAGCAGGATCGCGCTGCCGAGTTCACGCATGAGGTTGCCATGCCCGACCGGGTCTCCCAGGCCAGCAATCAGCTCGCTCGATTCTCGCAGCGCCGCTTCGGCTTCAGGCAAACGGTTTTGGCCGTGGAACCCCCGCGCAGCCCGGGCCAAAAGCAATGCACGGTCCCTTACCCGATCAGGCGCCCCAAGCAGCCGCTCCGCCTCTCGCTGGGCCAATTCGGGATCGGGCGAGTCGGTGGGGTCCGGCCTATCGCGCTCGGCTGCGGTATCGCGTGCTTCCGCGGTGCGTTCGCGTCTTAGGTCATGCTCAGGCTCGATCCGCACAACCTGCGATCGGATGGACCATAAATCCGGCGCGACGTCACGAAACAGAGGCACCAGCCAGGGTGCCGCCGTGATCACGATGGGGCAGTGAAACGACTGCCGCAGCGGGTTGCGCTGCTGATTGAGCCCTTCCAGCGTGCGACGCCACGCCTGTTCCCACTCGGGAAAGTCTCGGGCGCTTCGCGCAACGACCGCTTCGATCCAGACCGCGCCGATATCGGACCCGATCGCCTGATCCGGCAAAAACGTTGCAATTTGCGAAAGATCGGCAGGCAGAACAGGCAAGAAGCCTGTCAGATGCTTCTTTTGGGTGACAAGCTGTTTTTCGAGTTCGCCTCGGCAAATCGCCGCACCGTCCCGATCCGGCACGATCAGTACGATCAGGGCAAATCCATCGCCCAAATCGAAGTGAGCCAGAAGGCGCCGCCACTCATTCGCGGCCGCGTGACCATAGCGCCGGGCGATGGCGTTGCCGTCGTCGATTCGATGAGCGGCGGTGCGCGGCGCCATCTACCGCTCCGCGATCGGGGCCGCTGCCTGCACCACCTCTGCCACCTCTTTCCGGATCAAGGGGTGTATATCATACCACTCGTCGCCGTTTACAAAGTACAAGACGAAATGACTGTCCAGAAACCGCGCCAGCCTGTTTACCGGCGCGGCATCGGTGCTCGGCAGCGCGGTGGCTCGCACCCGGGCGATGTCCGCCAGCCATTTCGCGTCATCCTGAGCGATCGGCAGAAAGTCGCGCCGAGCCGCGTTGATCGCATTGACGATCAGGGCCGAGGTCACGGGCAGGTTCGGCAACGCGTCCGAACGCACCACCGCGTCCCGTAACAGGCGCAGCAGATCACGGAAGTGGCCACCGCAGACGGCGATCATTTGATCGACAAGCGCCTGCTGCCCGGGCTGCGGTCCGAACAGAAGCTGTAAACCTTCGTCGCCGAGCCTGCGTTTAACCAGGGATCGGAAGACATCCCATGCGGGTTCGCAGTGAGACCGGGCATTGTCGTTGGCCCAAAGATGGATCGTGCAAAGCAGGGTGATCGGCACGGTGTTGGGCAAGACGAATTTCAGCCACGGGGGCACGGTGAAGACCGAGTGGACATAGGGAATTTTCAACAGATCCACATGGGTCGCGAAGATGCGCCCGACGCTACGGATCACCTCCTGTTCGGTTTGCAGGGTGCCGCGAAGCTGCTCGAGCTGGTCGAAGATGAAGACAACCTGCGTATTCTCGCCATGGGATGCGCGGATCAGCTTGATCCCGTCCTCGAAGAATTTATCGACGTTGTTCTTCAGTTCCTTGAGCTTGTTCGCCAGGACCGGCCGCAGGCTTTGACGGAAATTCGTGGCGGATTTCAGTTCGAATTTAAGGTCCAGGCTGGTCTTCAGTCCGCCCAGAACTTCCTTCAATGGGGTCTGGTATTCAAGCTTGACGCCGGCACCCTTGACGGCGACTTCCCGGTTCAAGAATGCCAACAGACGATCCCAGTATGTTTCACGGGCGGTATCGGCGCCCAAACGCTCGTCAAGCGCATCGCTGAACGCGCCGGCGAGCACCATGAGCAGATCGGTGATCTCGATCGGCTCAGCGGCGTTTACGTACTTCAGCGCGTCGGCATAAAGAACGAAGTAGCCCTGGGCTTCCAGTTTACGTTGCAGACGGAGCAATTCGGTGGTTTTGCCCGATCCACGGAAGCCGGAAAACAGCCGAATGCTTTCGATCCCGTCGAATTCGATCAGCGTGGAAATCTGCTGCACGGGATCGTCGAGACCGAGGGCCTCGTAAACCGGCTCATAAAACTTGCTGTCCGGCGGAAGCGGCTCGTCGCCGAGATCCTGATAGAACTGTTTCAGGGAGCTCCGGTCGGATTTGCTCAGTGGCATGAACGCGGTCCTTGTGGATGTGGGGCCGGCAAGGGTGCGCCCGCTGGTAAGTGGTGTAAGTCGTTGATCTCGGGTGTGTCCACCAGGATTTGAAACGTCCCCCTATGCCATCTCCTCATGCCATGTCCGCCCGTCGCGCTCGATCAGTGCGATCGCCGCCGTCGGACCCCAGCTTCCCGCCGGGTAGGGGCGCGGGTGGTCGGGCCGAGCGGCCCAGGCTTCCAGGATGGGTTCGACCCAGGCCCAGGCGGCTTCGACCTCATCGTGTCGCATAAACAACGTCTGGTTGCCGCGCACGGTGTCCATCAGCAGCCGCTCGTACGCGTCCGGGAAACGTTTGCCGAAGGTCTTCTCGAAGTTGATATCCAGGCCGGTCGGGGATAGGCGCAATGCGCCGGGGCCGGGGTCCTTGGTCATCATCTCCAGCCGCATGCCTTCTTCGGGTTGCAGGCGGATAATCAGCGTGTTCGGGCGCCATTCGGCGGATTCCGGCGGGAAGATAGAGAACGGAGGCGCCCGAAACTGGATGACGATTTCGGATACTTTCGCAGGAAGCCGCTTGCCGGTGCGCAGGTAGAACGGGACGCCCGACCAGCGCCATGTGCGGACTTCTGCTTTCAGTGCAACGAAACTTTCGGTGCGGGACGTGTCGTCCGATCCCAGGTCGGCCAAATACCCTGGCACCGGTTGTCCGTCGATGGCGCCCTGGGTGTATTGTCCGCGCACTGTCAGGTTGGCGACCTCATGCGTTTCCATCGGCTTCAGGGCGCGCAGCACCTTCAGTTTCTCATCCCGCACCCGGTCCGCATCCAGCGACACCGGCGGGTCCATCGCGATCAGGCACAGCAACTGCAACAAATGGTTTTGCAGCATGTCCCGCAGCGCACCCGACTTGTCGTAATAGCCGCCCCGGCCTTCCAGTCCGACCGTTTCGGACACGGTGATCTGCACATGGTCGATCACGTCGGCGGTCCACAGCCGTTCAAAGATTGTGTTGGCGAAGCGTAGCGCCATCAGATTCTGCACCGTCTCCTTGCCGAGGAAGTGATCGATGCGGAAGGTCTGCGCTTCGGAGAACACCGTCCCGACATCCGCGATAATTGCATGCGCCGACGCCGCGTCATGACCGATCGGCTTTTCCAGCACCACCCTCGAATGTTCGGTTACCATCCCATTCACCCCGAGAGCTCGGCAGACCGGGCCGTAAAGGTCGGGGGAGGTGGCGAAATAGAAGATTCGAACGCGCTTGTCGTCCAGTAGTGAGTTGAAACGGCTCCAGTCCGCATCGGGTGCAGTGGCGTCTATAGATATGTAATGCAGTTGCGCCAGGAATCGTTGGATGGTTTCTGTGTCCCGGTCGGCCTGTGCGACGTGTTTTTTCAACGCCTTGGCGGCGCGATCGCGGAACTCCTCGTCGGTCAGGACAGAGCGGGCGGCGCCGATGATGCTGGATTCGGCCGGCATTTGGCCATCGCGGAAGCGGTAATATAGCGCTGGCAGCAGTTTTCGGAGGGTCAGGTCGCCGGTGGCGCCGAAGACAATGCAATCGAAAATGGCGACGGGAATGATCTTGGGCATCCAAAATTCTCCTGATGGGTAGCCTTCGCATATGCAGCGCGTTTGCTACACCATAGCCACGAAGGCCGCTACCGGGCGATTTTCTGCCGCCTCGCCCGCCAGTGTCCGGGGTGTGGCGTCGTCCTGGCCGGTTGAACAGTCCCGGGAAGACCATTACTACACTCACAAAATCCATGCCCGCAGGCCCAACTGCGGCGCCACCCCGATCCGTTCTTATCCGGACTGATCTGAGTTCCCTTTTAACCCCCGGCCGCCGGATCTACGGGATTCTCACATTTTTGAAATTCGAGTTTAATCAATAACATAAAGAGCGTTTATCGGATGGAATCCGTTTCAGAAAGCAGCATAAAATTACATCGAAACATGCGTTTTGTTTGGCTTTTGGTTAGACGTTACGAGATCGCTTCATGCAAAAGTAAAATATGTGCATCCCGTAGGGTCCAGAACCTGGAGTCCGGCGGCGATGCAAGGCGCGGTGCCCAAGTGAACGCAAGGTTGGAACTAATCATGAACGTATCGCCTTGGTTCGGCAGTGTTCTATTCCGCCGCCACCGCCACCGCCACCGCCGCCACCGCCCCCACCGCCAACGCGACGGTTTCAGCACGCATCCACACCGCCGTATCGTGATACACGGCGCCACCCCACGGTGGCCCGGGATCATCGCTCGTCAGTGCATTGATCCCAATTCCACCCTCGAAACATTCACTTGGCCAGACACTTTCCGCGACCAGGACGCCGGGCTGCTGACCGGTGGACAGGCGTGCGTGCAGAATGACCTCGCCGCGCACGTTGCCGAGGCGAACCTTCGATCCTTCGATCAAACCCAAATGAGAGGCGTCGTCCGGATGCATCAACACGGTCGGGCGGCCTTCCCGCTTTTTGCCCGATGCCATTTCGGTAAAGCTGGTATTGAGGAAACTGCGGGCCGGCGCGGTCACCAGACGGAAAGGCGCGGCGGCATCGGCGGCCTCGATATTGGACATCTGATCGGGCAGGCGCGGCATCGTCGCGTGCTTGTCACCCAGCGCCGCCCAATCGGGGGCGAAATGGAACCGCCCGTCGCGCGTTGGGAAACCATCGAGGAAATGCGCTGTCCGGAACGGCGGCATTTCATCGATCCAGCGCTTTTCCAGCACGGTTTTTGCATCCGGATAGCCCGACGCCAGCAACGTTGCGTCGATGATTTCCATCGCGGTCATGTCGAAGCCGCGATGTGTTGCACCAAGCCGGGAGGCCAGTGCCTGGATCACCTCATGGTTGGACCGGCACTCACCGGGCGGCTCGATCAATTTCGGACCGATCTGGATGTGACTGTGGCCGCCGGCCTGATACAGGTCGTCATGCTCCAGGAACATCGTTGCCGGCAGCACGATATCCGACCAGCGGGCCGTTTCGGTCATGAACTGTTCATGCGTCGCGACGAACAGGTCGTCGCGTCCGAAACCACGGCGCACGCGGTTGCTGTCCGGGCACACCGTCAACGGATTCTGGTTTTGAATAATCATCGAATGAACCTGTGGCCCGTCGCCCAGTTCGGTTCGATCGCCGGTCAGAACGCTGCCGATCCGGCTCATGTCCAGAACGCGCACGGAAGGATCGAGCACATCGGCCCCCTCGATCAACGTCTTGTCCCAGCGGTATATGCCGCGATTCGACCACAGTGCGCCGCCGCCTTCATGCTGCCAGGCGCCGGTTACCGCCGGCAGGCAAGACACGGCGTGCATGGCTGCACATCCATTGCGACTGCGCGCGAAACCATATCCGGCTCGGATGTAGCTACGCCGGGTCTGTCCATACAACGTGGCGAACGCCTCTATCTCAGCGACGGGTAACCCGGTTACACCAGCCGCCCAATCGGGACCGCGATCCCGCAAATGCGCTTCCAGCACGTCGGGACAATCGGTGTAGTCCCGCATGTAAGCGTGATCCGCGTATCCATCCCGGAATGCAACGTGCATCACCGCGCAGGCCAGCGCGGCATCGGTTCCGGGCCGGATCGCCAGGTGCATATCGGCAACGGCGGCGGTTGGTGTCTTATACGGATCGATGACCACCAGTTTGGCGCCGCGTTCTTTCCGAGCGCGCGATACGTGTGTCATGACGTTGATCTGGGTGGAGACAGGATTGCCGCCCCAAACCACGATCAGGTCGGACTTCGCCATCTCCCGCGCATCGACTCCCCGGCTGGCGCCAACCCCCGCCTGCCAGCCGATTTCCGGCAACGATGTGCAAATCGTCATTTTTTGGCGGGAGTAGCGCATGACGTTGCGCAACCTGTTGATACCGTCGCGCTGCACCAGTCCCATCGTACCGGCGAAGTAGAATGGCCAGACCGCTTCGGAGCCATGCTGAGCGGTATCGGCGATGAAGCGTTCGGCAATGCGGTCCAGCGCTTCGGTCCAGGAAATGGGGCGGAATTGTCCGGCGCCCTTCGGCCCGGTGCGCAACAACGGTTGCGTCAGGCGGTCCGGGTGATGGATGCGTTCGGCGTAACGGGACACCTTGGCGCAGATTATGCCGGCGGTGTAGCTGTTGTCCGCTGCCCCGCGCACTGCGCCGATGCGGGTACCGTCCAGAACCTCCACCGACAGGGCGCAGGTGGAGGGACAGTCGTGGGGACAGACGGAAGAATGCAACATCCCGACACCCTAATCCCCGGCGCGTAATCTATGCAAAGCCCTCTGTGTATCCAGCCACTCCACTTTGACCGCGCGCTGGCGCTCGACGCGGTTCTATCGGGTCAGTTCGTCTGGAGACATGATGGGTTCGGCTCGCCGGCCGGGAAGGCAGCCAGAAGAAGCTGGTTCGGCAGAGCGACCCCGCTTAAACGGTCAGTTGCCACTTGCTCCTGAATTTTCTTGCTAGGCCGATCGCAAGACAACCTAAACCCAGGAGCGATATGGTCATCGGTTCCGGGACGCTTACGCTGATGTCGCCGCTGATCGCATAGATCCCGACGTTGCAACAAGTGCTTACTGCCACACCCCGAAAGAACATACCGGACGTGTTGAAGTCGGCCCCGTATGCCGAACTGCCGCCGGCCGCTCCCATCTCCGCCCCGGCCACTGCGCTCCCATCGGAGTTCGAACCGGTCCAAACGTATTCGTTAACGTTATTACCGCTTTCGTCCTTGTTAATGGCTGTCAGAATGGACCCGGCGAATAAGGCGGTGGCGGAGGTTGCGACTTGGGTGCCGTCAACCAGGTAGATCGGGACACTGCCGTCGCAGCCAGCGCCGCAACTGACATTGGATGCGGCAGAAATGCTTGTCGTGCTGACGATCGCTGACCAAGTGGTGATGGGAAGACCGACGTTCAGAGCCGCCTCGGTTGAGACGATCAAATTGTATGTCGCGATATTCGACGAGGTGGAGAGAGTGGGAGCATCCGTGACGAAGGCCAATCGATAGTCCGTCACGCCGGGCGGCGCAGTGAACGTGAAATCAGCAAGCGCGACGGCCGATGATCCGAGAATACCCGCGACAGCAATGGAGGTAATCAGCCAATTACGCATAAAAATTCCCTGGGGTTTCATATATCATAATTTTGTAACGCAAATTTCGTGCCATAAAAAATAAGTCATTTCGAACAACGCATTAAGTTTTTTATCGGAAACCGTCCCGACGAATGTGTAAAATCTTCCGACACGCCGGATGTTCGGACATACCCGTTTATGGGGCAAGGATGATCCTTAAGATGTTTCGGAAAACGATGAAGCAGGATCGCTGCGCGAATTGCGATACGTCTTTCACGCTCAGCCTGCGAACGTGTCCACGATATCCTGATGGAGTCCGCCGATCTCCCGCTGCACAAAATCCAGGAATGGCGACAGCTTTCGGCCCGTCAACTCGGATACATTTTCTACCGTCAGGGTTGTACTCAATTGATCCAGCCGCTCCAACGCCGGCGACATGCGCAGGAAATAACGCCGGCGGAGTTGTGTTAGATGCCGCCCCACCTGTGCCAGGTTCAAACCCACCGATCGCGGAAACGCGATGTTCACCAGCATAAAGCAAGCGACCTCCTGCGCGTTATACCCGCTCGGATGCTCCCGCCGGTACGCATGGTAGCCTGCCGCGGCGCGTAGCAACGTGTTCCACTGGCCGGCATCGAGATCGGCATCGACCGCCTCCGACTGCGGCGCCAACGAGTGGAACCGTGTATCGAGCAGGCGTGTGGTTTGGTCCGCACGCTCCAGATACCGGCCGATCATGTAGAAATGCCAGGCCTGGTCGCGATACAGCGTGCCTTCGGTAATGCCGGTATGGGCTTGCGCGCCGTCTTTCAGCATGGAGCAGGCCGAGGTGAAGTGGCCGGGCGTGATCGTCTCGGCCGGTAGTGCGCGGATGCGGCCATAGAAAACGTTGATTTGCAGCCACATTTCGGTCGAGATGAGCGCCCGCAGGGTCCGGGCGTTCTCCCGCCCTGCCGCGATGAACGACTGGACGGAGGTCGGATTGGATTGGTCCAGCAGATAGAACTCACCGACGCTGCGCTGGGTCGCCTCTGTGTGTCTCTTATAGAATTCGGTCAGATCGCCGTTGATGCGGGGGATCGACAGCCAGTTGCGGGTGTCGTCGGCATCGCGGGCGAACGTGTTGGTGACATCCAGAATGCGTGCCATGTTCTCGATCCGCTCCATATAGCGGGCGAGCCAGATCGTGGCCTCGGCATGCCGAGCGATGAGATGCACTTTGTGCGGTGCCGGCATAATGGTGGTCATGCCAGCACCCAGGTGTCCTTGGACCCGCCGCCCTGGGAGGAGTTCACGACCAACGATCCAGGGCGCAGCGCGACGCGGGTCAGGCCGCCGGGCAATACCCAGGTGTCCTTGCCGGTGACCGCGAACGGCCGCAGATCGACGTGCCTGGGGCGTACGCCGTCGGCGCACAGGGTAGGGGAGACGGACAGCTTCAGTGTCGGCTGGCTGATGTAGTTCGACGGATTGGCCCTCAACAAGGCTCGGAAATCAGCCAGTTCGGCCTTTGTCGCGTGCGGCCCGATCAGCAGGCCGTAGCCGCCGGACTCGGCGACCGGTTTGACCACCAGTTCATGCAGATGGTCCAGCGTGTAGGCCAGCGCATCGGGTTCACCGCAGATCCGCGTTTCGACGTTTTGCAGGATCGGCTCTTCGGACAGGTAGTACTGAATGATCCGGGGCATGTAGGCGTAGATCGCCTTGTCGTCGGCCACGCCAGTGCCGACCGCATTGGCGATGGCCACCGCACCGTGACGCCATGCTTCGATCAGGCCGCGCACGCCCAGCATACTGTCTGGGTTGAACGTGTTGGGATCGAGGTAGTCATCGCCGATTCGACGGTAGATCGTATGGACCTGCGCGAGGCCCGATGTCGTGCGCATCCAGACCTTGCCCTGTTCGACGGTCAGATCGCGGCCTTCGACCAGCGGTACGCCCATTTCACGCGCCAGGAAGACGTGCTCGAAGTAGGCGGAGTTGAAGATGCCGGGCGATAGTACGACGACCTGCGGGTCCTCGACCCCGGCCGGGGCGATCTCGGCCATCGCGTTGTGGAGTCGCAGACCGTATTCATCGACGCTGCGCACACGCAGGCTGGTCATCAGGTCGGACATGACCCGCAGGCTCATGTGGCGATTTTCAACCACATAGGCGACGCCGGAGGGGGTGCGGGCATTGTCTTCCAGCACCCGGAAGGTGCCGGTTTCATCGCGGACGATGTCGGTGCCGCAGACATGGACATAGGTGTTGAACGGGACGTTGAAACCGACCATTGCCGGGCAGTAGCCGGCGTTTTTCAGCACCAGTTCGGCCGGGACGATCTTGTCGGCGAGGATTTTTCGCTCATGGTAGATGTCGCGCAGGAACATGTTCAACGCCCGCACACGCTGGATGACACCGGTTTCGATCAGGTGCCACTCGGCCGGGGTGATGACGCGGGGGATCAGGTCGAACGGCAGAATACGGTCGATAGCGGTGGCGTCCGAATAGACGGTGAAGGTGATGCCGCGTTCCAGCAAATCCCGTTCCGCGTCCTGCGCCCGGCGGCGAAGGCTGTCGATCGGTAGTGCTGCCAACCGGGACAGCAGCAGGGTTAGGGTTGGATGCTGGGGCTGACCGGGCCGGAGCATCTCGCAGAAGAAGTTACTCGGGTCATAGCCTTGCATCGTGCCATGCGACTGCGATTGGCCCTGACTCTGGCTTTGACTTTGGAACGCACCACTGGCCTGCATCTGCGTCTCCATTCTGTAATGCGGTATGATAAACAGAATCAGGAGGCTGGGAAGGACTTTTCCGGCGGCGTTTCAGGACGCTCCCACTGAAAAACCTTGTCCTATGGTCCGGCCGCTGTAATGACCTGTACTGATTGGGCGGAGGTTGCCTTGGCTGAAGAATCGCACACACACGAACAGGCGGCGGAAATCGCCGACGCCCGCACCCGCACCGCGTCCACCATCCGGCCGACCGTGCCGGCGCTGGAAGCCATGCTGTTTCAGGCATTCCCCATCCTCGATCACGGCTTCGTCCGGGTTATCGACTACATGGGCGACGATGCTGCCATCGTGCAGGCGGCCCGCGTCTCTTATGGCCGGGGCACCAAGCGGGTGCAGGAAGATGCCGGCCTCATCCGCTATTTGATGCGCCACCGGCACTCCACCCCGTTCGAGATGTGCGAGATTAAATTCCACGTCAAACTGCCGATTTTCGTGGCGCGCCAGTGGATCAGACACCGCACTGCCAACGTCAATGAGATTTCAGCGCGCTATTCGATCCTGGACAAAGAATTCTACATACCGTCGCGGGAAAACCTCGCCGCCCAGGCCGTTATCAACCGCCAAGGCCGGGGCGACGTGCTGGAGGGCGAAGAAGCGGCGGAGGTCCTGGACCTGCTGCGGGGTGACGCCGAACGCACCTATGCCAATTACGCCCATATGTTGAACGAGGGCGACGCCGCCGACCCAAACCGCCGTGGCCTCGCCAGAGAGCTGGCGCGTATGAATTTGACGTTGAACACTTACACGCAGTGGTATTGGAAAACCAACCTCCACAACCTGTTTCACTTCCTGTCACTGCGGGCCGACGCGCATGCTCAATACGAGATTCGCGTCTATGCCGACGAAATGCTGACAATGACCGAGGCATGGGTTCCGATCGCCGCCGCAGCGTTCCGCGATTACCGGCTGGGTGCGGTCACCCTGTCAGCGCAAATGGTCGCGGTCGTGAAGCGGATGTTGGCTGGTGAGGCCGTTACCCAAGAAACCAGTGGGCTCAATCGCCGCGAATGGGTGGAGTTCGCCGCGCAGTTTTCGGTCTGACACTGCACGCACAGGATAAAAGATCGAGTATGCCCAGAATAAGGATGAGGCCGGCACCCGAAGGTCCGGCCTCCGACGCTTGTCCGCAGGAGATTTGCCTTTCGGCAGTGATCCAAGTCCCGCAGATCATGAGCGATCCGTAGGTCCAAAGCGTAACCAGTGCAACGCCCCGTTTCGTGTACCTCGGCTTCCGGAGCCGGGCGGGAGGCAGTGTTCGCATGATGGCGTCCGGGAATGCGAACGCCTGCCCCGGCATGACGCTGGGACAAACGCCGCTGTTTTGCCAAAAATGAGAACTACTCGCAATGACAGCGAACGGCGACACAAGCGGCATTCTGAGCATTGCTGCCCGCATTACCTCGCGCTTGCTCCAGCCTTGGTGCCAGGGTAAGGACGCCTCGTTCGGAATCTAAGTCAGTGTCGGCGACGCAAACGCGCCGCCGCCGAGCTGCACATCATGAGGTCAATCATTTGAGCCACGATCCGGAATCCGAGGCCCATGTCATCAAAAAGCCGACCCTCGGCATGCTGATGGCGGTGCTGGGTATCGTCTATGGCGATATCGGCACCAGCCCGCTGTATGCCTTCAAGGCAAGCCTTCAGCTTTTCGACGCAACCAAGACCACGCAGACCGAGATCATGGGCGTGCTGTCGCTGATCTTCTGGTCGTTAATCATCATTGTGACGCTGAAATATGTCTTTCTCGTGATGCGTGCGGATAACCGCGGGGAGGGCGGCATCCTGTCGCTGATGGCATTGGCGCAGCGTGTCTCCATCGGCCGCGGCGCGAAAAGCGCCATCGCCCTGGTGGGTATCGCCGGTGCGTGCCTGTTCTTCGGCGACGGCGTGATCACCCCGGCGATCTCGGTGCTATCGGCGGTGGAGGGGCTGGAAGTCTCGGCCCCTGAATTGAAGCACTATGTCCTGCCGATCAGCATAGCGGTCATCCTGGGCCTGTTCGCCGCGCAGTATAAAGGCACCGGCAGCGTCGGGCGGGTGTTTGGCCCGGTCATGGTGGTGTGGTTCTTCGTCATCGGCATTCTCGGCCTGCTCGAGATCATCCAGCACCCCTTTGTGCTGCTGGCTGTCTCCCCCACCTACGCGATCGCTTTGTGCATCCAATACAAAGGCATGGCGTTCTTCGTGCTGGGCGCTGTCGTGCTGTGCGTCACCGGCGCCGAGGCGTTGTACGCCGACATGGGCCATTTCGGCGCCAGGCCGATCAAGATCACATGGCTGGTCTTTGTGCTGCCCTGCCTGATCCTGAACTATTTCGGCCAGGGTGCGCTGATGATCCGTGATCCCTCGGCGATCGAAAACCCGTTCTTCCTGCTGGGGCCGGAGTGGATACGCCTGCCGATGGTGATCCTGGCGACGGCGGCAACAGTGATCGCCAGCCAGGCCGTCATCTCTGGCGCATTCTCCATGGCCCGGCAGTGCATGCAGCTCGGTTTTCTGCCGCGGATGACGGTGCGGCATACGTCGAATACCGAAGAGGGCCAGATCTACGTGCCGCAGGTGAACACGGCATTGGCGATCGGCGTCGTGCTGCTGGTGCTCGCGTTCAAGACGTCGGACAGTTTGGCCTCGGCGTACGGCATCGCGGTGACCGGGACGTTTCTCTGTACGGCAGTCCTGGCAATGGTGGTGTTCCGGCGGCAGTTCCATTGGTCGCGAATGGCTACGGTGTCGGTGTTCGGCGGGCTGTTCCTGGTGGATATGGTCTTCTTCAGCGCCAACTCGGTGAAAGTCGTCGAAGGTGGCTGGGTGCCGCTGGTGATGGGTATCGGGCTGACCGGGATGATGACGTCGTGGAAGCGCGGGCGGGATATCCTGCTGTCCCGCTGGAAGCAGTCCAGCATGCCGTTGGCACCGTTCCTGGCGCGTCTGCCGCAATCCCGCATCATCCGCGTGCCAGGGCTGGCGGTGTTTATGACCGGCAATCCGGATTATGTGCCGACTTCCCTGCTGCATAACCTGAAGCACAACAAGGTGCTGCACGAGAACGTCCTGTTCGTGACCGTTCAAAACGAGGACGTGCCCGAAGTCTCACAACGCCGCCGGGCAGAGGTCGCGGTCCTGGCGCCCGGTATTCACCGCGTGATCCTGCGCTACGGCTTCATGGAAAGCCCGAACATCCCCAAGGCACTCGAAGACCTGACCGAGGAGTTGAAGGTGCGGATGTCCCAGGCCAGCTACTTCCTGGGCCGGGAGGTTTTGGTTCCGGGCATGGAGCCTCGGTTATCCTGGTGGCGCCGGAGGCTATTCCTGGTGATGGCGCGCAATGCGGTGCCGGCGACGGAGTTCTTCCGGATACCGAGCGATCGGGTGGTGGAGTTGGGGGTACGGATTACGATTTAGTCGCATCCGGACATTGGGCGCTTGTGCGATCGGCCGGGATGATTACGGGGCCAGGCCGCCTCGCCTTGGCACAGGCCCCCATGTCGATCACGCTATCAAGCATAGAGTTAGAGCATGACCGGCACGGGAGAGAGTTTAACCTCAAACGATCATGGTCTAACGCCTCGCCTTAATCGTCGCGATGGACACGCTCCATCTTTTCGTGCCGTTCCTGCGCTTCGATCGACATTGTAGCGATAGGCCTAGCTTCCAAACGACGCAGACCGATGGGCTCATCGGTCTCCTCGCAATACCCATAGGTGCCGACTTCGATTCGCACCAATGCCTGGTCGATCTTAGAGATTAGCTTGCGGGCACGGTCCCTGGTCCGAAGTTCCAGCGCGCGATCTGTTTCGATGCTGGCACGGTCGGCGATATCTGCTTCACGAATGCCGCCCTCTGAGAGACTCGCTAACGTGCCATCGGCATCCCTGAGAAGGTCGGCCCGCCAGCGCAGCAGCCTTTGACGGAAATACTCGACCTGGACGGGATTCATGAAATCCTCGTCCTCGGTGGGACGATAATCGGGAGGCAAAGTCATCATCATGCACGTTCGATCCCAGTTATCTTGCCGCCCGGACCACTCGGCTTGGCGCCAGCGTTAATGCGCCCGGTCCATTCCAGGATCTGAACCGCGCGGACGTATAGCGACCTGTCAGGCGAACGCCAATAGCGCCTTCGCAAATCAGCACGGCAATCGCTTGAAACGGTGTGAAATTTTGGCGTGGCCTGAAATACGATTTTTAGGTAGCCTCCCACTATGGGGTTTCCATGTCCGAGGCCGGTTCTCCTTACTTTCTGTCCCACCTCGTGGCGCGGACGTACTTTCGTCAGGGTAATACCAACGGTCATAAATTCGGACCTGTGTCTAATGATGCTGTCCGATGGAGCGGATGCGTTCTGGGGCATTCATCAGTGCGGTTCGTTCCGCACAGGATGCGTCCACGACAGCTTCGCCGTTCTCCCGTACCTGGTGACCGGACACGTCGGCGCGCAGATACACCCTGATGTTCTCCACTCAGTTCAGCTCAGGGGCTAAGGGGGCTGAACGGTCAAAATATCGGGCCGGTGGTATGAGACCGTGGCCGCGATTCTTTTGCGTTGGCGGACTGGCACGGCTTTGCGCACCCGAGGCAGGGCGATTGTAACCCCAACACGCCCCGGGCGGAAAGTCTCAGGCTGGGTTCTGGTGGATCACTTCTCCAGCACATACTCCCCCGGCGCATCGCCGAGTACCGCATGCATGTTGCTGCCCATTCCGGGCGGGGTGACCTTGTTGCCGGCGTGATCCGCCAACCACCTCGCCCAATCGGTCCACCAACTGCTGTCATGGCGCGTGCTGGACGCCCGCCACTGTTCGGGGTTCTCCGCCGGTTCTTCGTTGACCTAGTATTGTCCCTTACCACCGGGAGGGTTGATGATTCCGGCGATATGCCCACTGGATGCCAGAACAAAACGGACCTTGCCGCCGGCCAACTGCGTGATGCGCCACGCGGCATCCCATGGCACGATGTGGTCTTTCTCCGCACCGACCGCGTAAGTATCGAGCGTGATACGCCCCAAATCCAACGCTTCGCCCTTCAATTCGATTTTTCCCGGAACGATCAGGTTGTTCTCGCCATAGGTGTTGCGCAGATACCAACTATGGGCGGCGCGGGTCATCCGGGTGCCGTCGCTGTTCCAGTAAAGAAGATCGAATGCGGGTGGTTTCTGACCCAACAGGTAGTTGTTCACAACATTCGACCAAATCAGATCGTTCGAGCGTAGTAGATTGAACATGTTCGACATTTCACGGCTGTCGAGATACCCGCGCTCCATCATCTGCTGTTCGACAAAATCGATTGCCGACTCGCCGAGGAACACCGCGCTGTCGCCGACTTTCGAAAAATCCTGCAACGACACCATGAACGTCGCGGACCCGAACCGCGTGTCACCCTTCGTTGCAAGCCATGCCAACGTCATCGCCAACAGGGTGCCGCCAATGCAGTAGCCCATCACGTTGACCGTTGGGCTGCCGGTGATTTCCCGCACCACGTCGCTCGCCGCCAGCGGGCCGAGGTCCATGTAGTCCTCGATCGTGGTGCCATCCATCGACGCGTCGGGGTTTTTCCAGGACACGACAAAGACCGTGAAGCCTTGCTCCACCAGGAATCGAACCATGCTGTTCTTTGGTTGCATATCGAGGATGTAATATTTGTTGATCCATGGCGGCAGGATCAGCAACGGAACCTGATGCACCGTTTCGGTGGTTGGCGTGTATTGGATCAACTCGATCAGTTTGTTTCGATACACAACCTTGCCCGGCGTCATCGCGAGGTTCCGCCCCGGCGCGAACGCCGTGGCATCCACCATGCTCAGGCGACCCTCTTTCAGGTCGTGCATGAGATTCCGAGCGCCATCCGCCAGGCTGGCACCGCCGGTTTCCATTGCCCGGCGCATCGCCTCCGGGTTGGACAGCAGCATCAGCGACGGGCTCATGGCATCGATGAACTGGCGCAAATGGAAATTCAGGTGCTGCCGCTCGTTATCGTCCATGTCGTCCGCTTCGCTCAGGCGCAGCAGCCAGTCGGACGCGAGCAAATACATCTCTTTCAATGAGCGATAGGCAGGATTGGTTGCCCATTCCGGTGCCGCGAAACGTTTGTCGGCAGGGCCGGATGGTTTGGCGCCGGCCGTGGCCGAATCGGCCATCCATCGCTGGGCGGCCTCCTTCCACGCCTCGGTCGCGGCCGTGACGAAACGTGCATTCAGGTCCACCGCCGCCGAGACAGCCTTGGCGGGATCGCGCAACGATCTCAGCCAGACCGTGCGCAGCGCCTTCGCGATTTCAGCCCAGTCCACCGGCACCACGTCGCGCAGCGGATTGGCGTTCCACATCTGGTCGAGCGCCCGCAATGCAGGGTCGTTTCCCAGAAGTTCATTGAGTTGCCGGACCCCGGACGCGAGCAAATCCCCCGCCGCGGCATCTTGATTCCACAGTTTGCCGGGTTCGCCCGGGTTTTTGCTCCATGCCTGCGCGGACTCCGACGCCGCCTGCATCCAAGATGTCCAAAGTCCGAGCGCCGCATTCGGTTCGGCGGCGGCAAATCCGGTCTCGGGTTTCGGGTTCTTGCTGTCCATCTTCAACTTCCTTCACTCACCGGGCAAACTCCGTCTTCACGAGGCATCCAACACCACGTCATGGCGGGTGAAAACCCCATATGCGTTACAATAGCGACGCGGCGTTATGTTGCATTGTGCCATGGCCGGGCATGGTCCGGCTACGGGGGACTTGCCTGACGGTACCATCCTATCGTGGGGGGGCGGGGCCAAGCCCGGCCATGAGGAGGAGAGTGGGGGCGTCCTCCCGGGGGAAAATATTTCCCGACGATCGCTTGTTTTTGATGTCAATGGGGCGAAACCGGGCCATGACACAAAAAAGAGCGTCCCTGCCACGACTTAGGTTGGCGCCCACGGGTCAGGATTCCGGATCTACGCCTTGCGCTGCCGATCCAATAAAAGACTCATGGATGCCGATGCCCCGCCCGCACGACGAAGAGTCTGCGGGGCATCGTCACCCTATCCTGGCAGGTATTGCGCCTTAATCTTCCAATTTGAACCCGGCCTTGATCGTCACCTGATACGAATCCACCTCGTCACCCTTGATATGGCCGCGAATCTCGGTGACCTCGAACCAGCCCATGTGACGGAGCGTAGATCCCGCCTTGGCTACTGCCCCCTGGATGGCCTTGCTGATGCTTTCGTCGGACGTGCCGACAAGCTCTACGACTTTGAATACGCCTTCGGGCATGGTGTTTTTCTCCGATATATTCTGTTCGTTGAGGCGGTCCCCGAGCGGACTTGCATCCTGTCCCGGAGACTTGGTCATGCTGGATTATGCGCAGACGCTTTGACTATAAATCCCTCCACCGTGACAGCTCGGTCTTGATCCGCAAGCCCTTCCGGCCATACTGCGAACCCGGCCGCCAGAAGGAACGCCCCAATGACCACACAGTTGCCTACCGCGAAGCCTGAGGAAGTCGGTCTTAGCCAGGCCGCCCTCGATCGCCTGTCCGCGGCGCTGAATGACCGCGTTGCCAGCGGTCACGTTCCCGGTGCCGTTGCGCTGATCGCCCGCCACGGCAAAGTCGCGTATCACCAAAGCTTCGGGCGCCTTGACCCGGCCAGCGACAAACCGATGGGCACCGACGCGATCTTCCGCATCTACTCCATGACCAAGTCCATCGTGTCGGTTGCCGTGATGATGCTGTGGGAGGAAGGGCGCGTGCTGCTGAGCGACCCGATCGGCAAATACATTCCCGCCTTCAACGAAACCATGGCCGGGGTCATCTCCGGCGGTACGTACGGCCGAACCGGCGCCGACCGCCCGATAACCATCCAGGACCTGCTGCGTCATACCTCCGGCCTGACTTATGAGTTCCGCGGCGATTCACCCATTCATCAAGCCTACGCCGAAGCCCGCGTTTCCCGCCTGAAACAGACCAACGCCGAGCAGGCGGACGCGCTGGCCGGACTTCCGCTGCTGCACCAACCCGGCACCGTCTGGGAATACAGCCGCTCCACCGACGTGCTCGGCCGTCTGGTGGAGGTCATTGCCGGCCAAACCCTGGGTGTGTTCCTGTCCGAACGCATCCTGATCCCGCTGGGGATGACCGACAGCGGTTTCACGGTGCCACAGGCCGATTTTGGCCGCATCGCCGAACCCTTCCTGAAGGACCCCGAGGGTGGGGCAGATGTCGCGCTTCTGGATATCCGCCGGCCCGCGATGTTTGAATCCGGTGGCGGCGGCATGGTCTCCACCGCGATGGATTATGCCCGCTTCCTCGCGATGCTGCACGGCAACGGCCGCCTGGGTTCCGTCCGTCTGCTCGGGCGCAAAACCATCGAATTGATGACATCCGATCATCTGGGCACCATTGCCGGTGCGACCGACCTGCTGCCGCCCGGCCACGGCTTCGGTCTGGGGTTCGCGGTGCGGACCCATGCGGGGATGGCGCCGTTCCCGGGTTCCGTCGGCAATTACTATTGGAGCGGCGCGGCAGGCACGAGTTTCTGGGTCGATCCCACCGAACGGCTTTACGCCGTGCTTATGATCCAGGCGCCGATTCAGCGGGAGTATTACCGCCTTCTGTTCCGCGACATGGTTTATGCGGCCTTGGCTGACTGATAATGAGACCATGATCGTTTGGGGTTGCAGCCTCTCTGGTGCCCGATCATGGTCTTTTACCAACACTCGTTAACATCGACTCTTCGACTGCGGCACCCCGTCATCCCGGGCAAAGGCTCCAGTCGGCGCCTGTCCGGTTTGGCGGCGCCTGTCCGGTTTGGCGGCGCGGCTGTCAGACCACGCTCGTCAGCCCGCCATCCACATAGATAATCTGACCGTTCACGAAGTCCGACGCGCCAGACGCCAGGAAGATCGCTGCGCCGGCAAGTTCCTCGACCCGCCCCCAGCGGCCGGCGGGCGTTCGCTTGCACAACCAGTCGGAGAATGCCGGATCGGCCACCAGCACGGCCGTCAACTCTGTCTCAAAATACCCGGGGCCGATGCCATTCACCTGCAGCCCGTGCTTCGCCCAGTCGGCGCACATGCCCTTGGTCAGCATCTTCACCGCGCCCTTGCTTGCCGCATACGGAGCGATGCCCGGGCGTCCCAGTTCGCTTTGCACCGAGCAGATGTTGATGATTTTACCGCGTTTGCGGGCGATCATGCCGCGCGCGACGGCCTGCGCGACGTAGAACACGCTGTCGAGGTTGGTGCGCATCAGTTCGTGCCATGTGGCCTCGGGGAAATCCTCCAGCGGAGCGCGGCGCTGGATGCCGGCGTTGTTGACCAGGATGTCCAACTGGCCCAGTTCCCTAATCGCGGCGGCCACGGCGGCATAATCGGTGACGTCGAACGCGGCGATTTCGACTGTCATACCCTCGGTGCGCAAGACCGATGCGGCGGCTTCCAGTTTACCGGCATCGCGCCCGTTCAGCACCACCGATGCCCCCGCCCCGCCGAGTGCCCGTGCCAGTGCGAACCCGATCCCCTGGCTGGAGCCGGTGATCAGCGCGCGGCGCCCGGTCAGGTCGAATAATGTCACACGAAACTCCAACGCAATCGATCTGGACCAGTCCAGTCCCTGTCGCTAAACCTAGTCGTCAGCGAACAAACCGCAAGCCAGCGGACCCGGAGGAACGGCCTATGTGCGCCGCCGTCATCCACGCCCCGCACGACCTGCGGATCGGCGACATTCCCGAACAGACGTTCGTCCCTTGCTGACTGGAGTGGTGCCTTTGGCCGAGGCGGTGCGCGGTTTCGACGTGGCGAGCGATCGGTCGCGGACCATGAAAGTGATACTGGCGTGCTGATGGCCTGAATAAACCGACCTCAGTAGGTAGAACCACGGGTATCGCCAGAGGCTGAGGGGCGATACAAAGAGGCGATACGAATCGGGGCCGCCTGGTAACGGGGATTGGTCCCATCACCTGACCGGAGATGCGCCATGAGACATCGGACGCTTGCCTGCTTATTGAGCCTTGCCTTGCTCACGGCGTGCTCTTCCTCGGACGATTCTAAGAACGCGGCCGGATCGGGTGGCACGACTGCCGGGACGGGCGCCGGGGGTATGGGCGGCGTTGGCGGCGCAGGCGGGGCCGGAGGTCGCGCAACGCCGGGCAGTCAGGAGGATCTGACCCAATCCGCTGGCGACCGTATTTTCTTCGATACCGACCGTAGCACGGTCAACGCGCAAGGCAGCGCGACGTTGGACCGCCAGTCGGCATGGCTGCAACAATATCCTCAGGTTAACATCTGGGTTGCCGGCAACTGCGACGAACGCGGCACGGAAGAGTATAATCTGGCCTTGGGACAACGCCGAGCGAATGGGGATCGGGATTATTTGGTCGCCCATGGCGTGACGCGCGGACGTATCGAAACGATCAGCTACGGCAAATCCCGGCCGATCGATGCGGCATCCACCCCCGCGGCCTGGGCGCAGAACCGTAACGCGATCACCTCGGTCCGGTAATCTTGGGCGATCAGGGGGGGATATTCTGGGGTCGGCGCCGGCGATGTGCGATTTCAAACAGCCGAGAACCGGCGGGTCCTATAACGTGGACCAGCCCATGCCGACTCTGAAGGTGTTCACGCAATGGAGGACGATTCGGATGTTGCCGAACGAATAGGGTTCGCCATGACGGATGCGGTCCATGCTTGGACCGTCCCACGAGGCGCAACCGCAGCGTTTAAGGGGTTTCCAGAAGGGAAGGCAGGTTAGCGCGCACCGATAATTCTGATTCCCGAGCATGGCGTCGGTTTGGGGCCACGTGACGATGACCCTGTGGCCGATGGACCGCTTGCTGCCGATGCATTTCTCTACCCGGAAATGCCATGGATTGGCCTTCCTACGAGCTTTCCGTGCGGCATTGCGCCTGGTGTCTTGCTTCCCAAGCTGTCTTGGCATCGGGACATTGCTTCATGTCCCAAATTTTATCTAATAATGACAATCATCAAAAGACAGTTGTATTGCGGGGAGTGGTCGGGGCGACAGGATTCGAACCTGCGACCTCTGGACTCCGAGACCAGCGCTCTACCAGGCTGAGCTACGCCCCGACATTTGCGCTCTATAACCGCGATCTTCATGCACGCCTAGCCCCTAAACTGAAACGGGACCATAATTCGAATTTTTCACTGCGTAGCGGCTGTCTTAGAACATTGTAAAGAAAGCAGATTACGTGGGAGCATTCACAATCGCACCCCTGCGTCCCGAACGCAGCACTCTCCCAATCTCAGCTACACTCCGGCCGAGGTCGAGTTTCTATTTGCCCTCGGCGCGGGAGGCAAGGCACATAAAGCATCGGCCCCGGATTATCTTGTGGGTCCGCCTTCATGCGGCTTTGCCTTGCGGTTGTGCCACGCCTCCATAAGCTGCAAGACCGTTGCCGCAGTTTCTTCGATCGAGCGGCGAGTGACGTCGATGGTCGGCCAACCATGGCTGTTGCAGAACCGGCGCGCCCATAGAAGTTCGGCTTTTACCGCGTCCTCATCGACGTATTCCGAACTGTCGGCCTTGATCGGCCCGGTATGGGCGCCGCCGCCGATCAGCCGCAGGCGGTGGCGGCGGATGTCAATCAACGCTTCCGCGGCCAAGGTGAGGCCGATCACCGGGCACTTGATGTCCTCCAGGCCGGGCGGGATGGGAAGATTCGGCACCAGCGGCACGTTGGCGGCCTTGATGCCCCGGTTGGCCAAATAGAAACAGGTGGGCGTCTTGGAGCTGCGGGATACGCCGACCAGCACCACATCGGCCCCCGCGAGTCCCGGCTGCGCCTGCCCATCGTCGTGCGCAAGCACATAGTGCATGGCGTCGATACGGGAGAAGTAGTCGGCATTCAGCACATATTGACGCCCTGGCCTTGCCTCGGCCTTCTGGCCGATCACGTCTTGTAGGGCGTTGATGACCGGATCGAGTACATTGACGACCTTGACGTTCAGCCGGCCGCAGGTGGTGTCGAGTTCCAGCCGCAGGGCGCGGTCGATCAGGGTGGACAACACTGGTCCCGGTTCGGCCTCTATGCCTTCCATTACACGATGAAGCTGAAAGCGGGTACGGATCAGGCTCCAGCGATGGTGGATGATCTGTGCCGGTTCAAACTGGACGGTGGTCGCCCGGGCGATGGCGTTCAGAGTTTCCCCGGTGGCATCCGACACCAGGTGCAGGTTGATACGATGAGCTTCCGTCGGTGTGTCCATGGGCACCAGCATAACCGGCCTTCGTCCCGGTGTCTTGTCCCCGAAGTTGATCGCGGCTGCGAACACCAAAATGATAACGGCTGAGTTGATCGCATCTTGCGGCGAACAGAGGGGATCGGTGGGTCATTGGAAACTGGGGGCGAGTGTCCCGTATCTGAGGTCGTTCCGAGGTGGCTGACCTCAGGTTCTGGACACTACCCAAAAGTGCTGTCCAGAACGGAAAGCAGCATCGCCCAGGAAAATGGCTTGGACAGAAATATCCGGTCCAGACCCGGGCGATCCCGCAGCAATGCATCGCCACTCATCAGAACGACGGGGATGGCCAGAATATCCGCATTGGCAAGGACGTCGTCAAACTTGCCGTCCGGTAGGTGGTAGTCGAGCAGCACCAAGTCGAATGGCCGAGGGTGCGCTGCGCCCAACTGAACCAGGGCGGTAGCGACCGACACAGCC
>JANXLQ010000273.1 GCA_025355085.1 Rhodopila sp.
GACCCTGAGCGGCTGTATCGCGGTGCCGCTCGCCCAAATGGCGGTGTCGCAAATGCCGGCACCGAAACCGGCTTGTCCCGGCTGCACGACCGAGGCCGTAACCAGCACATTCGTAAGCCTATCGCAGGGCGTCAGCGATTCGTTCCACAAGCTGACGGGGCCTGACAACCCGAAGGCATCCGGCGACGTGCGGCCCAAATAGTGCGTTATGTCGCCGTCAGACCCTTCCGCATGAAGAGCGTGCCGGCAACCGGCGTGTCGTAACGGGCTGGTGTCTCCTTAAACCCCGGGCTGCGATACAGTGCCTGCGCCGCGCACATGTCCGGCAGCGTGTCCAGCCGCATGGTCCGATAGCCGGCTGCCCGAGCGGCCTCGATTGCCGCGAGGGCCAGCGCTCGCCCGGCGCCGGCACCTCGGGCGACAGGGCGAGTGTGCAGCCGCTTCATCTCGCAGGTGGCATGGTCAGGCGGCCGAACAGCGACGCCGCCCAGTGCCTCGCCGCCCGGCGCATACGCCACCAGCAGTACGCCAGCCGGAGCAGCATAGGCGCCGGGCAGTCCCGCCAATTCCGCATCAAACCCCTGGTACGAGAGGTCAACGCCCAAAGAGCCGGCGTATTCGCGGAACAGCACCCGATAGTGCGTATGCCATCGTCGGCACGGACCTCAAAATCACCACCCGAGTATGGTCAGCGGCTGGTGAAGTCGATCACGGCGGCGAACCCGGTTTCCGTGCCAACCGCTAATTGTGTGCCGTCCGCGTTCCAGGCCAGGGTGCTGATCGTTCCGTGGTCCGGCGGCACGACCGGCAAAATCCGCGACGACGTGATATCCGCCACCACAACCAGTCCGTCGGTAAACCCGCCGGCAACGATTTCCTCACGCGGGTTGCACGCGACCTGAGTGCAGATGATTCCATCGCCACCAGCCAGCTCCATCGGTGCTTTGCCCATCGGTCCACCGCCGTGGAACGGCCACAGCACCATCGCATCCGCGCCGCTGCTGGCCATCCACTTGCCGTTGCGGGTGAACGACAGGCTCTCGGTTTTCGCGGGATAGCCGCTCATGCGCATATGGGCGCCGTCGGGCAGCTTCCAGCCGTGCAACGCGTTTTCCTGCATCGCGGTCACGACCGCCTCACCCTCGGGGTGGATGACGATGCCGGTGTGGCTGCCTTTCCACTCCAACTTCCGGGGTGTGTCGGTCTTGGCCGCGACAAACCACAGCGATGCGCCGTTATAGTGCGAGGCGCCGATCCGCTTGCCCTTGCCGTCGAATACGAGACCGGTGACGGATGACGGATGGGTCAGCTCTTTCAACATCTGTCCGGACTGGTCGAACAGGCGCACGATCTTGCCCGCGCTGGCTGCGATCAGGCCCTTGCCTTTGTCCAGGGCGTAGGTGGCAATATGTTCCACCCATTTCGATCCGAAGCTGGCTACGTCCGAGACAGACCCGCCGGCGGTGATGCGGCGGACTTTGCCATCGTCGCCACCGGAGATGAATCCATCCCCGGCCGGGTCGGCGGCAAAATCGAGTATCGCGCCGTCATGGACAACCGCCGAAATCCAGTCTCCGGACCCGCCCGCCGCCACGATATGCACCGTTCCGTCGCCAAGTGCGAAACCCAGGCGCCGGCCGTCGCGGGAGAATCGGGCGGCGACGACAAACGCCTCCAGCTCCCGGGAGGTGCCCCGTGATTGCAGCAGAAACTCGGCTCTGGTTGTCTGGCTCATGACTTTTGACTCGCTCACTCTCCGAACGCCGCAACGCGCCAGGGCATTGGTTCGTTCGGGATATTGTTAACCCTGGCCTGGTATTCCGGCCCCTGGTCCGCACCCTGTGACGATACCGGCCGTGACGCCAGGATTGCCGGGTTTTCGGACCGGGTTGTAGAAGCACCGGCTTACGGCCCGTGTCCAGTCCCGGGACCGTGGGAAGGCCGGAAGCCTTTAGTTCAGGATCGATTTCAAAATATCCAGCTGAGTCCGCACGGCATCGGCAACCGAACCCTCCGGCACCAAATGTAGGAATTGTTGGTAGCAGTCTCGCGCCGCCGCGACCTGCTCCAGCTTCTGGTTCATAATGCCTGCCTGCCGCCAAAGCTCCGCGTGACCGGGCGCGATCAGCAGCATATCCTGCGTGCAGCGCAATCCGCCTCGCAGATCGCCGGCATTCAACCGTCGCGTCGCAATATTGTTCTGTAACCGCAGCAACACCCGTCGCGTGCTCATGGGTTGCAGCAGGCCGGGGCGCAGTTCGGCGTTCTCCCCCTCCACCCGCTTCAACAGATCCCGCAACGCCCGTGCGGACATCACCTGACCGCCGTTGAAAACATCGACGACGACCTGAGTTTTCCGCCCCTCCAGCGCCACCAGAAAATGCGCCGGGAAATCCACCCCGTGACTGGTCCAACCTGCAGCCCGCGCGGCATGCAGCCAGATCACGCCTAACGCCACTGGTAGTCCGAGCCGGCGTTCGGTTACTCGGATCAGGTTGGCGTTCGCCGGGTCGTCGTAGGTCTTCAAATCGCCGATGTAACCAAACTCACCAGCCAGAACCTCGGACAATGCGGCGGCTCGGCCGGGCAGGTCCTCCGCATCCATCGCGGCGGCACGTTTCACCGTGGCCTGCGCCAGATCGGACAGGTGGCGGGCCGCAGCCTGCCAATCGGCGTCAGGCATATCCACGCGGGCGAGTTGCAGGGCGGCGTTGCCGATGTCGATCTCGGCATCCGTCAGTTGACCGATCGCCTTCAACGCCTCCCCGGGGTCACTCATCGCGCGCGTGCCGCTCCTATTCGGCTGCGGCCTGAGGCAGATAGATTTCCTTGCCGGCTTCAGCGAACTCGGTGCTTTTGGCTTCCATGCCGGCGATTCGGCCAGCTTCCACGCGGATGTCTTGCGATATCTTCATGGAGCAGAATTTCGGCCCGCACATGGAACAGAAATGCGCCACCTTGTGCGCTTCTTTCGGCAACGTCTCATCATGGAACGACCGCGCCGTGTCAGGATCGAGCGACAGGTTGAACTGATCCTCCCACCGGAACTCAAACCGGGCACGGCTGACGGCATCGTCGCGTAACTGCGCCGCCGGGTGACCCTTGGCCAGATCGGCAGCGTGCGCCGCGATCCGGTACGTAATGACGCCAGTCTTCACGTCGTCGCGGTTCGGCAGCCCGAGGTGCTCTTTCGGCGTCACGTAGCAAAGCATCGCGGTGCCGTACCAACCGATCATCGCCGCACCGATGGCGCTGGTGATGTGGTCGTACCCGGGCGCGATATCGGTGGTCAACGGCCCAAGCGTGTAGAACGGAGCTTCGCCGCATTCTGCCAACTGCTTGGTCATGTTGACCTTGATCTTGTGCATCGGCACATGGCCGGGGCCTTCGATCATCACCTGACACCCTTTGGCCCATGCCACCTTGGTCAGTTCGCCCAGCGTCTCCAGTTCGCCGAACTGCGCCGCGTCGTTGGCGTCGGCGTTCGATCCCGGGCGCAGCCCGTCGCCCAGCGAGAACGAGACGTCATACTTGCGCATGATGTCGCAAATTTCGTCGAATCGTTCGTACAGAAACGATTCCTTGTGCTTCGACAGGCACCACTTCGCCATGATCGAGCCGCCGCGGGACACGATCCCGGTCACGCGTTTCGCCGTCAGCGGTACATATTGCAGCCGTACGCCGGCATGGATGGTGAAGTAATCGACGCCCTGTTCGGCCTGCTCGATCAAGGTGTCCTTGAACACTTCCCAATCCAGCTTGGTCGGGTCGCCATCGACCTTCTCCAGCGCCTGATAGATCGGGACCGTTCCGATCGGCACGGCCGAATTCCGCATGATCCAGCTACGGATATTGTGGATGTTGCGGCCGGTGGACAGGTCCATCACGGTATCGCCGCCCCAACGGGTCGCCCACACAAGTTTTTCGACCTCTTCGGCGACACCC
>JANXLQ010000286.1 GCA_025355085.1 Rhodopila sp.
GCAAGGCGTGGATGGCGGGCCTTCGCCCGCCATGACGGAGGGGGCGGGGTCCGCCATGACGGAGGAGACTGTGCCCGCCATGACGAAGGGGGCGGGGCCTGTCATGACGGAGGAGACTGTGCCCGCCATTACGAAGGGGGCGGGGTCCGCCATGACGGAGAGGCAAGCCGCCGCTCGGGACACCGGGTTATCGTCCCATGCCACGACATCGGCACCCATCGCACGCAATGCCAACGCAGCCGGCAGGCCATTCTTGCCTAGGCCGACGACGGCGAAGCGTTTGCCGCTGAAAATGGTGGGGGCGAACGTGCTCATCTGATCTTCAACGTCGCCAAACCGATCAGCGCCAGAATCATCGAGATGATCCAGAACCGAATCACGATGGTTGGCTCCGCCCAGCCCTTCTTCTCGAAATGATGGTGCAGCGGCGCCATTAGAAACACCCGCCGGCCGGTGCGCTTGTACCAGAACACCTGGATGATGACCGACAGCGTCTCGACCACGAACAGACCGCCAACGATCATCAGCACGAATTCATGCTTGGTCACCATCGCCACCGCACCCAGCGCGCCGCCCAGCGCGAGGCTGCCGATATCGCCCATGAACACGGCGGCCGGCGGGGCGTTGAACCACAGGAATCCCATCCCGGCACCGACGAGAGCGGAGCAGAACACCGCCAACTCCCCCGCCCCGACCACGGAGTTCAGTTGCAGGTATTCCGCGAAGATGCGGTTGCCGACGAGATACGCGATCAGCGTGAAGACGGCCGCCGCGATCATTGTCGGCACGATCGCCAAACCATCCAAACCGTCGGTCAGGTTCACCGCGTTCGACGCGCCCATCATGACCAGCGTGCCGAACACCGGAAAGAAGTAGCCCAACTGGATAATGACATCCTTGAACACCGGAACCGTCAGCGCCGTGCCGATCGGGCCGCGCGCCAACGAGGTGATCCAGACCGCGGCGATGAAGCCGACGACAGCCTGGATCAGCAGCTTGACCCGGCCGGAGACACCCTTGGTATTGCGTCTGGTGACCTTCAGGTAGTCGTCCCAAAACCCCAGTGCGCCATACCCCAGGGTGACGAACAGCACCGGCCAGACATAGCCGTTCTTCAAATCTACCCACAGCAAGGTGGAGATGGTCAGGCTGCCCAGGATCAACAGGCCGCCCATTGTGGGCGTGCCCTTTTTCTCCACCAGATGCCGCTCCGGACCATCCAGGCGGATCGGCTGGCCTTGCTTCTGCACCGACTTCAGCCAACGGATGACGCATGGCCCCATCACGAAGCTGACGATCAGCGCCGTCATGCACGCCGCACCCGCCCGGAAGGTAATATAGCGGAACAGATTGAACAGAATGAACTGGTCCGCGAGCGGCCGGAATAAAGCGAACAGCATCAGTCGACTCCGGCGGTAAAGATGGAGGGCCGAAGGGCGGCGGACTCGATTGCCTCGATGACGCGTTTCATGCCGCTACCCAGGCTTCCCTTCACCAGAATTGCATCTCCCCGCGCGATGGCGGCAGCGACAACGGGCGCGAGGGCGGCAGAGTCGGCGGCGTGGACTCCGCGCAGCGATGCCGGAACCGCATCGAACAAATTGCGCATCAAGGGACCGCAGGTGAACAGGCAATCGGCCGACGCCGCCACCGCCTCGGCCAGACCTGCGTGTTCGGCCGGCCCTTCATCGCCCAGTTCCAGCATGTCACCCAGCACCGCGATCCGGCGGCGTGCCGATTGCAGCCGCAAAACGTCGAGCGCGGCACGCATCGATGCGCCGTTGCCGTTATAGCTTTCGTCCAGCAGCAACGCAGACCCGTCGGGCAGCGCCAGTTCCCGCCGTGCACCACGGCCGGCGAGCGGAGAAAATGCCTCCAGCGCATTGATCGCCTTCACCGGATCGAACCCCAGCGCGGCAACCACGGCAAGCGTGGCAACGGCGTTCATCGCCATATGCCGGCCGGGCGCGTTTAGCCGTAAGGTCGCCATGTGACCGGCGATATCGACGCGGATCACCGATCCGTCTGCATCGGATTCCAGATGCACCAGACGGACATCGGCCGACGGATCGGTGCCGAACGTCAGCACCACGCCATCCCTGACAGCTTCTCTCAATCGTCCGATCTGAGACGAGTCCGCCGGCAGCACGGCGATCCCACCTGGCTCCAAACCCCGCATAACGCTGGCCTTCTCATCGGCGATCGCCTCAATGCTGCCCAGATGTCCGACATGCGCCTTGGCGATAGTCGTGATGAGGGCGACATGCGGCCGAGCCAAACGGGCCAGGGGTGCGATCTCTCCGGCGTGGTTCATGCCGATCTCGGCAATGCAGAATTTTGCATCGCGCGGGGTGCGGGCCAGCGTCAGCGGCAGGCCCCAATGATTGTTGTAGGAGGCGACCGCGGCATGGGTGGTGCCGAATGCCGACAGCGCGGCACGCAGCATTTCCTTGGTCGTGGTCTTGCCGGCGCTGCCCGTGACGGCGACGCAAAGACCGCCGCTGATACCGAATCGGCTGCGAGCAAATGCGCCGAGACGGGCCAGACCTGCCAGCGTGTCATCCACGCGCAGAACGGGTTCCGAAGACGACGCATCGTCATGCACCAGCGCGCCGGCAGCGCCTTTGGCCAGCGCATCCGCCACGAAGGCATGACCGTCGCGGCCCTCACCCAGCAAAGCCACGAACAGATCCCCCGGCGCGAGCGTCCGCGTGTCAATGGACAGGCCATTGGCATCGAACGGCCGGGAGAAGGTGCCCCCCGTCGCTTCCACCAACTCGCTGGCGGTCCATAGTGGTTGGGTCATGCGTCCCCCGTGAGGTGGCGGATGACGCTGGCATCGTCGAACGGCAGCACTGTCTTGCCGACGGTCTGCCCTTGCTCGTGCCCCTTGCCGGCCACGACCAGAACATCGCCCGCACGCAGTTCGTTCAGCGCCGTCTCGATCGCCCGCGCCCGATCCCCGATCTCCCGCGCCCCCAAACACCCCGCCAAAATCGCCGCTCGGATAATCGCGGGATCTTCGCTGCGCGGATTGTCGTCGGTCACAATCGATACGTCAGCGAACCGAGCAGCGGCCTGCCCCATCAAAGGACGCTTGCCGCGATCACGGTCGCCGCCGGCGCCGAACACGACGTGCAGGCGGCCGGTCGTGTGGGGACGCAGCGCGCTGAGTAAACGCTCCAACGCGTCCGGCGTATGGGCATAATCCACATAGGCGACGGCCCCGTTCGGCAAAGTCGCAGCACGCTCCATCCGGCCGCGCACACCGGTCAGGACCGGCAAACGATCCAGCACATCGGCCAGACCCAGCGCCTCGGTCAAAGCAGCGGCGACCAGCACGTTGTCCGCCTGGAAGCGGCCGGGAAGGTTCAGCACGATCTGCTTCCGGTGCCCGTCCACCAAAATCGTCAGGTCCTGGCCGTCGGGACGCGGTCGCGCCTCGATCAGCCGCAACCGTGTTCCCTGCTCGCCTACCGTGCGGAAATCGAGACGGCGGCGCTGCGCGATGTCTCGCAAGGCATCGAACGTCACCGCATCCATATCGGCATGCACGATCGCGGGGGCGCCGGCGGGCAGCAGCGATTCAAACAGACGCAGCTTGGCCTGACGATAGGCATCCAGCGTGCCGTGATAATCCAGATGATCTCGGGTCAGGTTGGTAAACGCGGCAGCGGTCAGTCGCACACCGTCCAACCGAAACTGATCGAGGCCGTGCGATGACGCCTCGATCGCGGCCTTGGTGACACCATGACGGGCCAGCCCCGCCAGTGTTTCGGCCAAACTGACCGGGTCGGGCGTGGTCAGGCCGGGACCTGGATCGAAATCGGGTGCGATTAAACCGAGCGTGCCCAGGCTGGCGGCTTTGGTGCCTGAGGATGCCCAAAGCTGCCGGGTGAATTCGACAGTGCTGGTCTTGCCGTTGGTGCCGGTAACCGCGACCATCGTTTCGGGCTGCGGCCCCGCCAGCACAGCGGCGATCTGGGCCAAACACTGACGCGGCTCCTGGTCCATGATGACCGGGCGCGGCGGCACACCGGGGGGCCATGCCGTTCCCATCGGAGCCAGAATGGCAACCGCGCCGCGTGCGACGGCATCCGCAATGAACGTGCGGCCGTCGGCGTGCGATCCCGGCAGTGCGGCGAACAGATCGCCCGGCACGACATGACGGCTGTCCGCCGTAACCCCGGCGATGTCGAGATGGGCGACGGCATCCCACCCGCGGAGGCGAGGGGCGATGTTGGGAACCTGGCGCATGATGTCAGCGAGCCGCATTGGACGGGGCCGGCGACACGGCCATGACCCGCACTGTCGCGGGTGCCTGAAGATTCGTTTCACGCCGGATATTGGGTGACGGACGACTGATCGCGGGCGGCAAGATCGTCGCCGGAACGGTTAGATTGGGAGGGGGCTGCAGGTTTGGGCGGGCCGGCACGGCCGCAGGCGTCAGCGCATTCGCCACTTTCGCGGCAGCATCGAACGTCGGGCCGGACGGTCCGCGTGCCGGGGCGCCGGGGGGGCGTCCCGGCTGCAGCGGGATCGCCAAAGCCTGATTGATCGCAGGCATGTCCTTGATATCCGGCAGCATCCCCAGCATTGGCCCGATCCGCGCGATGACCTTGCCGGCGGCGGGGGCGACCACCCAACCGGCCGTGGCATAGCCATAGGTGTTCTTGTTGCCGTGTGGCTCATCCAGCATCATATAGACGGCGTACCGTGGGGCATTCATCGGGAACACGCTCATGAACGCGGCCACGTTGGCGTGCTTCTTGTAGCCGCCATGGGAGGCGACCTTTTCCGCCGTACCGGTTTTGCCGCCAGGATAATACCCCGGCACCTCGGCGGGTTTTCCAAATCCGTCGGTAACCACCAGCCGCATCAGCCGGCGCATCACGTCCGAGGTTGATTGTTGCATAATCCGAATGGCATCGGGCTGCTGATTCGGTTCCAGCGCCAGGATCGTGGGCCGAACCAATACGCCGCCGTTGGCGATCGCGGCGGTACCCCGCACGACGTGCAGCGGCGTCACGGAAATACCGTGGCCGAAGCCGACCGTCAGAGTGACAATCTCTTTCCAGTTCGCCGCCGCCTGAACCTGCGGCCGAGCGGCCTCCGGCAGCTCGATGCCCGTGCGTTCGAACATGCCCATGCTCTTCAACCAGGCGCGCTGACGCTCCGATCCCACCGCCTGCGCGATATGCGCGGCGCCCAGGTTCGACGAGTATGCCAGCACCTCAGGCAGGAACAGCCACCGGTGCTTGCCCTCAAAATCCGAGATGGTGAAACGACCGATAGAGATATTATGCGACGCGTCGAACTGGTCCCAAATGTGGGCCACGCCGTTGTCCAGCGCCATCGATGCCGTTTGCAGCTTGAAAGTGCTCCCCGGCTCATAGGTCGCGCCGATCGCACGATTGAGCCTATCGTCGCCCTGCGCGGTGCGCACGAAATTGGCGTCGTAATCCGGCAGGCTGACCATCGCCAGCACCTCCCCGGTATGCACATCCATCACGATGCCGCAGCCGCCGATCGCCTCGAACGTTTTCATCGCGGTCACGAGTTCCTCGCGCACCGCCGCCTGCACCTGCAGGTCGATCGACAGGCGCAAGGGATCGGTGTTGGTCCGCAAACGTTCGTCGAAGCGTTTCTCGACTCCGGCAAAGCCGTTCTGGTCCACATCCACGCCGCCCAACACCTGGGCGGCGGTGCGCCCTAGCGGATATTGCCGGTGCTGAGTGGGGCGGAAATCGACGCCGGGGATACCCAGGTTGTTGATCGCCAGTTCCTCACGCGGGGTGATTTCGCGGGCGAGATAGATGAACCGCTTGTTGCGTTTCAACCGGTCCGTGGTCTCGGCCAAATCCAGCCTCGGCAGCACACGCTTCAATTGACGGGCGGTATCGTCGGCATCGCCGATCTGACCCGGATCGGCGAACAGCGAAACGGTGTTGAGGGAGATCGCCATCGGCTGGCCGTTACGATCGGTGATCATCGCGCGCTGTCCCGGCAGCGTCGCGTCCACCGGATTATGCGGGGCCGAGGCAACGATTTCCGCAACCGGCCGGTCGATCCGGTGCGGCGATGCGGGCGATACGATCGTGACCATGGCCAACCGGATCAACACGGCCGCAAACAGCGCCGTAAACCCGCCAGCCGCCACGACCAACCGTACACTCGCCTTATCCATCACCGCCCGGCCGGCCAGATCGGCCTCGGTCACCCGGGAATATTCCATGCGCGGCACCGCATCGAAACGGCTCGCGCCGGTGCGATACGCCGGCCGGTTCCGGGCGTTGTTCGGGCCAGAGTTCGGGCCAGAGTTCGGGTCAGAGTTCGGCGGCAGACCGGGATCGTTCGGGTTGCTCATGAAACCAGCTCAGTTGGTACTATAAGTCGCACTCACCGGCGTTGGACGCGGCGCGGCGGGCATCGAACCGCGCGCCGCCCCCAGCAGAGACCCGCTATAGGGCGCCCCATAAGGGCTGGACGGAGCAGGCCCGGACACCGCGACCATCGTCGGGCGCTGCGGCAAGGGTGCGATAGGGGCAAGAACCGTGGCACGGATAGGCGAGGCCGGAGGCTGCCCCCCCGGTTGGCCGATTGGAGAATATACCTGGGGGGGGGCATAGGCTTGGGACGGCCGGGATGCCGCCAGAATAATCGGGCGGGGCGACGAAGCCACGACGTGCGGCTGGCTCTCGATGAGCGCCGGATTACCACTCGCCGACGACGCGACCTGCCGGCGTTCGGGTTGCCTGACCTCCGCCGGCCGAACCACCGATGCCATGACCGGCACGACGGCCGAGACTGGAAGCGGGGGAACGGGCATAGCTTCCTCCAAGCCAACAACGCGGATTGCCTCCGTAACCGGCGGCGAGGCTTCGGCCACGATCGACAAGGCTTCCGGCTCATCCACAGCGTGCGGCGCAGGTTCTGCCCGTGGCGAGGGCAACCGGCTCGCCAGATCGGCGACGCTGGTGAACTGCGCCGGGGCGATCGCCCTGAGGTTGAGATACGTGTCGGAGAACTGCCGCAACCGGTCGAAATCGTTCAGCATGGTCCATTCCGCGGCCAGCAGCCGGCTTTGATCCCGCATCGCGCTGGTTTCACGCACGGTTCGCTCGATCGTTCGATCGAGCAACTGCACCTCGTGTTTGGACTGATACAGGTACAGGCCAGAGCCAAAAGCCAGCAGGCAGGAGGCGATGGTGAGTGGACGGATCATGTGTCACGGCCCTTATCGAGACGTTCGAGGGCACGCAGCCGAGCACTGCGGGAGCGGGGATTGTGGTTTGCTTCGCTGGCGCCGGGACGTAATGCACGCGCGGTCAGCAGACGGAAGTTGGGCGTCTCGCGCGTTAAAAGTCCGGCGGGATTGTGACGAGACGGAGACCCCGTTCGACCGGTGGCCTCACTCATGAACCGTTTGACGATGCGATCTTCCAGACTGTGGAATGCGACGACAACCAGCTTGCCCCCGGGTGCCAGTAACTCAACGGCCCGGGCGAGCGCATCTTCTATCTGCTGAAGCTCGTCATTAACTTTGATACGCAGGCCTTGAAAGCTGCGGGTCGCGGGGTGGTTTCCAGAACGATCCGGCGGCAGTACGGACCGAATAATTTCTGCCAGCCGGCCGGTGGTTTCGATCGGCGATTCCGAGCGGGCGGCGACGATGGCGTGGGCGACGCGGCGGGATGCGCGTTCTTCGCCATATTCGTAGAGCACATCGGCTAATGCGCTTTCGGACAATGTGTTGACCAGGTCGGCGGCGCTGGTGCCCTGCTTGCCCATCCGCATGTCGAGCGGGCCATCGTGACGAAAAGAGAAACCGCGCTCCGGGTCGTCGATCTGAAACGACGACACGCCGAGGTCGAGGACCACGCCATCAAGTTCCGATACGCCCACCTGCTGCAGCAGCGAGACCATATCGCCGAATTGGCCATGCAGCAGATGCAGCCGGTCCGGAAAGCGCGCCACAAGGCTGGCACCGCGTTCGATGGCGTCGGGATCGCGATCGATTGCCCACAAGGTACAATCGGCTTGTTCAAGAATCCCGGTCGCATAACCGCCGCCGCCGAACGTGCCATCAAGATAAACGCCGCCGTCGCGCGGCGCGAGGTTCGCGAGCACTTCGTCCAACATGACGGGAATGTGACCGGTCATGCCTGCACCAGCGGGCGCAGACTGAACCCGGCGGCCTTGGCTTTTTGGTTTGCTTCGGCGAGGCGGCGCGCGCCGGCTGCCGGTTCCCATATTTGAAATGTGTTGCGGGTACCGATGAAAACGAGATTGTCGGTGACACCGGCATGCGCGAGCAGACTGGCCTGCAGGCCGATTCGGCCTTCCTTGTCGGTTTCGGCCGAACATGCGTTGCCGAACAGCGCCATCACGAAATCCTCGTGTTCCTGGCTGAATTGATTGTACCCATCGGCCAGGGGCGCATTCAGCGCTTCGAAACCCAGCTCCGTCCATCCTTCGATACAGGGATTTTGATGGGATGGACGTAGATACATCGTTGCAACCGCAGAACCTTCACCAGCGTGACTCATCTTCTTGAGGACGGAACGAAATTGCGCAGGTATCGACACACGCCCCTTAGCGTCCAACTTATTCTGGTGAGTGCCGATAAAAAGGGCCATTCGGACCCGGGTACCTTTCGTGCCGGTCGTGTTTATCGTGGTCGATCAAGGTGCAGACGCGATGGCGACGAGGCACGGGTTGAAGCTGATGGTCCGTATCCGGTCGTTTTCGCTGACGGGTCATAATCCACTTTGGGAAAATTTGGGATAGCATGGGATGGGATAGTCAGTCAAAGGAATTGCCCCCTTCAGCACGCGACGCGGCTGATAATTAGCCGTCTTCATCAGATACTTAGCCAGGGCCGATCCGAGACACCGCAAGAGAATTCTCTATCACGAAAATGTTCACGTTTTTTTCTTTTGATAAAAATCGCGTCGCGATTGATCACCCGAATCGGGCAGCCGAACCGCTTCGAGGCAGGGTTTTAACCGAGAGAAGGAAAATGCCAGACAGTCTGTAAGCCGGGTTCTGTCCGCCCCTTGCGGGACGGGACGACCATTCCTCTGGGACGCATCTTACGATGCGCCTCACGCGACCAACCCGGGCGGCGGGACAGGAACGTCCCTGCAATTATTACGGAATTTAACGCCGCAACATCGCAGCCGCCCCTATTCGGTCTTGCTCCCGGTGGGGTTTACCGTGCCGCCCCTGTTGCCAGGGGCGCGGTGCGCTCTTACCGCACCGTTTCGCCCTTACCCGCGGGACCCGGCCCGCTTGCGCTTGCCGGTCTTGCACAGGCGGTTTGTTTTCTGTGGCACTGTCCCTAGGGTCGCCCCCGCCGGCCGTTAGCCGGCACCGTGTTCCCATGGAGCCCGGACTTTCCTCCACCAACGGAATTGCTCCGTCAGCAGCGACCGTCCAACTGTCTGGCGAGGCGCATGTGCGCCCGCGCGGTCAGGCGGTCAAGCGTTCCGGCGCGGTTAACGCCACGGACCGGTTGATAATGCCGCCGCCCAGGATGCGCTCCCCCAGGTAGAACACGCATGCCTGCCCGGGAGCCGGCAGCGCCGGTTGGTCCAAAACGACCGACGTAAGGCCGGATTCGGTGCGCACGGTCGCCGCCCTGGGTTCCTCCCGCGCACGCAATTTCACGGCGCACCGGATTTCATCCGCCGGCTCGGAAATCAGCCAGTTTACATCGCGCAAGGTCAGCGTTTGGGTGCCCGTCCCACGCGGTCCGACAACCACGCGCCGCCGGCCGGGTTCGGTAAAGACGACAACCTGACGCTGGCCATCCAGCATGGCCGCATCGCCGAGGCGCTTGCCTTGCCCAACCGTATAACGGGCGATGCCGTCATGCGTGCCGACCACACGCCCGTCGGCGGTGACGATCTGCCCGGGCTCCAACGCGTCCGGCCGGATTTTTCCGATGACATCGGCGTAGCTGCCGGCCGGCACGAAACAGATGTCCTGACTGTCTGGTTTCTCGGCCACGCCAAGCCCCAGGCGCTGGGCCACATCGCGCACGGCGCGCTTGTCTTCCATGCCACCGAGTGGAAACAGGCACATGTCGAGCTGATGCCGCGTTGTCGCGAACAAAAACCAACTCTGGTCCCGCGCCGGATCGGCCGCCCGATGCAACTCCGCGCCATCCGGCCCGTCCAGGCGGCGGACATAATGGCCCGTGGCAAGCCGTTCGGCTCCGAGGTCGCGGGCCAGCACCGACAGATCGGCGAACTTCACGGTCTGATTGCAGGTGATGCACGGCACCGGGGTTTCGCCGTTGGCATAGCTGTCGGCGAACCCGGAGATGACCGCCTTGGCGAACCGTTCCTCGGCATCGATCACGTAATGCGAGATACCCAGGCGATCGGCCACGCGGCGCGCATCGTGGATATCCTGACCGGCGCAGCACGCGCCTTTCCGCCCGGTCGCCACGCCGTGGTCGTACAGTTGCAGGGTGACCCCGATTACCTCGTGACCCTGCTCGTGCAGCAAACCCGCGACGGCACTGCTGTCCACGCCGCCGGACATGGCGACAACGATACGCATGTTCTACTCTCCTGCGTCCCAATCGGACTCGGTCCCCCGAGGCGCCGTCATCCCTGGACGTTACGGGTCGCGGACGGCAACTTAACCACCAACCCGTCCAAATCCTTGTTCATGACAATCTGACACCCCAGTCGCGACGTCTGCGTCAGTCCGAACGCGAGGTCGAGCATGTCTTCTTCGTCCTCGGTCGCGCCTTCCAACTTCTTGAACCAGGCCGCATCGACAATGACGTGACAGGTCGAGCAAGCCAAAGACCCCTCGCAGGCACCCTCGATATCGACGTCATATTTGTGTGCGATCTCCAGCACCGAAAGGCCAACAGGCGCGTCAACCTCCCGGCTTGTGCCATTGCGCTCGATAAAAGTCATTTTGGGCATTCGGATCGTGCCTTAATTCGGTGTCTGGGGTTCAGGTATCGCGTGTAGGATTATCGGGGTTGGCCGCTTCGCATGCGGCATATGCCGCAGCCAGCGCCGCGGCTGCGTAGTCGATATCGGCGGCGGAGGTAAAGCGTCCAATTCCAATACGCAAGGTCCGCGCGGCCTGTTGGCCGGAAAGTCCGAGGGCGCGCAGGACATAGGACGGTTCCACCTCGGCCGAGGAACACGCCGACCCGGTGGAGACGCACAGGTCCGGCACCGCGTGCATAAGCTCGGAGGCCGTCGCCCGCGGGAACGTCACGTTCAGATTACCTGCGATACGCGCCGTTTCGCTGCCATTGAGTCGAATGCCGGGAATGTCCCGCCGCAGCCGGTCCCACAGACCGCAGCGCAACATCGCGATCCGTTCGGCGTCGGCCGTCAGTTCAGCGGTCGCCAGACGGCACGCCTCCCCAAGGCCAACGATCAACGGCGTCGGTAACGTGCCGGACCGCAGCCCCCTCTCCTGCCCGCCGCCTGAAAACAAGGGCAACAGCCGCACACGCGGGCGGCGACGGACAAACAATGCCCCAACGCCCTTTGGGCCATAGAGTTTATGACCGCTGATGGACGCCAGATCGACCTTCCAGGCAGTCAGGTCGATCGCTATTTTACCCACTGCCTGCGCCAGGTCGGAGTGGAACAAGGCGCCCGCCGCCTTCGCGATGGCCGCCAGACCGGCAATGTCCTGGATAACGCCGGTTTCGTTGTTCACTGCCATCACGCTCACCAGCAGCGTGGGCGTCGTCAAAGCCTCCCGCAGCGTGTCGGGATCGAGCAGCCCGTCGGGACGAACCGGCAGGAACACTGGTTCAAATCCTTCCGCCGCCAAATCTGCCACTGACTCCAGAACACACTTATGTTCTGTGACCACGGCGATGATCCGCCGGCGCGGATCGCCCATGTTGGCGGCGAATCGCGCGGCGCCCCTGATGGCGATGTTGTTGGCCTCGGTGGCGCCGGAGGTGAAGACAACTTCTCTCACCTCCGCGCCGATCGCGGCGGCTACCTGGGCGCGGGCTTTTTCAACGGCAGCTTCGGCGCGCTGGCCCATGACGTGTTCCGCGCTGTGCGGGTTGCCGTAATCCTCGGAGAAATACGGCAGCATCGCCTGGACGACGCGCGGGTCGCAGCGCGTGGTCGCCTGGTTATCGAGGTAAACCGGCTGGTTTGGGCGTGATGGTGCATCGGTCATGGGATGAGATTAGGATCGCGCACGATCTTAGACCAGTGTTGCACGCAGCCGGTCAGCCACGCGCCGGTACGCGCTGGCAAAAGCGTCGATATCGGCTTCCGTCACGTTCCACGGCAGCGAGACACGGATAGCCTCTCCGGCAAGCGTGCCCAAACCCATCGCCTGCAGGACATGGCTCGTCTGGACCTTGCCCGAGCTACAGGCCGCGCCGGCACTGACAGCTATCTTTTCGAGATCGAGGGCGATGACCTGCACGCCCGCCGCCGTGCCGGGCAACGCAATGCAGCTTGTGTTCGGCAGGCGATTTTTAGGATCGCCGCATACTACCGCACCGCACGCCTGCGCCGCCTGCTCTGCCGCATCGCGCATGGTCGCAAGACGGTGCGGGTCGTCGGCCTCGTTGGCCTGAACCGCCGCCGCGAATCCAGCGATCAACGCGACCGCCGGAGTGCCGCCCCGCCGCCCGCGCTCCTGGCCGCCTCCACCCACCAGAGGTGCGGCGAATGGAGCATCCGGCGCCAGCAACAGCGCGCCAACGCCCGCCGGCCCGCCAAGTTTGTGGGAAGAAATCGCAAGGCTGTGGGCACCAATCATGTCAAGCCGCACCGGCATGCGCCCGGCAGCCTGAACCGCATCCACATGCAGCACCGCGCCGTACCGGCGGCATATCGCGGCGGCCTGCTCCACCGGCTGGATCACGCCGGTTTCGTTGTTGGCCAGCATTAGGCAGACGAGCGAAGGATTGCCGGCACTCAGCAGCACCTCCAGTGCGTCCATATCTGCGACGCCGTCCGGGCCCACCGGCAGGATCGCGGCCCCGGCGGCGGCTGATCGGACGGCATCATGCTCGATCGCGCTGATAATAAGGCGGCGCCCCGCCGACATGGCATGGATCGCTGTCGCGTCCGCCTCGGTGCCCCCGGCGGTAAACACGAGGTCTTGCGGCTGACCGCCGAAACCTCGGGCGATCACGTCCCGGGCGTCTTCCAGGATGCGGCGGACGCCACGGCCTGCGCGATGGACCGAGGACGGATTACCGGCGACCTCGAACGCCGCCAGGATGGCGTCTAATGCGGCGGGACGCAGGGGTTGGCTGGCATTGGCGTCGAGATAATGCAGTGCGGTCATTCGGTTGAGCCTTCAGCGAAATCGGGCCGATGCCGGGCCAGGTCTGCCGGTTCGTAGCCCCATCGGCAGGCGGGACACCACCATGCAACCGTACACCAAACGCCAGGCGGTCGTGATGAACCGGTCCGGCCAGGCAAAAATACACGCATTGGCAATGTCACGTCAATGATAAACACGCATAGGTAGTATTTTTTGCAACAAATGAGGATCGAACGGAGATCATGGATAATATTTATGTATTGGCAGACTGTCGCGCGCAAGAACATGAACGCCGTACGACATTTCCATTATGAAAATGCGCTTCACTTGTTCTATAACACCGATCTCGCTGAGGAACATAAGCGATCCCAGTGGATTCTGCCGTAGGCAGAGCGAGGTGAAGGCAAAAGGAAACACGACCCGGAACCGCGCACAACGAACGCGATCGAACCTAAAAGACCGCCCTAGTCGGCCGAAATTCGGTTAGTTCGACGATGTGTCACGGAGTTAAAGCTCGGGGATTGCGTTTCCGGCTATCGGTGATCCCGCGATCAGGAGGGGAAATACCCTGGTTCGCGACGATTTGTAGGCCCGTCAGGGTGTCTAAAGCCGCGGTGGTTTTAGAACATGCCTGCCGGTGGGACAGGAAACAGGTTACGTATTGCCATGCCAGAGGTAATGTTTGCCGGTCCTGATGGACGGCT
>JANXLQ010000300.1 GCA_025355085.1 Rhodopila sp.
CCGTCGCCGAGCGTTGGGCCCGCCGGCCGTATCGGCCAGCAGTCTGACCACCCCCACATTCTGGACGGTCTCATGCTACAAAAAAGTACCGTTCAGTCGTTGAGGCCGTTCTGGCCTAAAAGACACTAAGATAGCATTTGCATAATTCATGAATTAATGTAATACTAAAATCAGAAATTTATGAAGGAAATTCGATGTTTGGTGTTATCACGCTCGCGACGTCTAAGGGCGGGGCTGGCAAATCGACTCTCGCCCGGTCCTTGGCAGCGCACTGGTATGCGCTTGGGCATCGGCCCGCCCTGGTAGATGCTGATCCGCAGCGATCGCTTGCGAACCGCTACGACCCGACCGGGCGCCTTTCGGGCGTGCCCGTAATTGCCGAGCCAGAAGAGTGCGTGGGGGAGGTAATCGAAGAGCTCCGCTTGCGCCATTCTCCAGTAATCGTTGATACCGCCGGATTCCGAAACCGCACGACAATTGGCGCTCTGGTCGAGACCGATCTGGCCTTGATCCCTCTAAAGCCCGCGGTGGAGGACGTCGACGCGGCCATTGCCACCTACGATCTTATCCAGGAGATCAATAAAACCCAGGAGCGAGCTGACCGGCCGATCAAAGTCGCTATGGTGCTGACCATGACCATGCGCGGAACGGTGATCGCGCGCCACGTTCGGATGCAACTTATTTCCGCGAGTTATCCGCTGCTTGTCGCTGAAATGCCAAACCGCGTCGCCTATCCCGAGGCCGGGATCGAGGGGTTGAGCCCCACCACTGTGGACCCCGACGGCGCAGCAGCCCGTGATATCACGGCACTCGTGCATGAACTCATGAAATTAGAAAATTATGAATTACTGACGGTTAGGGAAACCTCCCCATGACCAGCAAGAAGCTCGGAGACCTGCTTCGTTCCGTTCCGCCGGCAACGGCGGGCGAGGCCAAGCAGCAGCCGCCCGCCACAGCTCCCGCGCCCGTTGTAGAGGACCCTACGCTAACCCGAAAACCACCCCCGATCGGCCTTTTCGAATCCGAAGTGCCGCTTCAGGTTTTGATCCCAGCCAGCATACGCAAACAGCTAGCTTTTAAGGCTGCGGAAGAGGGGCAGAGTCTCCGCGCTTTGGTATTGCGGGCCATTCGAAGCCTCGGCGTTACGGTGACCGAGGCGGATATCAAGGGAAAGCGTGGCCGGAGAAACGCATGAATTTCAGAATTAATTGATTCATAAATTATTAAATTCATGATGTCATAAAAATAATCTATGGAGGCGTCAGCCGGGGAGGGGGTTAGCCTAGCCTAGCCGAAGGATGCGGATTCGAGGGCAGCGTTGATGCTGACCGGATTGCGGAGACGGGGTTTGAAAATCACGATGACGGCTTCGTTGGGCGCGCGTTTCGCCCCGCGTGTGCCGTGCATGCCGCCCGCTTCCAGAGCCTTGGCCATAGGCGAGGCGTGGTCATTCACGAGGAACATTTGGTAGTCCGGCAGCCGGTCGAGTTCAGCCAATTTTTTTAGGTCAAACTTAAAGCGCCGCAGGTTGCGCTGCATAGTTCCACATTTCTTAGCCAGCAGCAACAACGAGACCCTCCATTCGGCCTGCCGCCCGACGTGTTTGCGGGCAATCTCGTAAAGTCGGCGTTCAATGCCGCCCGTCAGGTCAAAATAGGCCGGGTTGATGGCCAGTACCCTGCGGTCCTTCACGAGAGCTCGGAAGGTCCAGTCGTTGAGGGTAATTTCGAGGCCCTGCATGACGCGGTTACCGGCCTTATTCTCCCGGGTCAAAATTCGAAAACTGTCGATCCACCCGAAGCCGCGGGTCTCACATTCGCCACCGGATTGGATATCCGTCGTGATCGTGGTCGACCGCAGCCGAAACAGCGCATCATAAATCTCTTGGTAGCCGTTCTTGCCTGTATGACGTCGCGTCACCCGCAGGAGATCGTAGGCAGCGATCCGGACGGTGCGTGAGACCTCTTCGCCGCGTTCAATTTTGGCGTTGATCAGGCTGGACAGGTAAATAAGGACATCCTTGTCCCAAATCGTCGCGATTCCGCGCTCGCCCGGTGAAATTCGAATAGACACGTTCCCATCCTGGTAGAGAATCGGCGCCAGAAGGGGGCGCTTTTGCAAAGCGAAAAACGGAAACTCCATAGTTGCGCGGTCATCGCGCAAAGGCGCTGCGACCAGACTGTCCACGAAGAGATCGATCTGCTGTGCCGGTAGCGGTGCCTCGGCGACCACCTGATCTAGAGCGTGCAGGGCCATACAGCCTCCTTTGACCCTAACATAACGAGGTTTCTGAGTCATAGGGAAGAGCCGATACGTTCCCGATACCCCGAGTATCATGCATCAAAGCGTTCTCGTTACCCCGTCCGGTTGTCGTAAAGACCGCTTAAGGGTGGAAAGAACAGGGAGTTAGAAGCCGTTGCGAATGCGATGTAAGAGGTTTGGCAAACGGGGTATCAGGAACATTATGTGCGCCTACTTTGCAACGATTCTCGGGTTTAAGTATAAAGAATTCAGGTTTGCCATTAGTCTAGGCGTACAAGGCGTGGGAGTGGTTATGGATCGGAAAACCTTAGGAGGAGGCAGTCGGGGAACGGGAATGACAGCTATCAGAGTACGGGAACGCCGACAGAAGATTAAGCCGAATCATATAACGGGGAATTGGGAACAATCGGACGGGGAAACGGGAACGCTTGTAACCGGGGTATCAGGAACAGGGAGTCGGGGTAACACGAACGCAAACTGACACTAATGCATTGAAATAATTGTATGATTCTACCCTCTAACTCTCTAACTTAGTTATAGATATAACTTCTTAACAATTCTTTTTGGCTACATGCTGTGGATAACCTGCTCCTATCTCACCAAGAACCTGATCGGATGGCATCATCATCTGACCGGCCGATTCGATCTTTGGGCTGGCGAAACTGGTCACCTGAAAGTTCAGCAACTTCTCGATTGGCTCGAAATCCCGGCGTTGGAGTCCCGCAGCCGCTCCGAACGAGCAGAGAAGGGAGACCATCTAACCCATGTCCTGCCATCTGATCCGGCACGGGGCTTAGGAGACGACGGCTCATAGTGTGAGCCGAACCAACAAAACAATTTCAAACAATCGTATATATACAGTTAATTACTATTATATTACACATTAATATTGTAATTGTATTTTTAATTACCATATATCATTAAGACGTCTCTGGTCCTGCTTCCCATTCCCCGCCATTGCTTCTGTTGCCGGCTACGCTGAGCGACAACGGTCTATGGCGCGCATGCGGCGTCTGCTAACGTCCTGATCGGACCGAAGGTGAACCGGGAACAGACCCTTGCCCTGGATTAACAGCAATGACACTCGACATCATCAACCACTCACCGTCGCAGGCGGCAACCGACACGAACGCGACACTGCGCTCGGTATCGACGCGACGGGCCGATGCCAATCGGCGGCGCGAAGCCTTGAAAATCATCCTGGAGGCCCATCGGTTAACGCCAACAGAGCTTTCGCGGCTGATAAACTGTTCCCGCCCCAACGCGCTCTATAACTTCCTCAAGGGCCGCTCGGCGGCGCTTTCGCTCGACATGATCGAGCGCATTCTCACGGCGCTTCCCGCAATCTCCTTCGAGGAGCTTGTGGGGTGGACGCGGATCCGCCGGGGGAACCCGGTTTTTATCCGCTCGCGTTAGCAAACACCCCCGTCGGGAACCCGGCGGGGGTATTTGCGTTTGAACCGAACGATCTCAAGGGCCGCCGCGGGATCAGTATCCTCTCCGGGCGAAAGCCAAACGGGCGATCGCCGCGGTTCGCTTGCGTTCCTCCGCCAACGATACCTGGAAGGTTCGAGCGG
>JANXLQ010000332.1 GCA_025355085.1 Rhodopila sp.
GGCGTTCCGTGGATATCCGCAATCATGGCGGGTGTTAGGGGTTCGTTAACCAAGGCGGGCGCAGGATGTCGGGATGGTTCAAATGCATCCCTCTCCGGTTCATCGCATGCTCGATGCAATCACTGCGCGTCCCGCACTCCACCAAGCGACTCCCGGACGATACTGGATTACCGAGAACACCACCGGATACCCACACCGCAAAATCCTTGACATCCGTAACCCGATGGGTTACAAGCCATGATACTACGCTTTCGCCATAAAGGGTTAGAGCGCCTGTTCACGACTGGCAACGCGAGCGGAGTGTCAACCCAGCAGGTGCGGCGGATTCACCTAATCTTAGCCCAGTTGAATGCCGCACGGACACCGGACGCGATGAATGCGCCGGGCCTACGCTTTCACGCCCTGCGAGGTGATCGTCACGAACAATTCGCGGTATCCGTGTCAGGCAACTGGCGCATCGTATTCAGCTTTGATAGCGAGAACGCCACCGACATCGATTTCGTCGATTACCACTAGGAAGGCAGCGGTCATGCAGATGCACAATCCCCCGCATCCAGGCGAAATCCTTCGTGAGATGTATCTCAAGCCGCTCAATCTGACCGTAACGGCCGCAGCCGAGGGGCTGGGCGTCAGCCGCAAGGCGCTGTCCGAACTGCTGAACGGCCACACGGATATCTCACGCGATATGGCGATCCGTCTGGCCAAGGCTTTCCCGAACACGGACATCCGGTTTTGGCTGGACCTCCAACTGCAATACGACACATGGCAAGCGGAACAGCGCGCGGCGTCCATCAACGTCCGACCGTTTGCGCCGTTCGCCCCGGCGTAGGCCGGACTATTCCGGAGGACTATGGAATCGCGCCATGATCTCGGTGACCAGGCGTCAGGATAATGGACCCAAGCGGGCCACGCATGGGTCTTTGAGTGAGGCACTGGTTACCGAGGCACGAGAACGCGGGGTCAATGTCTCCCGAGCCTGCGAGGACGGACTTGCGAGCGAGGTCCGGCGTGAAGGGTCGAAGCGATGGCAGGAAGATAATGCGGCGGGTTTTGAAGCCCAGAACACCTATGTCGAGTGAAACGGCGTGCCGTTAGCCGTCGTTAGCTTTAGTGGGTCGCCGTCTGCTCGGCCGTTACCTTCGCAATATGGGACGTCAGCGCGTTTAACTGGCTGACCAGAAAGTCCACCTGCTCGGCAGACACATCCACCGAGAAATCGCCGTGGGCAACCGCAGAGCGCAGCTTCGCCATTTCACGGAGGCGTTGGGCGTCCTCGTTCTCAATATAGCCCTCTTCTGCCAGCGCCTGTACCGCCTGTATCGGTGACAGCCCTGTGGAGCGCACTGAACTGCTTGCCAGGCGCGCAAGCGATTCCAGGATCGCCCAACCGAAGACCAGCGCCGGAGCAAAATGCCCAGTGTCCGCCAAAATCCGCATTTCCTGTAGTCTTGGGTCAATCTGCTCCAGAGTCGGTTTCGCGATATTGTCCGGATTCTCGGTTGCGGGGTGAGTATAGATTGCCTTGAATTCCCAATCGCGTTGCGCCCTAATTTTTTTGGCAAGTTCCGCCAGCTTTCTGTTGCTGGCCTGACTCTCTTGCCGCTTAACTTCAATAATAGCACCGCCGCCATTCGGATCGATCGCGATGGCGTCCGGCTGATACCCTTCTAAAAAAGACGGAAGGATTTCTCGTGACGGTTTAATAACAAATTTCAGACCGCGAGCTTCGTACGACGCCTGTAGGTTTCTGAGGGCATTCAGTGCCCAAGACTGATTCTCAGGCATCACGGCACCTCCCTCCAACTAAGGTCGTCGTCGATCCGAATGTAAATCACGGGGCGGTCTGCTTCGGTCGCTTCCTCCAGCGTGGACGTCAGTGAATTGAAATTCGACACAACCCCCGGCTCAAACTTCTGCACGATGACACGCTCCAAAAGCCGGTCATCCGGGTAGATTACCGTGATCATGCCATCAAGAATGAGTTTGACGATGTTGTCCACGTCTCCGTCCATTTCAGTTGGAGGGAAGTAAAAAATAGTTGCCGCCAGAGGCCGATGACCGATAAAAACGAAGTCTCTCAGTGCCTTCACATGGGCACTGGCAGCCTCCCCGACCTTTTGTTTCCATAGCTCCTTTCCTTGGCGGTTTTGCCCCTGATGGGAGCGTGGAGTGTCCCGAATTAGTCGATCGGGAACGGCAGGCTTATATCCGGCTCGAGTATTGCTTCGCTCAACGGCCGTCATCCTCTTTGCCAACTACACATATCACATGTTCGCCGGTCATACAGGTGCCGGCGTGACGCCGCGAACCACCGTCCTCCATGCCTTCATCCTCACTCAGCATGTCCTCGACGTGCTTATATCCGCCGAACCATTAACAAATCGTAAATGTGCAATACCGGCTCGGCCTTACGCGGCCGCGTCGCGATGCCGGGTATGTTACCTGCTGAGACGTTCCGTGGAAATCCGCAATCATGGCGGGTGTTGGGGGATGCGGTTTCCCGGAGTTGGTCCCGCGCCATGGGCATTCACATTCATCGCTTGGCATGCACATTCCAAATGTGCATGATCGAATACGAAGACTAAGGGGTTGCGCCATGAATCAGGTGAACAGGCGTCAGGATAGTGGACCAAAGCGAGCTACGAATGTGTCTTTAAGTGAAACACTGGTTACCGAGGCACGAGAACTCGGGGTCAATGTCTCCCGAGCCTGCGAGGACGGACTCGCGAGCGAGGTGCGGCGTGAACGGTCGAAACGATGGCAGGAAGAGAATGCGGCGGGTTTCGAAGCCTGGAACAGCTATGTCGAGCGAAACGGCGTGCCGTTAGCCAACTACCGGAAATTCTGAACCGGGATGGCGCGCTTTGACCTTTTCAGGCTACCCGGCGATCAGGGTTACGTCGTCGATGTGCAGTCCAGCCATGCCTCGGACAAGGTGCGAACGCGCGTTGTCGTACCGTTGGTGCCAGTCGCCGAACTGGGAACGCCGATTACCGGCCTGAACCCGGTGTTGAGGTTCGAGGGTCGCGACTACGCATTTGTTGCACAGTCACTGGCGACTCTTACTCTCCCCGAGATGGGCGAGCGTGTTGGGTCACTGATGGGCGAATACGGTGACCAGTTCGCTTATGCGCTCGACATTTTGCTGACCGGGTTCTGACCGGGACTACCGCTGGCGCGAGGTCGCGTTCGGCCGCACGCTAAAGCTGACAGTCGTGATGCCGTTAACGCTTCGTTAACCAATCCGTGCGCATCATGCGCACCATCCACGTCTCGCGATGCTGGTTCAGACAAAGGCGTGGATGGCAGGCATTCGCCTGCCATGACGGGTCAGAACATAGGGCCGTTGGTATTAGAGCGCGATCGCCTGGTTCGCATCGACATGAGCAGCCCGCCGCCGGGTCGCATCGACCCGTTGCGACATGGGCAACGCTAACGACCCTCATCCGATGATCACCCAAGAGGACATCGAAGCCACACGCGGCCTCGCCACGGCAGAAAACCGGCCCGGCGGCGAGGAAAAAATCCGAACACTTTTGGCGCCATGGCTCGGTTCTTTACTTCGCCGGACAATCGCGCCCTTTGAATAAAGCCAACGGCTACAACCCCGCGAACCGCGCCACATGCTGCCCGACCTGAAGCCGGTAATTCTCCCGGTACCGGTCGCTGACATCCTGATGCACCGCCAGCGCCGCCGCATCGCGTTCGCCGCCGCTTGGCTCCACCAGATCGAAATGCCCGAACCGGTCCTCCCCCCGCACCAACATCGCTCGGCAGCGCACCGGACCATCCACCCGCACATGCGTCGGCATGTAGTTCAGGCCAATCCCGACCCGACGGTGCGACGCATTGTTCGGTGCCGAGCGATGCACCGCCAACTCATGATGCAAAGAGAATGATCCGGCGGGCAGCGCCATCGCCGTCGGGTTCGAGTCATCGAACGGATCGACGATCGTCTGGCCCGCCCGGTTGATACTGTTCGGCAATCCCATTGGTGAGTGTTGGTACAACCGCGGCTCCCCCCGGAACGAAAGCTGTTCCATGCACCCGGCTTCCTTGCTGGCATCCGTCAAGGCCACCCAGGCACAGACGGATTCTTTTGCCTCCAAACCAAAATAACCGCCGTCCTGATGCCACGCCGCGTATGTCGGGGCCTGCGGTTCTTTGATGAAAAACGTGCTGGTCCAGACCAGGATGTTCGGCCCGATCACGTCTTCGATGGCATCCAGGATGCGCGGGTGCCGGACCAGGGCATCGATCCATGGCGAATGCATATGCCCCTGCGACCGCCATTTGGGGTCTGCATCCGCGACGGCACAACCGAGCGCGGTTTCAAGCCGGTTTAGGCCGGCGAGGCAGGTGGCGATTTCCGGCGGCGACAAGGCCGGCATTGGAAACAGGAAACCGTTGTAGCGAAAGGAATCCACCTGTTCCTGCGTTAGCGCTTTCATTGCTGTTCTCCCCAATGGCTTGCGCGACATCACGCCCGGCGCAACCAAACGTCAACCCGGCCCCGAACGTCAAACAGACTGGAAGCCGCACGTCACGCTACCCACTCCGGTAAATACGCGGTAGAACCCGCGGCGAACGGAGAAGCGACGGATCATGGCCAGCTATCAGTACGTCTATGTGTTGAAAGACCTCACGAAAAACTTCCAGGGCGGGCGGGAGGTCTTCAAGGGCATCACCTTGTCGTTTTTGCCCGGCGTGAAGATCGGCATTCTGGGCGTCAACGGCGCCGGTAAATCGACGCTGATGAAGATCATGGCCGGGATCGAAACCGAATACGGCGGCGAAGCCTGGGCAGCACCCGGCGCCACCGTTGGCTATCTGGCGCAGGAACCGCACCTCGACCCCGATAAGACCGTGGGCGAGAATGTGGAAGAAGCCTTCGCCGACCTCAAAAAAGCGCTGAACCGCTTTAACGAAATCTCCATGCTGTTCGCCGAACCGATGGACGACGACCAGATGAACAAGCTGTTGGTCGAGCAGGGAGACCTGCAGGAGCTGATTGATTCCAAAGACGGCTGGGAACTAGACCGCAAGGTAGATATCGCACTGGACGCGCTGCGCTGCCCGCCGGCCGATGCGCCTGTGACGATGTTGTCGGGTGGTGAAAAGCGGCGCGTTGCGCTGTGCAAGCTGCTGTTGGAAAAGCCCGACCTGCTGCTGCTCGATGAACCGACCAACCATTTGGACGCCGAAAGCGTCGCGTGGCTGGAACACACGCTGCACGATTATGCCGGCACCGTGATGATCGTCACCCATGACCGTTACTTTCTGGATAACGTAACCGGCTGGATGCTGGAACTGGAACGCGGGCGCGGTTATCCGTTCGAGGGCAATTACTCGTCCTGGCTGCAACAAAAGCGTAAGCGGTTGCAGCAGGAGGAAAAGGAAGAATCGGCCCGCCAGCGCTCCCTGGCCGCGGAATCCGAATGGATCGCCGCCTCCCCGCGTGCCCGGCAGACCAAAAGTCGCGCCCGTATCGCGAAATACGAGGAGATGTTGCAGAAGTCGCAGGAACTCGTTACCGGCGTGGCGGAAATCGCCATTCCACCGGGTCCGCGCCTGGGCAACATCGTGATCGAGGCCGAGGACCTGTGCAAAGGCTACGGCGACACGGAACTGATCGAGAAGCTGAACTTCAAGCTGCCACCCGGCGGTATCGTCGGCGTCATCGGCCCGAACGGCGCCGGCAAGACGACGCTGTTCCGCATGATCACCGGCCAGGAAGGCCCGGACTCCGGGTCGTTGCGCGTGGGCGATACGGTCAAACTCGGTTACGTCGATCAGTCGCGCGATAGTTTGGACCCGGAAAAGACCGTCTGGCAGGAAATCAGCGGCGGCGACGAAGTGATTCACCTGGGCAAGCGCCCGATGAATTCGCGCGCCTACGTGGCGGCGTTCAACTTCAAAGGCTCCGACCAACAGAAGAAGGTCGGCATCCTTTCAGGCGGAGAGCGCAACCGCGTCCATCTCGCGAAGATGCTGAAAATCGAGCACAATGTACTGCTGCTCGATGAACCAACGAACGATCTCGACGTCGATACACTGCGGGCGCTGGAAGAAGCGTTGGCCGAGTTCGCAGGTTGCGCGGTTATCATCAGCCATGATCGCTGGTTCCTGGATCGCCTCGCGACCCATATTCTGGCGTTCGAGGGCGACAGTCACGTCGAATGGTTCGAAGGCAACTTCCAGGCTTACGAAGAAGATAAACGCCGCCGCCTAGGCGCCGATGCGACCGAACCGCATCGCATCAAATACCGCCCTCTGGCTCGGTAAGTCCGCACGACTGTCCTTCCGGAGCAAGACAATTCCGGGAGGACATCGTTACTGCCCCATCGCGACTCCCAACGCCTTTGCAGGCCGATCGAGCACAAACGGCTTCGGCAGCACGAGGAACCGATGCCGTGGCAGAACGCGCACGGTTCGCAGCCGAATCCTTCGGTCCCGAACCCGTCAAGGGGTTTCATATTGGCAATAGGGCGGTGGACGTGAGTTCCCTCGACATCATCTCCCGCATGAGGAATTTCTGCACTTTTCCGGTAACAGTCATCGGATACTCATCCACGAACCGCACATAACGCGGAATTTTGAAATGCGTGATCTGACCGCGGCAGAACGACCGGATGTCTTCCTCGGTCGCGGTGGCGCCATCCTTCAGCCTGATCCAGACGCAGAGTTCTTCGCCCCAGTGAGCATCGGGCACGCCAAATACCTGTGCGTCGGCGACGGCGGGATGTTTGAACAGGAACTCCTCGACCTCGCGCGGGTAGATGTTTTCGCCGCCACGGATCACCATGTCCTTGCTGCGTCCGGTGATCCGGATGAAGCCGTCCGCGTCGATGACGCCCAGATCGCCGGAGTGCAACCAGCCCGCCGCATAGATTGTTTCGCGCGTCCGCGCCTCGTCGCCCCAGTAACCGCGCATGACCATGACGCCGCGGAAGCAGAGTTCGCCCCGGGTGCCGATCGGGACCGTTCGCCCGCCGGTGTCTGCGATCCTGACTTCCATGTGCGGCTGCACCCGCCCGATGGTGCCGACACGCTGTTCGAACGAATCTTCCGGGGTGTTTTGCGCGCTGCTGCCTGACAGTTCGGTCATGCCATAGAGGCAGATGAAGTCCCGCATGTTCATATCGTCCATCACCCGCCTTGCGGTATCGCTGGGCACCGGAGAGCCGCCGGACCATCCGCCGCGCAAACTGCTCATGTCGAACCGGCGAAACGCCGGGTGGTTGAGGATTGCGATCAGTGCCGTCGGTACACCACAGAAATGCGTGCACCGTTCCGCCTGAATCGTCTCGAGCGATGCCAGCGGATCAAACGCCTCGCCCAGATAAACAATTGTCGCACCCAGAGCGACTCCCAGGATGCTGCCGGCCACCATGCCGCCCACATGATACAGCGGAAATGGCACCCCAAGCCGATCGCCTTGCCTGGCGCCCATCATCAGACCCAGAAAATACCCGTTGTTCAGTAACCCGCGATGGGTCAGCGTTGCGGCTTTCGGCGATCCTGTGGTACCGGAAGTGAACTGGATATTGATCGGGTCATCCGGTTGCAGCAGCCCGGACAGTTCATCCAACCGCGCCCGTTCCGCCGGACCGCCAAGCGCCTGAATGTCGCTGAACCGGAAATATCCGGGTTCATCGGTATCAGCGAAATGAACGGCGACGGTCAGATGAGGCAGCCGTGCGGCCGCCAGCGCGCCAGGCGCGCAATGTTCCAGTTCCGGTGCCAACTCACGTAATATCCCGATATAATGCGTCGTCCTGAACTGGTCCGATGTAATCAACGCACGGCATTCCACCTTGTTCAGTGCGTATTCCAGTTCCGCAGCGCAGTAGCCCGGATTGATGTTCACCAGGATCAGACCCGCCTTGGCGGTGGCGTATTGTGTCAGTACCCACTCGATCCGGTTAGGGGACCAGAGTCCGACCCGGTCGCCAGGTTGCAGTCCCAGGGCAATCAGGCCGGTGGCGAGGCGATCGGCCTCGCGATTGAGTTCGGCGAAAGTGAGGCGGGCGCCCCGATCGCGGACCACCACGGCCTCTTGGTCCGGCCAACGTTCAGCGGCTTTATGCAATGCCCCACCCAGCGTATCGTTGAGCAATGACAGCGGTGAGGCACGATGGAAGTAGCTTCGGGCCGTTGTTGTCATGTCCTCCCCTCCAGGGCTGGCGCGGAGTTGCTTGCTATCTATCATTGGTCTGCGACCGTTTTGGTGACGCGACCGGCCAGCTTGACGAGTAGCAAGCCTCGGGAAACGTGTCCAGCAGGTCCAAATTTGACCAAACGCGGTTTGAGAAGGAGAAAAAAGCGAGCGCCTCCATCTGATTTGGCCGTCAGGGTGGCCTTGGCGGGAAGGGCCGTCGAACACGGTGGCTCTCATGTGCGGCTACCGCTTTCCTCAATGCCCGGCTGATTCCGTCGCCCTGCCATCATCGGCGCCGCCCTTGAACCGCTGGAAAGGCCAGCGTAACGTCCCGCTCCGGCAGCGCCGGGCTGGCCAATATCCGCACACATAGAAACAGGCGGGTGTTCAACAACACCGATTAGGCGAAGGGTTGGAAACCATGTTGACAATAGACGCCCAGGTTCACGCCTACGAGCATGACAATCCGAACCGCCCCTGGGCGGGTGTCCTGCATGGACCATCGGAGGTCACGGGCGCGGACATGATCGCCGCTATGGATGCGGCCGGGGTCGATGGCGCGGTGTTGGTGTCGGCGTTCACGATGTATCGCTACGATGCCAGCTACGCCATCGGTGTTCACGCGGCCCATCCCGGCCGCTTCGCGTTGATCAAACCGGTCGATCCAACCGATCCCGGCGTGGCCGAGACGATCGCCGGCTGGGCTGCCACTGACGGCGCGGTCGCTATCCGCATCATGATGCGCGACGACGTTTCAACCGACGCCGCCGATCCTGGCCTCAACCGTGTCCTGGCCGCCGCCGCCCGGCACGCGCTGCCGGTCAACCTGCTGTGCTGGGGACGGCTGCAGCAGGCCGCGCTTCTGGCAGCCCGCAACCCGGACACGAAACTGGTGATCGACCACCTCGGGTTGCAGCAACCGTTCGAGCCTCCTGTTCCGGCATCACCGTTTGCCGACCTTCCCGCTCTGCTGAAGCTCGCGGCCTACGACAACATCGTGGTGAAGATCACCGGTGCCTGCACCCTGTCGCAGCAGCCGTTCCCCTATAATGACCTGTGGGATCCCCTCGGCCGCATTTTCGACGCCTTCGGTCTCGATCGCTGTCTGTGGGGAACCGATTGGACCCGAGCGGTGGGGTTGTTGACGTACGAGCAGGGGGTGGAGGCGTTTCGGGTCACGGATCGTTTGTCGGACAGCGAGCGGGCAACCCTGATGGGCGGGACACTCCAGCGGGTCTATAACTGGACGCCGAGCAAGCCCTGATCGCCACTGCGGCCGGGATACGACGGATGCAGGATTCCATGTGCGAATCGAAATTTGTTATGGTACAGAACCAATTCCGGTTTTGAACAACGATAGGCCGCGTCGTGACCCGGCGCGGTGCCCATTGCATGATGCGGCGCATATCCCCGGCGGGTCTGTCAGCCTGAAGCCTGCTGGGAGAAAGAACGTCCATGCCCCTACGACCCTGCCCAACGCCCTGATCTGGCTGGGTGCGGCAATCGTGGTCTTTACGCCGGCTGGACACAGGCACGGCACCGATGAGGGAACGTCCGCGGATATACAGGCCCTTATACCAACGGCCCAATGTTTTGACCGTTCGGCCCCTTCTCGGCATGGCAGGCGAAAGCCTGCCATCCAACCCGTCATGCCAATACCCAGGTCAGGCCCGGGCACAGGCTTCGGTCGGTATCCATGTCTTTTGTTCGTCCAAACAAAGACATGGATGGTGCGCCTTCGCGCACCATGACGATGTAACGGCGCCTTCGCGCACCATGACGATGTAACGGCGCCTTCGCGCACCATGACGATGTAACGGCGCCTTCGCGCACCATGACGATGTAACGGCGCC
>JANXLQ010000334.1 GCA_025355085.1 Rhodopila sp.
GAGGCCTCGTCAGCGCCGGCGAGCAGGTGTTCGTCGTGCGGAACGGACGGGCCGAAGATGTCGCGGAAAATGTGCGGCAGGGCGAAAGTCATGGGTGAACCCTTTTCATGAGCAACCGGTGAAGAGCGGTGCCTAATTCACGTAAGGACGCTTTGCCGCGTTGCAACAATGACGGCGGCAACTCTGACCTGTTCGCAGGGCATGGCGCCGTATGACGTTCTCCGCGCTATCCGCTATGAACCGGACAACCCCAATCGACGCCGACGAGCTGTTCGCGATGAGTGGGAGCGGCGAACCGGGCGCGATGACGATCGAACCGGAGTAAGCCGGTTACCGAGACAACCCGGCGGTGCGATACAGGTCGGTGAGCGGCGTTACGAATCCGATGCTGGTGAGTTCGAGCGGATCGGGTGGCCGAATAATGACCGGGCTGTCAGGCCAGTTTCCCTCGGCATCCCGGCGGAACAGTTCCACTTCCATCCGGGAACTGCGGACGGCCAGGATTTCCTGCACGCTGGGCATCGTGGTGTAGGTCCAGATGTTCGACCACGTCGCGGCTTCGTTGCCCGGCGACAGGATTTCGATCAGCAACACAGGCTCCGGCAGCATCACGCCGCCCGAGGGCGGAGAGCAGGTCACGCCAAGGTCAGGGATGCGGAAGTTTTCGTTGGCACGAATGCGCGGCACGATCCCCGGTGCGCCGATGACGCGGCATGGCCTTCCGGTGGCCAGAAGGTGATTTCGCAGCAGTGAACCAAGTTCTATCTGGATTGCGCCATGAACTTCGGCCGCTGGCGCCATCGATACCGGCTCACCATCGACGAGCTGCCAGCACTGTCCGGTGAGGTCTTCGGCGTCCCATGCCAGGAACTCATCGACTGTCATACGCGCAGGCGGGCTTTTGCGAAGAGCGACCATACCACGCACCATAACACACCATACCGCCGTCCGCCACGACTTGGTTCCCGCGTGGCGGTAGCACACGACTTGGTTCCCGCGTGGCGGTAGCACACGACTTGGTTCCCGCGTGGCGGTAGCGCACCACTTGGTTCCCGCGTGGCGGTAGCGCACGACTTGTTCCCGCGTGTCGGTAGCGCACGACTTGTTCCCGCGTGTCGGTAGCACACACGACTTGGTTCCCGCGCCGGCACGCGCTAGGAAACGGTGCCAACCGCATCATCGACCGCCGAGGAACCGTCCCATGACCCGCAGCTACCGTATCGCCTCTATCCCCGCCGACGGCATTGGACCGGAAGTCATCGACGCCGGGCTGGAAGTGCTGGATGCGGTCGCCTCCCGCGACGGCACGTTTAAGCTGATCGTGGACCACTACGACTGGGGATCGAACTGGTACCGCAAGCATGGCGAGTTCATGCCCGCCGACGGCCTGGCATGGCTCCGCACCGCCGATGCCATTTATTTCGGCGCTGTCGGAGACCCGAATATTCCCGACCACATCTCCCTCTGGGGCCTGCGGCTGCAAATCTGCCAGGGGTTCGATCAATACGCCAACGTGCGGCCGACCCGCATCCTGCCCGGCGTTACCTCGCCCTTGCGCGATGTCGGCATCGGCGATCTGGACTGGGTGATCGTGCGGGAAAACTCCGAAGGCGAATACGCCGGCCAGGGCGGGCGCACCCATCGCGGGCTGCCCGAGGAAGTCGCCACCGAAACCGCGATTTTTACCCGGCGCGGCGTCGAGCGGATTATGCGTTTCGCGTTCGACATCGCCCGGTCCCGCCCGCGCAAGCACTTGACTGTCGTGACAAAATCGAACGCGCAGCGGCACGGCATGGTGTTCTGGGACGAGATAGCGGCACTGGTCAGCCATGATTACAAGGATGTGACCTGGGACAAGGAGCTGGTCGATGCGATGACCATGCGCATGGTGCGCAAGCCCCGCACCATCGACACCGTTGTCGCCACCAACCTGCATGCGGACATTCTTTCGGATCTTGCGGCGGCGCTCGCGGGCTCCCTCGGGGTCGCCCCCACCGGCAATATCGACCCGGAGCGCCGCAGTCCGTCGATGTTCGAACCGATCCACGGCAGCGCGTTCGACATTGTCGGCAAAGGCATCGCCAACCCGATCGCGACCTTTTGGACCGGCGCGATGATGCTGGAACATCTGGGCGAGAAACCCGCCGCCGACCTGTTGATGCGCGCGGTGGAGCAGGTCTGTGCCGCCGGCATCCTGTCGCCGGACCTCGGCGGGACGGCGACGACAAAGGAAGTGACGAAAGCGGTCGTCGAAGCGGTGCGGGGCATGAACCGCTAAGAATTCGCACTGACGGGGGAGGCGGATTCCCTCCATCCTCATCCCCCGTCGGCGTTGCCCCTCAGCAGTTCTCATTTTGGCAAACCGGCGATGGTGTCTCCTGGTGCGCGCAGGCGCGCCATCCACGTCTTTGCTGGTCCGA